>JAGQHF010000205.1 GCA_020431985.1 Nitrosarchaeum sp. | reverse complement strand
TTCAAAAGACCCATCTCAATTCTTCATTAGATGAAATGATCTCTACAAAGATACTATCCGGTATTGCAATCTCTGTTGTTGGGATTCTGATTGCTTTGTATTTTGTTCCAACTAACGAGTTTTTTGGGATTAGCTCGTATAACTCGAAATCTCTTCTTCCTATAGTAGTTTTGAGTAACGAACCTGAGAGATTTGAAATCAATCCTATTAATTGTTCGTCCGAATCTGATATGGTTGAATTTCAATTCAATGTTGAGAGCAAATCTGATGAAAACTATCGATTGGAAATACATCTTGTCCTGAACAACATTAACGATGAGAATCTATCAAAAGAGGCAATTCTTGTAGAAACACTTGCAGGACAAACAATCACAGTTAATCATGAGGTGCCATTCAATCCTGACTTTGCATCCTGTCAAATTGAACTAGAACGTTCAGAGAAAATCGAGTAAAAACTAAAACACACTCTTATTTTCACACCTACCGACGTCAATTTTACCCACTATTTCTGAGTCCCCATGGACCCACTAAAACCTTTTTTGTGGATGTATTCATACAGCAGAAAGAAATTGGAATTCTGAATTAACATTATGATTTCATGTGGTAATTAAACTAGTAATCAGAGTGCTTCAAATCAATATACTCAATCTGTTTTCCAATTTGGTGACTTGGCCATACCGAATTCAATTTACAAATTGAATTGGAGTTATAAATTGTAGAAATTCATATGTCGTTAAAGAAATTATAATTTCATTAATGAGCAACTAATATCTACTAGCTATCTAATTATTAGCTTACTATGAGAAATTATGATCATGAAAAAAGCATTGGATTTATAATTAACAACACTACAAAGATGTTTCAAAAAATATTTGATTATGAGCTAAACAAAAATGTGGGAATAGGATTAGCACAGTCTAAAGTTATCTATGCATTATCTCTTCAACCTGGCATGACACAAAGGGAACTTGCAGATAAAGTTGGAATAGAAACTCCAACACTTGTTGTTATGATTGACAAATTGGAAAAAGAACACCTTGTAAAAAGGCAAAATGACAAACAGGACCGAAGAATAAAGAGGATCTTCATTACCACAAAGGCAGATAGATTGGTAGATAGTATGATTCAATCTGCATTATCAATTAAAAAAATCGCGATCAAGAATATACCTGAAAATGAAGTTAAACATATCTTAGAAAACCTAAACAAAATATCTCAAAATCTACAAAACTACCTGGATCTGTATAATACAAAAAAGAATTGATGTGAAAAATGACAAATCCTGAAGATGTCTCTGTATCTGACAAGATTCCTACGTCTGCATGGAAAACAATCATCATTTTGAGCTGTGTGGGAATGATTGTCATGTTTGATGAAACCATGATTATCCCAGCAATTCCTGACTTTGTTGAGGAGTTTGGTATTTCATATAGTGCCTCATCATGGATGCTTTCTGCATATATCATAGCAGCAGCTGTTATGACTCCAATTGCAGGAAGACTTTCGGATATCCATGGCCAGAAAAAAATCCTACTTGTAATAATCCCGATATACATAGTTGGAGTCCTAGTCGGAAGATTTGCTACAAATATTGAGATAATGTTGTTTGCAAGAGTATTACAGGGTGTTGGGATGGCTATGTTCCCAGTTGCATTTGGAATTATACGAACCACTATTCCAGAAAAAAAAATTGCAATGGCCCAAACCATTTTCGGCTCTACATTCCCTACAGGAGCAATATTTGGCCTTGTTGGCGGCGCTGCAATAATCCAGAATTATGGATGGCAGGCAACATTTGTGGCAATCTTACCTATTGCAATAGCTTTATGGATGATAATCTGGAGATTCATACCTTCTTCAAATCCAAGTACGGCCAAAGAGAATAATTATGCTGTTAACAAATTACTTGATCTAAAGGGAATTTCTCTTTTGACTGTAACAATAGTGGCTTTTCTGAGTGCAATAACTCTTCTTGAGACTAAAGATGCAGGGTACTACGTGATGATACTTTTTGCAGTATCTGCAATATCCCTTTTTGCTTTTATCGTTACTGAAAAGAGAGTAAACCAACCTCTTTTGGATTTGAAATTGATGACTAATCGAAATTTTCTTCCTCCTACCTTAATCCTGTTGCTTGTCTCCGTTTCTATTTTCTCAGTATATCTTACCATAACAGTAATGGTACGAAGTCCTATCCCTCTAGGATTTGGTGGGGATGCCCTCAAAGTAGCAAACATACAACTACCATTCATGTTGGTATTCTTGGTAACAACTGCCATCTCCGGCTTTCTACTAAACAAGTTCAAAAATTACAGAATAACACTATTTGGCACTTGCATTGCAACCGTAGGTTTTTCTTTATTAGTGATGTTTCATGCAACTGAAACATCAGTTATGGCGGAACTTACAATCCTTGCAGTAGGACTATCACTCTCTATAGCGGGGTGCTTCAACGTGATATTGGTCTCTGTTCCAATAAAAGTCACTGGAATTGCTCTTGGAATGGCAATGCTTTTGAATTTAGTTGGTATGTCGATTGGTCCTGTTTTTGCAGGTATATTTCAGGACACTTATAACGGAACCATTGAGGGGATAAGCGGAGAATTTCCAACTGAAACGGCATATGTTGCAATATTTGTTTCAGCAACATTGATTTCTTTGGCATCAGTTATTCTTTCAATTATGATCAATCAAAGAAAAATACAGATGCAACAGTGAATTATTCAAAAATGTTTAGACACATTCGTGTCCACTAATTGCCCAAACTGTCTATCTGGTGATGTAAATTATGAGGAATACTTATGAATCATTAGTATTTTGTGCGATCATTGTTGCTTACAAGTTGGTTTGGATTGGTACTCGTGGGCTTTGGCGTTATCACAATAGTGGCACTATCTGAACATGCATATGGTCAAACAGACAGCATATACACAAATGAACAAATCACTCTGTCTGAAGATCTGAAAAACAATCCTGTAGCTCAAGATATTCTAAGAAAAATAGAGCAGACAAAAAAATGGATTGAGGAACTAGAACAACGAGAATATGCAGAACTTGAAAAACAAAATGAATTGGAAGAGAAAAGAAATGATGCTCTGACAAAGCTAAATCAGGATCTTGCAGACTGGGAAAAACTCTGGGAATACTATTCTCCGAGGAATTCTTTTGCAAGGTTTGTTGAAAATGTCTCTGATTCACAAACACAAGGTGTATTTTGGGATCAGTTTGAGTTTAAAGAACAAAAAGTACAGGCTGGGCGAGATGCTCTAAAAAGAATCGTTGCAAACGGAGGCTCATTGCATGATGCCAGACAAGCCTATCTTATAGCTGCAGAAACAAAGAGAATAGAATTGATAGAGGCAAATTCACAATTTAACGTGAGACACAATCTAGCATACTATAACCAGCAGATACTCTTTGACAGAGAAGGTCAATTCATAGACTCTCAAATAACTGGTGAACAGCTTAGAAAATACTATGAAGATTTCAGAACAAATCCTGCCTATCTCGCGGCTAATCCAGACGATACAGTGTCTTGGGAGGAACTGGGAAAAACAAATCCAAAAACTGAATGTATAGGAGGAGAGATTGTTGTCTATCGTTTCCATGCAAATGACTATGTTTGCGTTACAATGTCTACTGCCGAATTGTGGATACAACACGGTATGGGAGAAATCACTGGGATTTCTGATAATGTTGTACCATCTGATTATGTACAGTCTGTTTCTCCAATCACAAGATGTGATGATGGTTTTGTAGTTGTGTATGTACTTGAATCCAAAAAATACTCGTGTATTATTGAAAATACTGCAAATACATGGGTTCAAGATGGAATAGCCGAGTTTCATGATCCAGATGATTACATCATAGAAAGCATTGAGAGAAAGGATGCACTTGTAAAGATAGGCGAGATAAACCAGCAAATAAAAGATATGAAAATACTGCTTGAAGATCAAAAACTAGAGTTAACGAAGAGATATGACATGAAATATGATGAAATACAGCAAGAAGCAAAGGCATCTGAGGGGGCAGTCACAAAGCGATTCAGTGATGGCAATGTGTCTAAAGAAGAAATGAGTAAAAAGATAGTTGAGATAAGGGACGATTTGGAATCTGATAAGGAAAAGATTTTGCGTGAAAAATTAAGGGACTTCAAAATGCTTGAAAGAGAACAAGAAAAAAAAATGATTGCTCTTGCAAATGACTATGAATTTAATCCTTACATACAAGTAACAGTGAATTCAGGCAGAACTGGATATGAGGCAGTACTTAGAGAATAACCTGCCTAATTTACATTAAATCTCTCAAAAACTAGCTATCCAAAACAGTAATTATGCAAAGTTTTCTAGTATAATTAGAATATGACCTCTTTTGAAGAAGAAATGCTTGACGTGATGAATAAGTCTGCTCTTGCACTATTGCTATCTGTTGGTCATAGAACCAAGCTCTTTGATACAATGTCAAAACTTGAACCTTCCACTAGTCAGGATATTGCAAATGCTGCTAATCTTAATGAAAGATACGTCAGAGAATGGCTAGGAGGGTTAGTAACCTCAAAAATTATTGATTATCAAGCCAAATCCCAAACATATTCTTTATCTGAAGAAAAGGCAAAATTCCTGACTCGTGAAGGTAGCTATAATTATGCTTCATCCATGCAATGGATTCCTGCATTAGCCTACGTTGAAGATCATATTGTTGATTGTTTTAAACAAGGAGGTGGTGTTCCATACGAATTATTCAAGAGATTTCATACAGTTATGGCAGAAGAAAGTAGTCAAACTGTACTTGGGGCATTAGTTGAAAATATCCTCCCAATCATCCCTCAAATTTCGGAAAAGCTGAATTCCGGTATAAATGTGCTGGATGTTGGATGTGGAAGTGGTAGAGCAATTAACTTAATGGCAAAATCATATCCAAATTCTCAGTTTGTTGGATATGATTTTTCTTCTGAGGCAATAGAAAATGCCTCAAACGAAGCAAAAAGTCTAGGACTAACAAACGCTTCGTTTGAGATACAAGACGTATCAAAATTTAGCAAAGACAAATTCTTTGATGTCATTACCGCGTTTGATTCTATCCACGATCAGGCAGAACCTGAAAAAGTTCTTAAAAATATCCGAAGATCACTAAATTCCACTGGAATATTTTTGATGCAAGATATTCGCGCATCTTCCAAACTTGAAAACAATATGGACCATTCATTGGCGCCCTATCTTTATACGATCTCTTGTCTTCATTGCATGACTGTCTCGCTAGCTCAAAAGGGAAAGGGATTAGGTGCAATGTGGGGAAAAGAACTTGCAGTTACAATGCTAAAAGAAGCAGGGTTTTCGAGTGTGGACGTAAAAGAACTACCTCACGATCCTATCAACTATTACTATCTGGCAAGACCTTAGGCTCCATTCATTTCTTTAGGAAGTTTCATGAATGGTTGATCTATTTTCATCAAGTTGAGCCTGATAACCTTGTTTTCTTATCTTTGGGCTCTCTCAATTCAAGATCATATATGCGCATTATTCCAGAAAGTGAAACAATTCCGAATATTTTCTTTGAATAAGAATCAATCACTGGTAATTCGTTTGTATTACTAGTTGATATTTTTTTTATTGCATCATAAAGAGATTCATCCGGAGTAGTGACATCAATTGATTTGACCAGTGACGCTGTATCTGAATCATTATTTAGGTTCTTTTTGTTTATGACTCCCACAAACTTTTGTTCTTCTGTGATCAGAATACTATCTGTTCCATAATTTGCTATTTTCTTAGATATCTCCCCAAGTGATGACGTAATTGGCAGTGACGGATAATTAGTATCCATGGCATCCTTTACTAGCAATTTTTTTAGTAATGGTATCTGATACTCTTTTTTGTGTGCTGGAGACTCTGATCTGTCTGTTACCTGACTCTTGTATATTGTTGTATCTAACTTCATGATTGAATATGTTATAACTACAGATACAATCATTGCAGGAAGAATAGTATACCCTCGTGTCATTTCACTTCCAATAACTATTGTAGATAAGGGGGATTTTGAAACCCCTCCAAAAAATGCAACCATCCCTATGATTGCTACTGTACTGACATCTACTGATTCAAACATTCCAATGTCATGAAAACCTGTGGCGACAAATGCTCCCAAAAAACCACCTATTACAAGCCCGGGTCCAAATATTCCTGCACTACCTCCAGAACCAATGGAAAAAGAAGTGGCGAGAATCTTGAGTAATGCTATCCCCAACAGCATCCATAATGGAAAAAATTTAGGATCATTGAAAACCCCAATTTGTAACCAACCATATCCTGTACCCAGCACATGAGGTACAAACATGGCAATAATGCCAACAATTGCACCGCCAATTGCTGGTTTTATGAAATTTGGAAGTTTCATCTTCTGAAAAAGGGTTTGTACCTTGTAGAAACAATTTACATATGCCACACCACCTGCAGCACAAACCAAACCCAATAATGCATACAAAATGAGAGAAGAGGGATCATCAAAAACTATGGCGCTCTGTGAAATATCGAATATTGGTGACCATCCAAAAAACGTTCCAAAAATTGTAAAACCTGTAACCGCGGCTATGAGGGAAGGAAGCAGTGCCTCCACTTCAAAATCCCTCTTGTAAAAAATTTCAGTGCTGAACAATGCTGCACCCAGCGGTGCTTTAAAAATACTTCCGATTCCAGCACCTAATCCTGCCGCAACAGCAATTCTTTGTTCTCTTTCATCAAATTTAAAAAACTTGGCCAAAAATGAGCTTATCCCAGCTGATATCTGAGCCGTAGGCCCTTCTCTACCGCCACTTCCTCCGCTGCCGATAGTTATGGCAGATGTTATAGCTTTTATGAATGGGATTCGTAGCCTAATTTCCCCATTTTTATTATGAAAAGCATCGATTACCGCATCTGTTCCATGCCCTTGTGATTCTGGTGCAAATTTTGTTGATATTAATCCAACAACAAGTCCACCAATTCCCGTTATGATTGGAAACATCCATCTGTTTTCCATGACAATGGTGTATGATTCCTCTGCCTCTGTGCCTGAAGCAGGTGGCAAAAACCCAGTCATTGAACCTAAAAAAATCTGGGAAAAATTTTGAACCAGAAGAAAAAACAAGATAGACCCCAATCCTGCAATAGACCCCATGAATAATCCAAATATGGTCCATTTTTTTAAATAAGAAAATTCTAAAAATTTCCATCTTTCAAGACTGAAAACATCCATAATCATTTTTCACTGCTAACAAGATTTTAAAATAACGATTGCTTCAGTCCCTATATTGCGATAATTCTGAATAATTAGTGAATCTTTTCTAGCTAATTTTAAATCTAATACGATCAGTGATCTTAATCAAACTCTATATGATCTTTTAATTGTGGCAAAATCTTCATTAGATGCTAATGGAATTGAGATCCCGTTTCCACAACGTGTTGTCGAAATTCACGATAACTGAATAATGAAATACATTTTGAAACTTTTCTTTGCAATGTGCAATACATAATACAAAGTATACATCACCATAACTGGTGACATTAAAAATTATGTCTGGCATAGTCATTCCTTCAAAACAGAATGGGTATATAGAAGTCATGTTTGATGATCATTCAATTCAACATGATTCTGATGCAAGTGTGGTGGAAAAGAAAACTATAGGGCCAGAAGGAGATTTTACAAAAGTTCCAGCAAAAATTGTCTCATTACGTCAAATCAAAGTAATGACCACTGTAGCCCCAGTGGTTGGTGGACCTACTGCCTCAGTAAAGTACAAAATTGGAGATTACATCAATAAGAAAAGACTGAAAGTCACATGGTCTGCTGGTATTGGTAAAATAGAAGAAATATCCTACATGGTTATAGGCGAAGTCTAACGTCCAAACTCATAAGATTTTAAACAAGTATTGACTAAAATTAGTTCTGTAATTACAATAAAAGAAAAAAAAATGACTAATGACTGTGACCACAGCCGCATGAATGGCCTTCTTCATGTCCGTGAGACTCTTTTGGTGCACATCTAGAACATTTGTCCGAACCCATTGGGGAAAAGAAGCTAATTCCACACGATACACATTTCATATTTGCCATGATGTAAACCAACATTTACTATATTTAATCAATTGCGATTTTGCTCTACTTACGATATGGGGAACACAAAGACTATTGTATTTTTTGTCGTTCGTACCTCTAGCCTTTTCTTTATAACATCATGAAACAATTTTGTTACTACTGTTTGTAGGTATAGTGACCATTTTGCGTTGAGGTCATGCTTAATTTTAAAGGTGTACGCTTTGTTGTCATGTACAATGTCATGTTGCATCCATGATACATGAAGCCATGTTCGAATGATGTCTACAAAATCTCTAACCGTATACTTTCCCTTCATAAAATTCAATATGTCTGAAAAAGTATCCTCTTCCACAGCTTCGGCAAGATGAATGATTTCTTTCTCGTCCATCTTGTCAAGACAGTATTTTACAAATGGTTTTGTCATTGGCAACAATCCTACTTTTCTCTCATATTTTTCCCACAGAATGTGGTTTGACAGCACTTTAGAAACGAGAGCATTTACATTCATGCCCTCAAGTTCTGCATCTTTTTTTATTTCATTCAAGAGATCTGTATCTAATCGAAACGATATAGTCTGACTTTTCCTCTTATCCTCACTCATGCCTATCAAATGTGCTATGGTGATTTAATTAATAAGCTGTATTCTGAGGCTGGTAACACAATGTATGACATTGTCTTGCTACCACTATATCTATCAGAATAACGAATTACAATCATGAAAACAATGGAGGCGATAATGGGAATATAATTTACGAGTCAGTACCCCTCAATTTTCTTTTTTTCTGATTTGTAGATTATGGAAACGACATGATTTTTAATCTAGTTTTTAGAGTATTATACAATGCATTCTTGGATGTAAGCCAAGTTTGTCAAGCATTACCTCTCGCGGAGACTGGTCATGGCACAGACCTGTAATGGATTGTGTGAGCGGCTAAAATCACCTTCGGTGAAAAATAAGTTACGATACAAGTCAGGTCAGAAAAGATGTTCGCTATGCGCTGAATATTTCCTTACAGATGCTCCTAGATGTCCCTGTTGTACCACACGTCTAAGAACTGGACCCAGAACAAAAAGACGTTCACGTATACAGGCTTGATTTTTTTTCTATTTACTACAATCAAAATAACTCTCCATTATACCTAGGTTGATCTCAAATTTTGCGAGAAAGCAACTATAATTGAACGATAAGTAACAATGTTCCCAGATGTTTAATTATGATAAATGAAGTGATTCTGTAGTTGGTCCAATTTACAAAGCATAAACAATCACCGGGAAGAAGACACATTGAATCTTTGTAATGATGATTTCAACGATAAACACTAGAATGGATAAACATTATGAATTCTATATCTCAGGCTAAACAAACGCACAATGTACTTGATGTACAAAATATCTCAAAAATCTATCAGACAGCTGCAGGAAAAGTGGTTGCCTTGAAAAATGTTAGTTTTTCAGTACCGAAAAGTCAATTTGTATCGATTGTGGGACCGTCAGGAAGTGGCAAATCTACTCTTTTAAACATGATTGGAGCGTTAGATAAGCCAACTCGAGGTACGGTGCTGATGGATGGAATTGATCTTTTTGGTTTATCTGACAATCAAATTGCAAGGATTCGTAATAACAAAATTGGTTTTGTGTTTCAATCGTTTAATTTGATTAACAGATCTTCGGTTCAAAAAAACATAGAAATGCCTGGAATTATTTCTGGAATGGATAGTTACATAAGAGCCAAACGTTCTCTGAGCATTCTCAAAACACTTGGCATTCTTAAAAAAGCAAATCACAAACCAAATAATCTTAGTGGCGGGGAACAACAACGTGTTGCAATAGGAAGAGCCTTGATCAACAACCCATCAATCATTTTGGCAGATGAGCCAACCGGTAACTTGGACACGTCTACTGGGGAAGAAATTTTCCAACTTTTGTCACAATTAACAAGAAAATACCTGCGAACTGTCGTAATGATTACACACAACGTTGATTTAGCAAAAAGAACAGATCGCTCAATATACATGAAAGATGGAGTCATTGCAAAGGATGTTAATAACTAAAATCATATCTCACACCTTTGCATTAAGATTCCTAGCAATAACTTTGTTTTTCATTATGATTTCTTCTGTTTCACCAAATTTTGTTCATGCACAAACACGAGACTGTCTTTCAACAACAAACACAAGGGTTGATGCTGACTATAATGGACCTGTTTTCTTGGATGCATACTGGACAGATAGAAGTGAATCCAGCATTGACATGCTGAATCCAATGGAACTAGAGGTAGGACCTGGAGAGGGGCCTGCCACACTTGCTGTTGTATTTGTAAATCGTTCTCCTCTAGAACTGTATGCTATTACGGGATACCTGCGACTTCCGACAGGATTTGAACCAGGAGGAACCAGTGCAGAACCTGAAGCCAAATCATACTTCTCATCCACCTTTAGTAGAAATACTGCAGATGTATCACAGGCCAGTTACTTTGCCAAGCTAATTGAAGGTGATGTTTTCACTATGTACTTTGATGTTGATATCACAGATGAAGCCAAAGTTGGTTCTTATCTAAGCTCAGCAATTTTAGATTATTCTACCAACCAACATGTCCGCAGCTGCAAATCTGCTCTTCTTGACGTACCATTCATCTTACCTGGTAAGGTTATCTTGGATTTAAGTACTGACAACAAACCGCTGACCCCAAAGATTCCTAATTCCATTGATTTTATAGTTTCCAACAAGGGAAGCTCCCCTGCCACCGGTGCAATTTTAACCATATTGAATATTGGCGATGACAATAGTCGCTCATCAAGGGACAATACTAGCTCAACTGTCACATTGGAATCATCCGACACCGAATTGGTAAATCTAGGCAACAATACATTTAACATTGGAACTATACCCGCAAACGATTCCACTATGATCTCGACCACGATCTTTCCAGAGGCATCTTCTGCGTCATCTGTCCAAAATATCAGTATACAGATCACATACGGTAATGCCTATGGATATAAGCAAACAGAATTACTAACTACTGGTCTTGTAGTTTCACCAAAACCATCCGAATCTCCAATAATCGTATCAGTAGATACAAAACATGAACAACCAGTGGTTACAGCCGGCATTGTCGAAAACATAATGTTTCAAGTGATAAACAACGGTGAAGATGAAATCACAGATCTTTTGCTTACTTTGTCTGGAGAAACTACGGAAATGAAAATTATGGGCAAGTCAAAGTGGATGATACAATCACTTCCTGTTGGTGAAACATATGAATTCACTACTGATGTGTTTGCATCAACCAGCTTAATCAATAATCCTAGCTCGTTTAACATGAATCTTGATTATATATCTGATGGTGAATCCAGTATAGATACTGCCAATGTGGGAGTCTTTGTTTCTGGCAGCATAGAATTGACGCTATATGATGTCCAAGTTAATAGTATTGGGGGCAAGTTACATTTGGTTGGAAATGTGCTTAATCAAGGAAGTACAACTGGAAAATTTGCTAACATAGAATTAATGTCACTTGCTGGCATTCCTGATGTTTCAGAGATATCCCCTCAATACTTGGGAGATCTTACCGATGATTCATCCATTCCATTTAGTATACCATTACCTGTAACGTCTCTACCAGAAGGGAAACATCCCTTTTCTGTCAAAGTAACATATGCTGACGATCTTCGAAATTTCCATGAGATAGTATTTGATGATGTTGTAAGTATCTCTCAAATTAAAGAACAGAGGTCATTTAACGAACGAGGTAGTCAGGATTCACCTGTGCCTCTAGAGATTATCTTGGCAATTATTGTGGGTATTGCTCTGGCTTCTGGCGTAATAGTGAAAATTAGAAAGAATCGCAGTAAGATAAATTCCAGTAATGACGATCTAGATTTTCTCTTAGATGACTCAGAGAGATCGAAAAATTGAATCCTAAAGAAATTCTGTTACTATCTTTTTCTGCATTAAATGAAAGAAAGGTCAGAACATTGCTAACTGTGTTGATGGTTGTAGTAGGAAGTAGCTTGATGGTAGTACTTAATGGATTAAGCGCAGGACAATCTCAATTCATTGAGGATCAACTGAATCAACTAGCAGATAATGTATTGACCGTAACACCTGGTCAGCGTTCTTTTAGAAGTGTCGACACAACTCCTTCAATTGTATTTAACACTGCAGTTGTAAATAAAATAAATTCACTTCCATCAGTAATGGATGTGATTCCAAGATATTCTGGTACTGCAGATCTTAATTCGCAGGCACGAATACTCCGTACCTCGGTATTGGCAATGAATCCTGATGATGTTTACGTTAGTGTGCCTGGACTTGAAATGGAGGCTGGTTCTATCATAAAACCTAATGATCCTTCAGCTATTCTAGTTGGTCAAAGCGTAGCTTACCCAGACGGTGCTACTTTTCCTATTGTCACGTTGGGGCAATCTCTGAAACTCACATTCACATATGTTGATGATAAAGGTGAACAACAAACCGATTCCAGGACGTTTGTAGTGTCTGGGATATTAAAGGAATCCGGGGATCGTACTTTAGATCGTTCAGTCATCATAAATGAAACCGTTGGAAATACATTTTTAAAAAAATCGGGAAAATTTGATAGTCTTCTAGTATCTTTACAGTCTTCAGAGTTGATTCCTCAAGCAGAAGAGGACCTGCAAGAGCTTTTTGGCTCGTCGATAGGAATTTCCAGTCTTCAGTCAAGGCTGCAATTTAGGCAACAATTTACCGAAGGCAATAATGCATTCATTCAAAGCATTGGAGTAATTGCTTTGGTTGTAGGTGCAGTGGGAATCATCACAACTCTATACACATCAGTTACCGAAAGAATCAAAGAAATTGGTACAATGAAAGCTATAGGTGCTCCAAACAGTACCATTCTCATGCTATTTTTAATGGAGGCGTTACTAATTGGCATTTTAGGAGGAACCATGGGAATTCTAGTTGGCATGGTATCTGGTCATGCATTAAGCTCTGTTCTATCACCACCAGGTTTTGGAAACACATCAAATATCGTTCCCATTTTCCATGTCACTGATACCCTAAATGTATGGCTATTATCTGTGGTTCTAAGCGTATTTGCTGGAATATTTCCTGCGTGGAAGGCTTCTACTTTATCTCCTCTTATGGCATTACGTAGAGAATAACTTGTTTTCTGACCATTGTCAATACCCACAAATCCCACAACCATGAACAAATCGTATATACAAAAACAAGCTCTTGGAATACATGGCATGGTATTGATTCGTAAAACTAATGATTTTTCTAAAATTCGAGACATACGAATTGAAAATTTCAAGCATCTAAAATTATCCAACAATGATATCTTTGATGAGGATGATCAGGCATTAGACCAGTTTCTAATCATACATGATGACAAGATAGTAGGTTCATTTAGGTTGAGAGAGATAAACAGTTTTTACAAAATCGAAAGAATGGGAATTCTGCCATTCTGTAGATCCAAGGGTTTTGGCAGATTGGCACTAAATGAAATTAAGATATTATCTAAAAATAAAGGTAAATCAAAAATCATTTTGGATTCAATTTATGGTGTTAGAAACTTTTATGCTGAATCAGGATTTATTCAGACAGGCGAGGTTTACTTTAAAGTAGGAATTCCTCATGTAAACATGTATCTAGAATTATAATCTAATAATACCATAATTTCTGATATATACAACCTATCGTTATCTAATCCACAAAACACTCAGTAAATATGAATAATGATAACCCGAGAAAAGCCTAAAAGAAACTTTGTTCATATGATCCTGTGGCAGATAAAAAACCAACATGTGCCTATTGTGGTTCGGTATTTGAATCCAACCAAGAACTATCCAAACATATAGACAGAATACATGGCGATTCTGGAATCCTTGAGGGCAGTACAAAAAAAAATTAGTAATTACCAAATAGTAATCTACATGATTCAAAAAACAAGCTAATTATTATTTATAATTGGCAAATCCTTTTGAACCAAGATGCTTTTAGAAAATTAAGATAGGAATCTAGATGATTGAAAAAGACTGCCAAAAGTTCTGGAAAAAGAAAAATTAGAAAATCCCCAAAAAAATTATCGTACAGACTACGAGAAATTCCAATAAAACAAATTCAAGTTTGGAAAGATGCTCAAGCACGCTCTCTTGACAGAGAAGGAATTTCAGAGCTTGCCAAATCGATAAAAAATGAAGGATTACAAAATCCACCCATGCTTCAGAAAAATGGCAAAAATTCGTATCTTTTAATGGCTGGCCAGAGGAGATTGGCTGCACTAAAACGTTTGAGATTCAAAACAATACCAGCTCTTGTTCTTACCAAACAATCAGAACATGAGTTAGAAGATGCAAAAGCTGTATCTGTCATTGAAAATATCCACCGAAACAAAATGAACGTTAAAGATACTGCAATCGCATGTAGATATTTGGCTGAAAAAATGGGCAAGTCAAAAGCTGCTCAATCACTTGGTCTCTCAATGGTGACATTTCGTAAGTATCTAGGTTTTGCTGGTGTCCCAGAACAATTAAAGGAATTTGTTCCCAAATTCCTTTCTCGAGATGAAGCAACAAAACTATATCAAACAATACCGAATACTTCAAAAGCCATCAAAATTGCTCAGAAGATATCTGATCTTGAACCGCGCGTAAGAAAACTTTATCTTACTTCCCTTGCACGCAGTCCTAATTCCACACATAAGACATTGTTGACCCGAGCAAAATCAATGAAAATAAAGCAGAACATATCCTTTAAACTCACAAAGACTCAGGCACGAAAGCTATCATCCAAGGCAAATAGAATAGATGTTGAACCAAATGAACTTGCAAGCCAAGTCATTGCCAAATGGCTTAGAAAATAATTCTATTCTGATTAAATATCTGTAAAATTCACTAGTACTATGTCTGTTCAATTGGGGACAAAAAAGTTCCTTGTTTTTACAGCATTTGTCATGTTTTCTCTAATTTTTGTAGGTGGAATTCTCGCCGTTACAACTAATGTCGTCATTAGTGGTGGCAGTCAATTATCTTATCCGTCATGGCTGGTTATCTCATATCTCTCTGGCTTGTCTATGATAATTTTGCCTTGTACTTTGCCTTTAGTGTTCATAATAGTACCACTTAGTATGGGGAAGGGAGGTAAGAAAGGACTTTTAATGGCATTGTTATTTGGTACTGGCCTTACAATTACAATTTCCATTTATGGCATTGGACTTGGAACAATTGGACAGGTCACTAACTTGGATCAAATTTCTCTTTACATGTTTATGATTGCTGGAATTGCAGCATTTCTTTTTGGATTGTCTCAATTAAAATTATTTGAAATAAAATTACCGTCGTACTCTGGTACTCCAAAATTTATACAGAAACAAAGTGATTATTCCAAATCCTTTTTCATGGGATTACTCTTAGGTAATGCTGGTGTTGGATGCCCAAATCCAATGTTTTATTGGTTGTTGATTTACATCGCAAGTACAGGCAGTACCGAAATTGGAGCAAGTTTAGGTGCTGTACATGGTGTTGGTAGAGCTATACCTTTGATCCTGCTCTCTATTATGGCAATCATTGGAGTCAATTACACCCAGAAGATTGTATCAAGTCGAGAAAAAATTGAAAAATGTACTGGTTGGATGTTGGTAATTATTGGATCTTTTCTAATAGTACAAGGAATTCCAGGTGGTCATGAATGGTACGAAAGTACCATAATCCACATAGTCTGGAATAACTTGGTATCTATCACTCCAATTCCTCCTGAATATCATGTAGGACATCACATTCATGACTATGATTATTCAATACCACAAGAGTTTGTACCAGTGTTGTTTGTAGGACTGGTATCATTTCCAATAGTATGGTATTTTACTCACAAGAGGAAAATAATCACATGAAAGATCCTGTATGTGGAATGGAAGTAGAGGAAAAAGGAGTTTCTCTAAAATATAACGATAAAGAGTATAGATTTTGCTGCGCCACATGCAGATGGGCTTTTGAGCAAAATCCAGGCCAATTTGTGGAATAATGAACGTAACAATTCTAACCACTCCCGGCTGTTTGAATTGTGGTATTCTAGAAAAAATGTTAAAACAATTGGGGGTTAATTATGATTTGATTGATGTTACAGAAAATCCTGAATATTTAACAAAATTTCAAATTTTTACAGCACCGGGATTGATTATAGAAGGTAAATTGATACTTACCGGCGTTCCAAAATTTGACAAACTAAAAAAGCTGATTGCGAATTTTCGGTAATGTTTTTTACTTTGCATACGAGGATAATCTTCACATGACAGAATATTCAACTGATGAAAAAATGATTCTTGTTCAATATGCAATAAAAAAATTTGAAGACGAAGAAACAGTAATTGAGCGATTAAAATCCATACTTTCTGACAAAGATATACAACGAACAATTGATACACTGATTGGCACTCAGAGGGTTAGAAGAATTGGCCCGGAGATACTTCAAAACAATGAGAGTCACACAGAAATTCCAGAAATTCCATCAAATCTTGCATCCATAATAGAATCTCTCTAACAAATTTTTTATGTAGGATTTATTGGTAATGACTATGAAGATGCACAAAGTTTTCCTTGCTAGTTTTTCAATTTTGTTGTTATTTTCTATGACTTCGTCTGCTTTTGCTCACCCACACTCTGGACAAATTCTAATAGATGGCCACAGTCATTCACCACAAACAACTATTGTTCCATTAAACAGTGTCATGGGATTGGAAAAAACAACCGTTTTTTTCCATGCAGCTGAACACAACACACTGCCTTGGGCTTTTGTAGAAGGAAAAATCGCAAACCATGTAGATGGATACCCTGCTATCATTCAAATTTTTCAGAATAATGAACCAGTTCATTTTGCTCAAACACACGTGAGCGATGATGGTTCATACGAGTATAAATTCCGAGTTCTTAATTCAGAAAATGGTTATGTTAACAAAATCTTCACAGGTGATTATTCTGTAAAGATCTTCAAGGTTGTATATCTGAACCACAATGACTTGATCTAGAATCCTCGTAATACTTGTGGGCGCATTATCTCGGGGTGCTGTTTCATCCACTTTATCTTATCAAGCATCTCTTCTTTGTCTTGTGGAAATGTACCCTTTATTGTATATGCATTTGACCCGTGATTTGCCCTAAAAATAATCTCTTCTTTTGTATCTATCTGGTTAATCAGATCCTCTAGTTCATCCAATGCTTCATCGTCATTAATCCTGATAAATGGTTCTCCAAACTTATCAAGAAACTCTTGTTTGATTCCATTCTCTAAATATAACGTCAAAGCTCCCACATAATTTGGTGAGCATGCATTTATCACTTCAGCAGTGCCACTGATATGCTCTTTTGAGTATGTTCTTCCTCCAAGACCCAATATTATCATACAAGACATAACATATCCTGCGCCACGAGCTTTGTTTACTGATTTTACTATTGTCTTACCAATAGCTCCTTTTGTTACTTTTTTTAAAATAATATCAGAGCCACTTTCAATCCCTAGATATAACATGTCTAATCCGGCATCGTGCATCATCTTTAGTTCTTCTGGTGTTTTTTTCAAAATATTCATCGGCATTGCATAACAAGAGATCCTTTCAATGTACGAAAATTTTTCTTTAATGTACTTTACAATTTTGACAATGTAGTTTGCATCAAGGTTTAATGCATCTCCATCGGCAAGAAACACTCGTCTCGTGTTTGGCATATATTTTGCCATCATTTCAATCTCTGACTTGACCTCATCCCATGGCCTTTCAGAGTATTCTTTTGTCCTATACATGTCGCAAAATGAACATTCATTGAAGGAACAGCCCAACGTAACCTGAAAAATCAATGATCTTGCCTCTGATGGAGGTCTATACAACGGAGCATCATAGTTTAGCATAATTTCTTCAATAGCATACCTCAATTATGTTTTTTATACTTTCTAGTCAAGTCCAATCCTAATACCTTTTAGTGGAATTGTCCAAGAATTTCGTGGCTTATGGCAAACGATCCAGAGGTAAAGAGGCTATTATGGTTTGTTTTTGCAGGATCTCGCGGTGGCCTGAATCGACTCAGAATTATTTCAAAATTATCAGAGACACCAAAAAATACAAATCAATTATCCAAGGAACTGGGCCTAGACTATAA
>JAGQHF010000204.1 GCA_020431985.1 Nitrosarchaeum sp. | reverse complement strand
CTCTCTTCTGAGGACGCAGAAAAACTAAGATCAATAATCACCAACAAGATAAGGAAAATTGGGAAAGTTCAATCAACCCTTACAATGATGGTTGTCGAAGAACAAGAAAACCTATAGTTTTTTGATCACATCTACAACTTTAATCATTTCAGATTCAGAGTTGAAAAAGTGAGGCGAAGCACGAATGATTTTTTTGCTTGATATTTCCCTTACTGCCAGAACAATGTTTTGTTTTTCTAGTTTCTCCACGACATTTTCAGCCTCATAACCCTCAATAGTGAATGAGACAATGCTTGTTCGCATTTCGGGATCAGGAGGCCCATATACGATCACATTTCTAATTTTTGATAGTTCATCTCTGAGAATTTTGGAAAGGTATTGGTTTTTCTTCCTAATGTTGTCAAGCCCGAATCGTAGTAGATAGTTAGCAGAGGATTCCAATCCAACCACTCCCACATAATTCCGAAATCCAGTTTGGAACTTGTCAGGCATTTCCTTGAACGCCAATTTGCTTTCTTCATAGATGATTGCAGATTCGCCACCAATGTTAGCAGGTTCCAATAAATCACTCGATTTTCTGTTGCAATAAAATAATCCAGTACCCATGGGTCCACAAAGCCATTTTGATCCATTAAACGACATGAAATCACATTTTATTTTATTGACATCCAAGTCATCTATACAACCTACGGTTTGTGCACTGTCCAAAAAAAACAAAGTTTTTCCTTGTGTGATGCTTCCTACTTTTTTCACAGGCATAATTGCGCCGGTATTGTATAGTGCGTGACTCAGTGCTACAATTCGTGTATTTTCATCTAAAAGTTTCTCCAGTTCAGCAAGGTCAAAGAAGCCATGTGTATCAATTGATAAACTGTTTACGGTTGTTTTATTTTGTAATCGTAGCCATGGATAAAAGTTAGCATGGTGTTCATGTGACAGTCCTCGAATAATTATATTCGAGTTTTTCAAAAATGATAGTCCGTTTGCGACAATGTTTATCCCATCAGTGGTACTTTGTGTTAAAATTACTTCATCAGGTTGGCAGTTAATTATTTTGGAAATCGTTTTTCGTATGCTCCTCAATTTTTCAATTATTAATGGTTCAGATTCAATTGAGTCCGGGCCTATCGAATTATACTCTAACAGAAAATCCTTCATTGCATCGATGCTTTCTAGCGGCATCAAAGAGACTGAAGCATTGTTGAGATAAATTTTTCCAGAAGTTGGAAAATCACAAGAAATATCCTTCGACATCAAATTCATTATTATATCTATCATGTGTTGGATAATTGATGGATAAAAATCCTGACAAGATTCCAGAGTACAATTTTACAGAAATGCGCGACCAAATGATTAAAAACAATCTTAACATTGTTCAGTTCACCGATGCCTTTGAGAAATTAAACTTTCTGAACAGGCTGATAAGCCTAACTAGCATGCCTGTAATTTTCTTAGATTTTGACTTGCTCTATTCTGGATATGTTGTTAGTCGAATAATCCCTGCAAATGAAAAAATTCAGATATTCCGCCCTACTAGGGATACCATACAGGCCGAATTTTCTAATATTGTAAAAATGATATCCTGTGCCAGACACATAATAGTTCTAGACTCTTTGAATGGGTTTTACAATATTTTTGATGAAAGGGTATCAGGGGTGTTGATAAATAGAATTGCAATGTTCTTAGAATTTATCAGTAGAAACCATGATTCTACAACGATTATTTCAGCAATGGTAAGAAAGAAAGAAAATGAATGGGTGCTATCACCAAGATGTCGACAGATAATTGACGTGAAAAACGCACAGGTATTTAATCCAAAAAATAATGACAACATAAGTTCCAAGATTCCATAGCTTTGACTTGTTCTATATTGTTAGAACAAACGGCGATCAAAATTATAACGGCGTTTCAATTCTTTAACGCCGTTATAATCGGTCATTTTTGGGCAAATTATATTAAGATCAAAAATGGAATTAATTTCGTTATGCCAGTAGGAATTATTCCAGACATCGGTGAACAAATGTGTATCGGATGCGCACTATGTGTAGAAATCTGTACATCATTAGGTCCAGATGTACTTAGAGTAAAACCAGTTGAAGGCTGGAAGAGAGGTAAAGCATTTGTCTTCTACCCAGAGAGATGTATTTCTGATGGTGCATGCATCGGTGTATGCCCAACAAAAGCAATCTTTTGGATGAGACCAATGGACTTTACTGTTGGACAACCAGTTCCACTCTACAAGAACTCAGTCTTCGTCAAAGGTT
>JAGQHF010000037.1 GCA_020431985.1 Nitrosarchaeum sp. | reverse complement strand
GGAGCCGCTGGAAATAAGCTTTCAATGGCATTGTATAATGCAGGAATATCAAGGGATGAAATTTACATTACCAATGTTGTAAAGTGTAGACCCCCAAATAACAGGGTTCCAAATACAAATGAGAAAGACGCTTGTAATGGATATCTGCAAGAAGAGATCGCCATAATAAAACCCAAGATAATATGCATACTTGGCAACACCGCCTTTAACTCAATTCTTGGCGGTTCTGAGATAACAAAGCATAGGGGAAAGACCATAAAAAAAGACAACCAGATTTATTTTCTAACAATACACCCAGCAGCTGCAATTTACAACCAAGAATTAATAGGCACTTTAAACTCGGATATTGCCAAGTTATTTGGCATGGTAAGAGGGTTAAAGGAAGGCAAGGAGATCAGAATTGATATCGAGTATACTGCCTAGAGCATTTTATCTACAAGACACGGTGGTTGTAGCAAAAAAACTATTAGGAAAAAAAATTGTAAGAAAGATAGAAGGAAATGCAATATCGGGAATAATTACAGAGACTGAAGCATACAGACACAAAGACGATCCTGCAAGCCATGCATACAGAAATATGACAGACAGAAACAGAGCAATGTTTGAAGAGGTAGGGCGAGCCTATGTTTATTTCACATATGGCATGTATTATTGTTTTAATGTTGTTGCCAGGAGTCCAAGTTCAGATGCAGGTGCAGTCCTCATAAGAGCGATAAAACCAGAAGATGGAATTGACATCATTGTTAAAAATAGAAAAAATGCAAAATATGCAAACTTGACAAATGGTCCCGCAAAAATAACACAAGCTCTACAAATATCAAAACAGCATTATGGATTGGACCTTACAAAAAAAGGAGATTTGTTCATTAGTGAGGGCATTAATCATAAAAAAATAGCCGCAAGTCCACGAATAGGAATCAAAACTGCGACAGAAAATAAATGGAATTTTAAGATCGATGTTTAGTCATCGGTATTGTTTTCATCTAGAGTCCAAGGAGCAAATTTGCCTAAAATTCTTTGCCAGTCAAGTCGTAGTAGGAGAACAACCACACTGGTCATCATAGCAGCAAATGCAGCTATCCCTATGTACACCGGTGTTGTGTCATCAATATTCTCAAGAAATGGTTCTACAAGAGAGATTCCCAAATGGTGTGAAATCAGCACTATTATGTAACTTAGAATAATTTTTCCAGTAAGCGTTGCAATGAAGAATCGTTTTGGACTGTATTTTGCAAGCCCCAATGGCACATACACCAAATCATCAGGAATAGGAGTGGCGGCCGCAAAAAAAGCAGCTGCTGCACCATATCGTTTCACCAGACGTTCAAATGGCCGCATTCTTTTTCGTGTTTTTTCCTTGATAATGCGTCTACCACCATAGCTTACATAGAAAATGATTTGTTTTGCAGCAGTGGCAGTGACAGCAGATAACAATGCAAGTATGTGAAGATCAAATTGATTCCCAACGGACATGGTGGCAAGCAATAGAAATCCAGGTAATGGAACAAAGGGTACAAGGGAACCAAAAAAATTGACCAATCCCAATCCAAGGTAGCCTACCTCTGGTGCAAACGGAAAGAGGTCTGAAAAATCCACAATTCACACAAATATCATGCGTTATTTAACAAAAGCGCAATTTTCCAATAGAATATTTGTAATATCGGCTCAGCATTAGGTTGTGGATTTTACGATCAACACTGGATATTTTGATTTTGTTACAATGTTGGATGCCACACTGCCAAGGACTAGTTTCTTAAAACCAGACCTTCCGTGAGAGCCCATTACAATCATATCTACATTGTTTTTTTCTGCAAATGTTAAGATACCATCAGATGAGGATGGACTGTTGATGATTTCCACTGAGATATCTAGTCCATCATATTTTGAGCTTTGTGTTGTTAGATCTGTTCTGACCTTTCTTTCTATTTCATCATGACTTTCCTGTGCTCGTTGTAACGACATTCCCGCGGTATCAATGTCATTGCCAATCACGGTGATCAATGTGAGTTTAGAGTCAAACTTTTGTGCAATCTCAACTGCTTTTTCAAAAGCCAAATCGGCAAACTTTGTAAAATCATATGGAACTAGAATATGTTTTATCACGTAGTGATTAAACAGGGTTCAAATATTAACATACATCAAAAACTCAGATTTGAATTTAGTAATGACAATAGTGAAATCATTAAAATATCAATAAGGTACAGATAAAAAAATGGCAAAAAAAGACTATCAGACAATATGTGATTCAATAGCATCTATTAGCCATTACATAAGATTTGTGGGAGTTGTTGGTAAGGGAGGTCAACTTTTGGCCCATAGAAGAAGACCAGACTTGGAACCTCTCCTTAATGCAAAAAATACAAGATACCAGTTTTCACATATTGCAATAAAGACAGATTTGGAAGCGTTCTTTGACAAAAACCTTGGCGAGGTGGAGTTTGTATGGGAAGAGCGAAAAAAAGTGCAAACCATCTCTTTTGCAATAAAAAAGCTTAGAGTATGGATATCAATTGACAAGAAAGTGGTACGAACAGAGATGCTAAGAATAATTGATGCTTGCTTGCCAATTGTAAAAAAATATTCCTGATTCCGAATTGAAGTGTCCATACTGTGAAGTTAACCTAGATGAGTTCAGCATGGCAGACGGGCTCAAACACATCTTAGAACATAAAAAACAGAATCAACCACGATCCTAACTTTTTTCAACTAGAAATATCAACGATAAACGTGCAAGAAACAGAGAAAATTCAAGAGATAATTGACGAAGTTAATCAAAGAGCCGTCAAAGACTATCAAAAAATGGAAATCGAAGAGATTAGTCACGAGTTAAGAGATGTGATGACATTTGAGCAAGAATATTTTGAAAGGATAGATGATCTTGAGAAGAAAGGAGCTGCTTCAGAACTTGCAAAATATGCGAAAATGATTTGTAGAAATTCTGCTGAAAGAGAAATCACGATAATTCAGGAAATATACCTTAGCAAGATAGACAGCAAGTATCTAAAATCAAAATAACTTATTCATACAGCCAACAACGGACATATCCAGAATGTGTTTGAAACTCGGGTGGAACCTGCTTGCATTTTTCGACTGCAAGAGGACATCTTTCAATGAATCGACATTGGGTAGGAGGATCAAGTAGGCTTGGAGGAACTCCAGGGATGTATTTTGGCGGTCCACCTCTGAGTCGTGGGATGGAATCAAGTAACGCCTTTGTGTAAGGATGTTTGGGATCTTTATAGATTTCATGAGAAGTGCCAAACTCTATCATTTGTCCACCATACATGATGCCAATCTTGTCGGCCATCTCAGACAGCACTGCCAAATCATGTGTTATGAACATAAAGGACATGCCGTCATTTTTGAGTTTCTTTAGCATGTTTATAATCTGTGATTGAGTCAGGACGTCAAGCGCCGTTGTTGGTTCGTCGGCAATCACAATTTTGGGTTTCAAGATTAAAGCCAACGCAATAATCACTCTTTGTTTCATTCCGCCGCTTAGTTGATGAGGATATTTTGAGAGGACGGACTGGTTGAGGCCCACAGACTCCACTGCATTATTGATGACATTTATCTTGTCACCTTTGAAACCATGTTGGTTTAGTAACTCAAGAAATTGATTTCTTATGGTAAACACTGGATCCAGAGAATTCATCGCTCCCTGAAAAATCATTGATATTTCTTTCCATCTTATGAATCTGTCAAACTCCGATTCATCCATGTCAAGCAGTGATTTCCCATGAAATTCAATACGTCCAGTTGCAATTCCTCCCAAAAGTGTCTTTATTATGGATAGTCCAAGTGTGCTCTTTCCACATGCACTCTCTCCTGCAATTCCCATAGACTCTCCAGAGTTAAGATCAAAGTTAACGGCATCAACGGCATATACAAATCCACTTGATGTGCTATATCGAGCAGACAAATCAGCAACAGACAATAACGTCATGTTTTCTTGAATGTATAGTTAGATTTTTGTTTTACATTTAGGGGATATTTTCTCATTTATGAAAAAATGTGCGCTAAGGGATATAAACAACATCTACAGAAAGTAAAAAGTCGATTCAATGAAGCTTCCAATATGTAATTTCGATGCTAAAAATGCAGTTCTTTGTCCTCAATGTGAAGGAAAAGTAGAGGGCGGAAGTCTCACAAAGGCAGACGTTGATGCAGCAATCAAGTTAGCACAGCTTGCAAAGGAGAATAACAATATTGAGAATTTTACTTTGTTTTCATGCAAGGAGGTGGAGGGGGATTTTGTGCTATCTCTTGCAAAAAATGACATAATGGTAATCAGGCAGAGTCGAACATTATACAGATTGCTGCAGGGCCAGTTTTCCGGGAAAATTTGGTTAGTTGAGGCAGATGAAACAGATCGTAGGTTTATTGAAGATTTGTTTTTTCCCACAAAGATTTTGTCAATAAATTCAGTGTGGGCCCCTGGCGGGATCCAAAAAACAAAAGCAGTAGTTTCAGGTAAATGGACACCAAGATTTCCAATAGACACGCAAAAAGTAATAGAGATTGTTAAAATCATTCGAGACCTTGATATTGAAATAGAGTTTGAGGATAAGAGGTCATAGAATTGGTATTTGTAAAAACTCATGATATCTCGGAAATTGTAAGAGAAAACATCGGTAAAGAAGTGATTTTGGGTGGATGGATAGAGGATCTTCGAAAGCTTGGCAAGATGACATTTATCACGCTAAGAGACATATCTGGAATATCACAAGTAATTGTAAAAGGAGAGCTAAATGACAGACTCGGAGAGATAAATCGTCAAAGTGTAGTCAGCGTAAAAGGAATAGTGCAAGAAACCAAGGCAAGGGATTTTGATTTCGAGATTAATGCAAAAGATATCGAGGTCCTTGGAAAGGCCATACACCCACTTCCTGTAGATCCAATTGGGAGAGTTGAGAGTAATATCGACACAAGGTTAAACCATAGAGCACTGGACATGCGAAACCAGAAGACCGC
Organism: Nitrosarchaeum sp.; assembly: GCA_020431985.1. Lineage (GTDB taxonomy): Archaea > Thermoproteota > Nitrososphaeria > Nitrososphaerales > Nitrosopumilaceae > HKST03. Next base: position 2,167 of record JAGQHF010000037.1, on the reverse strand, counting down.
ATCTATTTTCAAAATAAGACATCATGTATTGGCATCACTGCGAAGAACATTATCAGATAAAAAATTCATAGAAATCACAACCCCAAAAATAATCGGTAGTGCGAGTGAAGGAGGAGCAAATTTATTTTCTTTGGAATATTTTGGAAAAAAGGCATATCTTGCTCAAAGCCCACAGCTGTACAAAGAACAGATGACAATAGGGCTTGAAAGAGTGTTCGAGATATCAAATTTTTATCGTGCGGAGAACTCTCATACGGGACGGCACCTAAGCGAGTTTACGAGTGTAGACATTGAAGCGGCATTTATGGATTACAATGATGTCATGGATATTTTAGAATCACTTGTCATGCAGGTGTACAGAGATGTTTCTACAACATGCAAGAAAGAGCAAGACATGATAGGACATACAGTATCTGTTCCAACATCACCTTTTAAGAGAATTACATACACTCAAGTGATTGATGAGCTTAGTGCAGCAGATCAAAAAATAGACTTTGGAGATGACTTGCTCGATTCTCATCTGAGAATCATAGGAGAAAGTCATCCGGGATTTTATTTTCTGACAGACTGGCCTATGAAGCTAAAACCATTTTACATCAGAGAAAAGGATGAAGATCCAGAACTCTCACGCTCCTTTGATTTACAATATGGATATCTGGAGTTATCCTCTGGAGGGACGAGACTGCACAATCCTGAGACAATAAAGGCAAGACTAAAAGAGCAAGGACTTGATCCCACACAATTTGCAGATCACCTTCAGGCCTTTGATTGGGGAATGCCACCACATTCCGGATGGGGAATGGGACTTGATAGACTGATGACAACTTTAATTGGAATTGACAATGTAAGGGAAGTGGTTTTGTACCCACGCGATCCTGACAGACTACGTCCATAGACAATTCAAATTTTTATTACTAAACCAAAGTGTTCAAATCATGATTGAACAAAATGATGCAAAAAAGGTAGTAGAAGTGATAGGAAACAATTTGATAGGGGTTTCACACAACTCCAAAAACTTTGAGCGGTTGCCAGATTCTTTTTGGGGATATTTTGCAAGAGGTCATGATAAAAAGGGAACTTTTGGAGTAATAATCACGTATTCAGAAAACGGAGAGGATGTGGACGAATTAATCAGAATATATAAGCAATGGACCGATAAAAACAAAAAACCTCAATAATGCTATTTTGTCTCTTGTAAGAGTTTTCGATATCCTTGGCATTCCTTACAAACAGGTTTTCCCTTGTACTTGGGGTTGCCATCGGAGATCTTCAATGTTCCCTCGTTTGTCTTGCAGATGCAGCATACTACCATAAACAAAACGATAAACCACCTTTTTATAAAAATTGACAATTCAAAAAAAGATAAATCTAAAAAAACCAAAATCATAATGTGTATAAGTGTGATTATTGTGGGTCTGCTTTTGGAGATAGAGTATGTTATTTTTGTGACAAGATCTGCTGCACTTCCTGCATGGTAGATGACAGAACAAGATGCAAGGAATGCTATATCAAGAAACGAAGGTTGGGATGGAAGAAACTAGTAAAGAAAAACAAGACGGTCTTGGTTTTTGTATCATTTTTGTGGTTGTATGCAGTATATCCAGGACCGTTCATTCCAGGTCTGGACCCGACGTTTTACATGATCACACTTGTAGCAGCAATATTGATTATGATCCCAGTTTGCCTTGCGTTGTTTTTTTGGTCACTCAATCCACCCGCATCAGATGTAAAAAAAAGAAAGGGTTGACATAAATTTCATAAAAAAGAACAAACCAATACTTGTCGTGACAGAAATTGATGAGCTTTTAAGAGAAGGTCAGAGAGCGTGGAATCTTGGCAATCCAAAGGATGCCATGAATTTTTATGATCGAGTACTTGTATTAGAGCCAAAAAATACTGAAGCACTACTCAAAAAGGGCCATGTGTTAGGAAAGATTGGCAGATACGAGCAGGCAATTTTACACTATGATATGGTCTTGGAGAAAGAACATAATTTATTAGCGGTTCTTAACAAGGGGCTCGCATGTCATTATATAGAAAAATATGATGAAGCAATTACATGCTACAACATTGTGCTAGATGAAAAACCAGATAATCCAACTGCGCTGTACAACAAGGCCTCATCACTGATAAGATCAAACAAAATTAAAGAAGGGATTGAGATTCT
>JAGQHF010000203.1 GCA_020431985.1 Nitrosarchaeum sp. | reverse complement strand
CAACGGATTGGCAGAAAAGACATTTCATGAGTTACTTCATGAGCCAGAAGTTGTCAATAAGTAGCTCTTTACATTTCTTATTTTTGACCTAACTTTTTTAACGTTAAATTTTCTTTTAGGTAAACATGGTTGCTAAAGATACAAAGAAAAAAACAAAATTAACCAAACGAGAACCAACATCTGCCTCAATACTCAAAAAAGTAGCAACAGTATCAGATTCAAACAAAACTCTACAAAAAGAAATTAAAATAATGACAAAAATCTTTGGTGAAAACCAGAAAGTTCTAATTTCTATGAAAAACATGATTGATTCTTTAACATCTACGTTGGAGAATATACAAAAACAATCAAAACAGATCAACATGCTTGAAGAAGATGCACAAAAACTTTATGCAGGATTGAATCAGGTGAGAACTCAATCAGATTTAGTTACAAAAATTAACAATCAAACTGAAAAACTAGAAGAAGAAATAAACAAAATAAATGATTTGCAAAAATCATCACCAAAAATAAAAGATGTGTCGCAACAAGTAGAAGATAGTATAAATTCGATTAGAAATAATTCTCAGATGATAATAAAAATTGCTCAAAGAATAGACGAAGTGAAGGAGGATTTAAACAAGGTTTCAGGAAAAACGGATTCATTTTTAGATGTAAGAAAAAACATAGAAGAACTTAACAAAAATATCCATGCCATTCAAGACAGAACAGAGAAAATCGGAGACAGTTCCAAAGTAGTTTCAAATTTGAAAGAAGGATTTGAAAAAATCATGAATACGGTAAAAACAATGGAAGAAACAAAGAAGGAACTAACAGAAATAAAAAATTCCATAGACATCATATCGTTGAAAGCCTCAAGAACAGATGCTTTTGAAGGAGTGATAGAAAATATGAAACAACAATTTGAAACCGTTTTCACGAAAATTGAATCATCCGATGACATCAGTGAATCAACAATACGGGAAATCGGAGGCAAGATAGACAAAATAGAGACTGAAATCAACACGTTAACCCAACGAGCAGATACCACTGCATTTGTAGGAGAAGGCTTAAAATCAATCCAGGATGATGTTGCAAGTTTTAAGAAGAACGTGTATGACAAAACGAATAGCATAGATCAAAAGATTTCATCCGTAAATGAAACATTAAAGAGGCAAGATATTTCTACATCAGAATTCCATAAGAAATCGGACAAGTTATTTGAAGAGATCCAACATATTAAAAATAGAACTGATGTGATTTCAGATAATTCATCAAAAGAAATGATGGCCCTATTGCAATTATCAAAATACCAATCAAATGTAAGAATGCTTTCTGAATCCAAGTATGGCAGTATAAAAGATCTTGAAAACATTGCAACACAAACTTCGGACATTGGAGATTTATTTACTAAATTAGAGTCAGAGTCAAACGAACCAGCAGCACTGCCCCACGAGGTACTACAATGGGCAATAACTAAAATTCTAGAATGTGCTGACAAATGGGAAATAAGATTTAGTGATTTATTTGCAACGTTAAGAAACATACTCGGAAGAGATGTATTAAAGAATTCAATAAGGATCCAACAAGTACGAGATATCTATGGAATAAGAGCAGTGGATGAAATTAGAAATGAATTAGGAATATCTTAGATTCCAGCACCATCATTTTCTTTGAGTTGTTCTTTCTTTCTTTTTAGAGCTGTAAATATTCCAACTATCGCTGCAATCCACACAGTGCTAAAAATAATATTCGAAACACTGACGTACATGTATGGAGTGGCATCCATGATGTTTGTTTTTATCAATAGAGCCCTATCGTTTAGATCAGTCATTCCAGTATGATATGCTGCGGAATCCTT
>JAGQHF010000202.1 GCA_020431985.1 Nitrosarchaeum sp. | reverse complement strand
TTTACGCTTAATTTGGATTGCTATTTTGGATTTGTGTAAAGATGTAATGAGTATCGTCTTCTTCTTTTGCAGTCCATGCAGATGGCAAAATAAGACGATTAACTATATTCAAATTATTTTGTGCAATTATAGTTCCCCAACCTGCATTAGATGTTGGATCTGATGCATATTTTGGAGACACAGTACCTGCAAAAACAAATCCAGAATTGGAAAACTGGTGACGATTTTTTTCCAATACACCACTTGCCAACATATTCCCACCCATCTGAGCCAAACCACCAATGAAAAAAGAAGGTTGAGTCAGATTCAATTTTGAATAATCAAATAGAATTGCATCAGAGCAATAGGGTTTAAAATCAATTTGGGTTTTTTTTATAATTTCATTTTGTAGTTCAACAAGAGAGTTGTCAATCTCTATACTGAATGAATTGCATCCTAATACCTTGGCGCAATAAGCTATACGGCCATCTCCTGATCCAATATCAGCTATATCACTAAATCCCAACTTGCTTGCCATCATAGACAATACAAAAGCAGAAAAAATCCAGGTTGGGGAAAAAGGGGCATGGCTTGCGTTATGTTGGATACTATTCAACCAATACTTGTTTACATCTCCCTCATACACTATACAACGTATCCCAAAAATTTCCTGATCAAATGAATCATAATAAATTGGGTTGTTTCGTGCAAATTTGTGTAGAGAATCAAAATAGAAGTTTTCAATCGGAAATGTTTCAGACCAAGAAACTGGAATTGCCTCTTGAATATGGGCAGTACCAGCATAGCTTTGAAAAAACTCTCTTTTAAGTTTCACCAGATTACTTGCAATGTTTTCAAGCATGTTGTAGATTTTTGTCATATTGCTCTACAAACTCTTTTGTGCTCATTTGTTGTCGTAATTCCTCGTAAAGTTGCGATTCATTCTTGATTTCAGCTTTAGTTTTGTTCCCACTGTCAGACTGCAGTTTCTTCATTGTATTTTGAATTGTGTTAGATAACTGGATTATTATTTGAGGGTGTATAGAAGAGTTGAATTTTTCAGTGATGTCTAACTCTATTGAAGTAATTTTTTGTAGTGTCTCTTCAGTAATTGATCTTCCTAGTTTATTTTTTAGCATAAAGGCAATCGATGAGACGTTTATGATCTGATAGTATAATTCGATGATTTCAGATATTGGGAGGGATTCACGTTGGGCATTAACTAGTAAACTTTGAAGTTTTTCTGAGGCAGTATTGAACGAGTCTATAACCTCTTCAGTAGATTTCATGCATTGTGTTTGATTGAAAATTTTTAAATGTTGAGAAATATGTAGACAGAACTAGGCTTCCTTCTCTGCTTTGTTGACAAAAACATAGTTCATTATCAGACCTGCAATGATTCCGCCCAATATTGGGGCTGCCCAGTATAACCAATGGAATTCCCAGAATCCCGAAATCAGGGCAGGACCAAATGTTCTTGCTGGATTGACAGAAGCGCCAGTAAGCGGAACACCAACAAGGTGAATCAAGAATACCATACCTCCAATTGTGAATCCATGCCATCCAGCAGATGCTTTTTTGTGTACTGCAGACATGAAGATTACAGTGACTAAGAAGAATGTTAAAACTGCCTCTATGGCAAAACCAGAAGAAATGCTTTTGTCAATCAGATCACTTGGACCTCCCTGGGTAGCGAAATTTACTTTGGCTCCAAGCTCAGGCAATATCACCTTTAAAGTTGCAGCTGCTGCAACAGCACCTATCAATTGGGAAATGATGTATCCAATTCCATCAACTATGCCAATCTTACGAGTAATCATCATAGGAATAGTAACTGCCGGATTTATGTGAGCACCAGATACATGACCAAATGCGTAAATCATCAATGCGATTGCTCCACCATGTCCCAATGAAATGAAGAGAACAGATATTGTAGTTAGTTGTTCGCCAAATGAAGCAATAGCTAAGATTACAGACAAAGGGCCAAAAAACACCAAGCCATATGTTGCGATTGCTTCAGCAAGATATGCTCTTGGATTAACCATCAAGCAAGAGCCACTTCAATTTCCATATAAACATTCGTACTATACATTGACCTTCTGAAAAAGTAATTAATCACATAAAAAGAATAACAACTATGATTTCAGAAGGAGATTTAGTTCCAAAATTCGAGATAAATGATTCAAATGGAAAAAAAGTCAAATCAAGTGATTTTAAGGGCAGAAAACATGCCATCTATTTCTATCCAAAAGACTTTACACCAGGATGCACTACGGAGGCAGATGAATTTGCAAGAGATTATCAAAAATTTAAAAATGAAGGGATAGAGATAATTGGAATCAGTCCAGACGATGTGGATTCACATAAAAAATTTTGTGACAAAATGGGCATAAAGTATCCATTACTAGCTGATGTAGACAAGGAAGTATCAAAGTCATTTGGTGTGTGGGGAAAGAAAAAATTCATGGGCCGGGAATACATGGGAGTAGTGAGAAGCACATTCCTTGTGGATCAAAAAGGAAAGATCTTCAAGATTTTTCCAAAGGTGAAACCTGCTGGTCATTCAAAAGAAGTCCTTGAAGAATTTGCAAAATTAAAAAACAATTAAAAGAAAAGATTTGAAGAACTAGAAACCTTTTGGTAGTGTGCCTCTGGACGGTTTTGGTGTTTCAGGTTTTGGCTCAAAACCTTTTGGTAGGGAACCACGTGTAGCTTTTGCTCTTTCTGCGACTTCGCGTTCAATGATTTCTGCCTCTTGTTTTTCTCGGGCAACTCGCTCTTGTTCCATTCTTTGCAGGTAGTCTTGCTCATATTCTTCAAGTTGTTCTTGCCTTGATTTGTTTGAGTTATTTGCCGGCGGTGTTTGTTGTGTTTGAGCTTGTGTCTGGGTTGATTGTACTGTGCCTTTTGGTAGTGTGCCTTTTGGTTTTGGTGGTGGAGGTGGTGCTTTCTGTGTTTGAGTCTGAGCAGATACTCCCTCAACAGTCATAAGATTGCCACTGAAACCTCCAAAGAACTTACCTCCGGGGTAGTTTGCAAATCTTGGTTTTGTTGCAAAGTATTGATTCGAAGGTGCAGTGTATCCTGGAACTTTGGTCTTCTGTTCATTCCAGTTTGACGTTGGAACTCTTCCTA
>JAGQHF010000036.1 GCA_020431985.1 Nitrosarchaeum sp. | reverse complement strand
CCGTTTTTCTCAAGAAGGCAGATTGCTTCTCCCCAGAAGCCTGTCATGTAAAACAAGTTTTCAGGCTCAAATGCAACTACAGTGTCACAGTCAACTTTACCAGCAAATTTCAGGATATTTTTTCGACGTTCTTTCACAGAAGGAATTCTTCGCTTTCTTAATTTATGTATGATGTAAAGTTTGTATATGCGGTTTTTGGGTTGATATATGTGCCTGAAGAAAAAAAGAAAGTAGTCGCCTTGTTGTCTGGAGGATTAGACAGTCAGCTTGCTGTAAGAATGATGCAAGAACAAGGTTTTGATGTTTCAGCTGTTGCGATAAAGACACCATTCTGTGATTTTGATTGTGGTAGAGGTTGTGGTTTTGAGATAAGAGAAAGAGCAGACGATCTTAATGTTAATCTCAAGACAGTTTATCTTGGAGATGAATACATTGAGATGCTCAAGCATCCAAAACATGGTACTGGTGCTGGATTTAATCCATGTATAGATTGCCGAGCAATGATGTTTGAGGCTGCAAAAAAACACATGGAGGAAATTGGTGCAGAGTTCATAATATCAGGTGAGGTTCTAGGACAAAGACCAATGAGTCAACATGGACCGGCGTTACGAACAATAGAAAAAGAGTCAGGACTTGTTGGAAAAATTGTTAGACCGTTATCTGGAGGATTGTTGCCATCTACTGACGCAGAAAAAGAGGGATTGATCAGAAGAGAAAACCTTGGAATGATCAGGGGAAGAACGAGAAGAAATCAGCTAGATATGGCAAGAAAGTATGGCATAGAAAATCCTCCAAATGCAGGTGGTGGTTGTTTGCTAACTGATCCAGCTTTTGGACTAAAGGCAAAAGATTTGTTTTCACATACAGAAACCCCAACAATAAACGACATCGATTTGCTAAAAATTGGAAGGCATTTCAGACTAGATGATCAAACTAAACTTGTGGTTGGAAGAAACAAAAATGAGAATGAAGTAATAAAGGCCATTGCACTACCCGGCGATATTTTACTTGAAGTGCGTGATCATGTTGGACCCATCTCAATATTGCGTGGTAGTGGTGCATCACAGCATACAGAGTTTGCCGCGTCAGTTACCGTAAGATATTCTGACGCCCCCAAAGAAGAGAGTGTTACCGTAGTTGTGACAAAAAACGATTCCAATAAAGAAGTGTCATCTAAACGTGCCAGAGAGGAATCTTACCTTAAGTTCAGAATCTAGGCACAAAAAAACCACAAAGGCCACAGTATTGACAGAAGAGTTTTTGAGTGAGTAGATTACAATTTTTTCAATAATGCAGAAACAGGAAAGCCCAACGTATTTGAAGGCAATAACAATTCGTGACACAAGTGATGTTCATTCTATCAAAGAAGACATCAAAAAAGGCATGATTTTGATTCTAAGAGTCACGCCCCTTGCACAAAAAGATGTGGAGCAGCTTAGAAAAGTTGTGGAAGAACTGTATTCTATTGCAAAAACAGCTGATGCAGATATAGCTAGATTAGGCGAAGAGAGAATAATTGTTGCTCCATCCAACATCAGAATTTGGAAACCAGAATACGATCTAAAATAATTTGATAGCTTCTTGGATTTGCGGATAGTGAGAAGGGATTCTATACATTCTTCTGATATTTGTTGCAAGATTTTCTGATTTTTTTCGCTCTCCGTGATTTACAAGTACTCTGCGAAGTTTTGGTCTGAGTCTTTGAACAAAAGACATTAGTTGGTTGTAATCGCTGTGTCCACTAAACCCATCAAGCTTTTCAACACCGCAGTTAATTGTGACAACCTCAACCTTTCCTTCTTTACCCAACATTGAAACTTGTTTTGAACCATCCAAAACTCTTCTTCCCAAAGTCCCATTAACTTGATAAGATACAAACAAAACTTTGTTTTTCTTATCAGGTGCAACATGTTTGAAATACTCTAAAACAGGTCCTCCCTCCAACATGCCAGAGGTAGCTAAAATTATACAAGGTGAATCATCGCGCATCGGTTCTTCACGTGCATCAGCATGTTCAATATTTGTAAAATATTCAGAATCAAATGGGTTATCATCTGTTTCAAGTATTTTTTGTTTTAGTTCCCTTGCAAGATATTCAGGATAGGCCTCATGAATTGCAGAAGCTTCTGAAATCATTCCCTCAGTAAAAACTGGTGCTTCGATCATTTCACCTGACTTCATGTAATGGTCAATTACCATCATGATTTCTTGAGCACGTCCCACAGCTGGAATGGGTATGAGAACTTTGCCACCATCTGCTAGAGTATTATTTACTGCATTGATAAATGCCGATTCAACCTCTTGTCTAGATGGTTGGATATCTTCCTTTGCTCCATATGTACTCTCAATTAACAATGTCTCAACTCTTGGAAAATTCCAGCTTGCAGCTTCAAAGAGAATGCTTTTTCCAAATTTAATATCTCCAGAATATACAAAGTTATGATCTCCATTGCCAATATGAAAGTGGCACAATGCAGAGCCCAGTATATGACCGGCGTTTGCAAGCACCAATTTAATGTCTGGTGAAATGTCAGTTACAGTACCATATGGCAGAGTAATTGCCTGCTTCATTAT
>JAGQHF010000201.1 GCA_020431985.1 Nitrosarchaeum sp. | reverse complement strand
GATTTTAAATGACTAAGGTAGATAATTTAGATCTACAAATTTTATCAGAATTATCAAATGATGCATCGATATCAGTACCAAGGTTGTCAAAGAAGATCAATGTCAATTCTTCAGTAGTATATTCAAGAATAAAACGATTGGTCAAGAGAAAATTGATTGAAAGATTTACGATTGTTGTTAATGATTCCGAGTTAGGCTACAATGTTAAGGCATTAACAGGCATTAACATGGATACAAAAAAGAGAAATCACATAATTGAAGAATTGTTCAAAATTGAAGGAGTGAGAGAAATTGCAGAAGTAACAGGCAGATTTGACATTTTAGTAACCATGTATGCAAGATCACTAGATCAAATGCATAAGATAGTCTCAGAACGTATTGGTAGAATTGAAGGAATACAATCATCGGAATCGTTCATAGAGATGAAAACTAGGACAAAAGCAATGCCATATATGCCATCAGAGAGTAGTGACTAGCGATGCAGAAGCAAAAATCTGAATCACGTATTTCAGTATATTATGAACTAACAAAGCCTAAAATCTGGTATTTGTTGGTGTTTACCGCTTTTGGTGCAACGCTTACTGCAGCAAATATTTACAATGTAGAGGTATCTCTTCCGACATGGACACTCATGCTATTTTCTGTTGCTGCAGGATCTGCAGCAGCTAATACCCTAACCAATTATCACGATCGAGATATTGATGCAATTATGGAGAGAACAAAGGGCAGACCTTTACCTTCAAAAAGGATCCATCCTGCTGAAAAAGCACGAAACTTTGGATTGGCATTAGCTGCAATATCATTGGTATTGGCATTTGGGATCTCATTTACAACTACAATAGAACAAGGCAGTTGGGCCACAGCCTTTATTGCCTTCGGTTTGTTAAACAACGTTCTTGTCTATTCATATGTATTAAAACGAAATTCACGGACAAATATAATATTGGGAGGACTGTGTGGAGGTTCGCCACCAATGATAGGATGGGTAGCTGTTACAATGTCAGATTTGTGGACAATGGGTCTTGTGATGGCAGGATTAGTGTTTATTTGGATTCCAATGCATATTTGGGCCCTAACATTGCACTTTAAAGATGACTACAATAAGGTTAATGTTCCCATGTTAACTGCAGTGCAATCAGAAAAAACATCTGCTAGGACAATTGCAGTTTCAACTTTTGTGATGGTATTGTTTTCGATTGTGCCATTTTTCTTAGTTACTGAAGATGGAGATCCTATGGTAGGGCAAATATATCTGTGGACAGCAGTGGCAGCAGGTGCATTAATGGTTATTTTATCAGTATGGGTTATTGCAAAGCCAAAAGAGAAAGCATCTTGGACTTTGTTCAAATTTTCTAGCCCATATTTGGCAGTGCTATTCATAGCATTAATGGTAGATTCAGGTCTATAGAAGACTGTTATTCTTGTCTAAACTATTCAATTCTTGTGTAATTTCTGAGTGTTGTGTTATCAAGGATTCAAGATTGTTTTTTAGTTCTAGAGAAGCCCATTCAGACTTTATGAGCAGTGTTAATTTAGATACAATGCTCCATTGAAGATTATTTTGTTTATCAATTAATTCGAGAAATCGTTTACCTTTTTCATCCTCAGACATGATTTTGTAAGAGACTAGAATCATAAAAAGTTAGCAATGTAGTGTGGATACCGTAATTCAAAATCTTATAAATCAATCAACCGGGGAAGAATTATTGCAGTGCAGTATTTCTGAATGTAAGATGAAGGCGATTCAGTCAATAAAAATTGGGTTTAAAGAAAAGCGAAACTTGTGCGAAAAGCATTATAGAATTTTTCTCAATAAAGAAGAAAAATACAAGGTAACATTTACTCGCGGAACTGAACTCAAATAATCCGCTAGTCCAAAAAAATTGAAAAACTTAACACAAACCATATGTAAAGAGGAAT
>JAGQHF010000200.1 GCA_020431985.1 Nitrosarchaeum sp. | reverse complement strand
TGCAGATTCTAGACAATACGATAAATCGGCTAAAGGACTCAAAACCACTTCGAGGGGTGACCTTAGGATTTTGTCTGCACATTACAAAAGAGACATCAGTGTTACTGATGGGAGCAAAACAACTTGGAGCCACTGTAGCATGTTGTGGAGGGAATCCTCTCACCACGCAGGACAATATTGCCGCATTTTTAGCATCACAAGGAATTCACGTATACGCATGGCATGGTCAGACAACAAAAGAGTATGACTGGTGTATAGAACAAGTCCTAAAACATAAACCATCAATTCTGACTGACGACGGAGCAGACATGAACGTAAAGGCTCATTTTGATAAACGATTTCAGACATTGGAGGTTTTTGGTGCAACAGAAGAGACAACTGCAGGAGTAACCAGAATCAAGGCCGTTGAGAATCAGGGAAAATTAAGATATCCTGTCATTTTGGTCAACGAGGCATACACTAAACACATGTTTGATAATCGTTATGGAACAGGACAAAGTACCATTGATGGTTACTTGCGTGCCATGAATTTGCTAATGGCCTCAAAGAGAGTAGTCGTGGTAGGTTATGGATGGGTAGGTAGAGGTGTAGCAACAAGATGTCATGGAATGGGTTCTAAAATAATAGTAACAGAAGTGGATCCTGTAAAAGCGCTCGAAGCACATATGGACGGATTCGAAGTCATGCCCATGAGCCAGGCATCCAAAGTTGGAGATATTTTTATCACATGTACCGGCATGACAAGCGTAATTAGAAAAGAGCACATTTTGCAGATGAAAGATGGGGCCATCATGGGAAACGTTGGTCACTTTGATGTGGAGATTGACAGTAAGTTTTTGCTAAAAGAATCAAAATCAGTCAGGAGAGTAAGACCAAATCTGGATGAATGCACTCTGCGGAATGGAAAGCGCGTCTATCTCATTGGAGAGGGACGACTGGCAAACCTTGTAGCAGCAGAGGGCCACCCACCTGAAGTGATGGCTCAGTCTTTTTCAAACCAAATATTATCAATATTGTACATTCTCAAAAATCACAAAAAAATGGAAAACAAGATAATCAATGTTCCAGAAGAGATAGACAGACAAGTGGCAGTAGATGCCCTAAAGGCAATGGATGTAAAGATAGACAAGCTTACATCTGAGCAAGTAAAATACATGAATAGTTGGTAGTTTTGCAAAACTGGTTAACCCATTTCAGGATATTGTATATGTAATCGGGTTTGAAGAAAATGTCAAATTTAGTAATCTACAAAACTTCTTAAGAACTGTAAAATCCTCACTTTACTGATGAGAGACAGAGCCATAATTACAAGTGCGTTACCTTATGCAAACGGAGAGATACACCTAGGACATGTCGCTTCGACATACCTTCCAGCAGACGTGACAACAAGATTCCTAAAGATGAACGGGGTGGAAGCATACTATGTATGCGCGTCTGATGATTTTGGCACCCCCATTCTGATACAGTCAGAAAAAGAGGGCAAGACTCCTGCAGAATATGTTGCTTATTGGAACAAGCGAGACTATGAAGACTTTACCGCGTTTGACATAGGATTTGATTATTTTTACAAGACCAGTTCTTCCGAGAACATTGAGTTTGTACAACGAGTATTCAAAACGCTAAATGATGCAGGGCACATATACGAAAAAGAGATCATCCAGTTTTACTGCAATAATGACAAAAAGTTTCTCCCTGA
>JAGQHF010000199.1 GCA_020431985.1 Nitrosarchaeum sp. | reverse complement strand
TTTAACAGCATGATTAAGATATTTAATTATAGTCAATATCGTTTGAATGGGCGGAATTAGTCTAGCTCGGTATGACGTCAGCTTCCCAAGCTGAAGGCCGCGGGTTCAAATCCCGCATTCCGCACCTATAGTTCCCGTATTGCTTGTTCAATTACTCCACGGTCAGGAGCCTTAGGGTAAAGTTTCAAGTATGTTTTCAGATCTTCTTTTGCCTCGGAACCCTTTCCTTGTTTGTCGAGAATGTATGCACGGTTTTTGTAGATCTTTGCAGATCTCTTTGGGTTTATCTCAATCGCTTTCGTGTACGCAGTTTTGGCAGAATCAAGCTGATTGAGTTTTAGATGGAAATTTCCCATGCCGTTATAGCTCAAATATGATTTAGTGTTGATTGCGACAGATTTTTTGTAATAGTTCAGGCAGTCCTGTGAATTTTGTTCATTCAATATGGAACCGAGCAGATTTAGTGCAGTAGAGTTGTCTGGATCAAGTTCGATTGCCTGTTTGAGAGATTCAATTGTAGCTGGGAAATCTTTCTGTATCCGTGATCTTTCGGAGATAAAGCATAGTCTGTTTGATTTCTCTGTTGTGGAATTTTCTAGTTTGATAGAGGATAAGATATCAGGAGGTCCCAAAAGTATTACAAGTCGGCCTTCCTCTGACCATTCCTTGTCGAACAAGGCTTCCGGTATTGCTCCTTCTTGCAATTCACCTTCTTGGTTTCCTTTTTGGATATAGTGAAGGATTGTTTTAGCAGTGGTATCATAGCCTGTGACAATTGATGCATGCTGGGTAATTTCAGGGATACCAGGTAAAATTACAATGGGAGGAATTCCAGAATCGATTATCTTTTTTAATTCATATAGGGATGAGCGGACAATTCGACATGCAAGACCATGTCTCTCTGCAAGTTCAATGCCTTCAACAATTATACTTCCTCCATAGTCAGGATATTGTTTTGACATTTCTTTTGCCTCCTGCATGGGAAGTTCAACATTCCAGTATTTGGACACAACATTAATTGGCAATGGAAGGCAGATGTTTTCTTCGTCAACCAATGGAAGTAATAGTTCATGGTCTGATTGATCCATAAAGTAGACACAGTTTTCAGAGTATTAATATCAATCAGAG
>JAGQHF010000198.1 GCA_020431985.1 Nitrosarchaeum sp. | reverse complement strand
CTATGGATGACGACCATGATGCTATGGATGACGACCATGATGCTATGGATGACGACCATGATGCTATGGATGACGACCATGATGCTATGGATGACGACCATGATGCTATGGATGACGACCATGATGAGCATAGTCATGAGGGCGGCGTAGCAGGACTGGAAGAAACAATTCAGGTTACAGTTACGCTAGATGGCACAACCAACACGTTATCCATGGCGGAAACTAATGTAGAAGGAATCTATCATGGCAAGTTTATTCCAGAGTCAGCTGGATATCCCGTGGTGCACCTTTCAGGAATGATACATGACACAGAATTAGGCTTGGACATGCATCCTGAAGAAGTAGAGTCTCTAAGTACACTTCCTCCTCTCAAGCAGATCAATTTGGGAATAGAACCTGGCAATGTTCAATGCAAGGAAGGCTTGGAACTATTCATGAGAATTCATGATGACTCTGCAATATGTGCAACTAATGACATGGGTCAGAGACTAATGTCATTTGGTATTGTCGACTATTTCTAGCATTTTTCTTTTTTATTTTCAAACTTAGACGAGAATTATTCCATTTGTTATCATGTACTGTATTCCTTTGACAAAGTCGTCGTCAGAAATTAATTTATCTGCCCACCATCCGGCGTTGTTCTTTATCCAAGAGGGAATTTCGTTATTGTTACTAGTTGTGTTTGATTCCGTAGACGGAACATCAAGTATATGATTTTTTATCAAATATTGGATGCCTGACGTGAAGTCAGAGTCTCCTATGGTTCCTTCAGCCCACCACTTTGCATTATTTCGAATCCAATCGGGTATTGCAATAGACGTGCTTGTTTCCTTTGTGCGTTCCTCAACTTTTTCTGGATTGAATGTTACCTCAAATTCAGAATCGGTTATCTTACCATATATGTGGACTTTGGTATGTCCAGATTCTTGAGGAGTGTAATTGCCATAATACGTGCCGGGAATTTCAGTATCCTCTATCAAATCCAAAAAAACCTTTTTTCCACTCTCAATCTTGATGTCCACCTCTAGATCTTTTGCAATTCCTGTAATGTTATCCATACTGGCAGGCACGGATGATGCAAAATAGACTGCATCATATCTTTGCTTGTCAAAATCACTGGCAACAGTTAGTACTATTTCTATTGCATTGGACTCGCTTGCAATGGGAGGTTCTGTCTTCCACCCTACGTCAAGCTTGTAGTCGCCTACAATCTGGGCCTTGTGTGCAAATGCATCATTAACCCCAAACATTCCTACAAATACTATAACGACCATCAAGGCAAAAATGAAAAACCTCGAGCTATCCATATCTTCTATTTGGAAATATTTTAGAAAAGACATTTGGTACAAAAGTCGAATTGCAAAATATCTTGCCAGTTACTGGTACATTTTACATTTGTACCAAACTTGTTATCAAGTAATTGTGAGTTGTTTAACTAGATGCAATATCTAAACGGCCAAAACAACTCTCTCTGCAGATTCCTTACTACAAGTCATCACAGGTATAATTTGTCTCAGAGGATGTTTTGCAATTCCCAAATAGTACGTCCTATATGTTAGATTTGCATTCTTTATTTTTTTAAATTCTGTATTTTTTACAAGGAATTTTTATCAAATAATGTTATGCCATGTGTGTGGGAAAAACCAGTTTTTTGCTTGTTGTCTTGGTTATATTGTCCTTGCTAGTTACAACAGAGCATGTTCTAAAGGAAGGAATCAAGAAAAAACCAAATAACTTCATGATTTTACCCACGAGGTTTTGTGCGTAGGACTGCTTTACAACAGGGGCATCTGATACTAGACACATCCAAAAATAAACTGCAAAAAGTACATCGTTTTTGCCCATTCTGATATCGGATACTATTACTCATCGGAATTCCTTTTGATTCAATGCATATTCCTCTACATGTTCTAGCCATGTACATGATATCGACAGAATTTGATATAATAGGTCAGTTTACAATGTGGT
>JAGQHF010000035.1 GCA_020431985.1 Nitrosarchaeum sp. | reverse complement strand
GATCAGGATTGGTAACTAGTAATCTTGAAAACCCTTAAATAGAAATCAAAGGTCACGTCAGTCACGCTAATGAAGAGTATGGTCGGTCTATTCTTAGTATTGGCAGTTCTAGTTGTCGTTCCAGCCGTAGAGTACGCTCTGGCTGCAGGCGATGAACCAGGCGAGTACATTGATAGACGCGTTTTGATTTGGAATTTATTCTATAGATTAATGGCAGTTGCGTTTGTTGTTGGTGCCGTAGTATCTGGAACCATAATCTGGCAATGCTGGAGATTCAGAGAGTCCCATCCAAAGGCCAAGCCAACTCCATATGAAAAGGAAGGGGTTTGGTAGAAGATGGGCGGACATTCCAACTGGCCTGAATGGATTTACATTGGTGTAGTTGTTTCCCTGATGCTCTGGGTAGGCGCAGAAGCATGGGAAGTTGAGAGGCTAGTTGAGCATGTTCCAGAAGACGCCGAAGTCATAAAGGTAACCGGACAACAATGGTTCTGGTCATTTGAACATGAAGATGGCACAAAAGAGATTGGCGAATTGCATGTCAAGGCTGGAAAAGCATACAAGTTTGAAGTAATGTCAAAGGATGTAAATCACTCTTTTAACATTCATGATTATGTAGTATTGATGGATGCCATCCCAGGCAGAGTTAACACCGTTTGGTTTGCACCAATGGAACCTGGAGAGCATGATATTCAATGCAGGGAATACTGTGGATTAATTCACTATAACATGCGTGGAAAATTAATTGTGGAGGAGCCATCATCATGATACACATTTATTCATTAATTATAGAGGAGAGAAAGTAGACATGGTTCTAGAATTACAAAAACCACGACCAATTTGGCAAATAATGTTCTCTACACATCACACAGATGTGGGATTACTTTACCTAATCACCTCCATTGCATTCTTGTTTATGGGAGGTTCATTGGCTCTTTTGATAAGAGCAGAATTGTTCTTGCCTGGTGCACAAATAATTCAAGACTCTATGACATTTAACAGAATATTTACTGTCCACGGTACCACATTGATCTTTTTGTTTATCATTCCATTTGCATCGGCAGTTGGAAATTACTTTGTTCCAATTATGGTAAGATACAAGGATATGGCATATCCAAAGCTAAACGCAATCGCATTTTGGATGATTCCACCAGCAGGCGCATTGATCTGGCTGGGATTCGCAGACTTTACATGGTACGCAACTCCTCCATATTCAATCATCAGTGCACCTGGTCCTGCGGCAGACATGTGGATATTTGGATTAAAGATTCTAGGTATCTCATCCGTATTGGGTGCAATAAACTTCATCGTTACAATTCTAAAGTGTAAACATCCAGACATGTC
>JAGQHF010000034.1 GCA_020431985.1 Nitrosarchaeum sp. | reverse complement strand
TGCTATCAAAAACAGAACTTACCATTCAACAAATCTCTAATCTTCTAAATATTCCACAATCAACTGCATATCGCAAGACAAGAAAGCTAGAAGAGCTAAAGATTGTAAAGAAAACAAAGGTTGTAAGGACTTTGGAAGGCCTTGATGAAAGCTATTACAAAAACTGGACCTATGAGATTGTTATAACATACAGAGAAGGAGAATTATCATACAAACTTGAACATGTAAAGATGGAAGACAAGATTATACGATTGTGGCAAAAGTTCTCAAATTGACAGCCATTCCCAATTTTTGGGAATGGTAGATACGCATTATATCGAATCCCACATTATACCCGCATGGTTCAAAAATCAATACAATTGGCAATACTTTCTGTGGCATTTTTGATGTTACTTACAGGGGCCGTCTACCTATTTGTAGCAACCGGAGAAATTGCAGAAGCTGCTGAAGAACATGAAGAAGAACCTGATGAGTCCATTGAAGGTGCACTTGTTGAAACGGCATTGTTTGCCACAGTAGGAGGGGCATACATTCCTGTAGGACTGTGGGCAATCAATAGCAGAAACTCAAGCAGAACACCATACTTTCTTGCAATAGTTGGATCTGGAGCATTGATACTTCTCTATGTGTTATCAAGAACTGTAGATCTTCCGATTGTAGGTATACAAGATGATGTTGGATTCATAGACATCTCAAGCAAGGTCTTGCAGGCTGGAATAATTGCCGCCTCGGCGTACATTATAGTTGCCATCAGAAAACAAAAGAACCTAGCTTCACTTAATGTGAACTAGATTTTTCCTTTTTATGAATGCCTTAATTCTAATCAGGTTGTCTTGGATGATGAATTCCTTAAAAGAAGAAACATTTCTCCTCTACACTTGATTTCTCCTAAAGCCTTGTCTGGCCTATTAATTATACGCATGAAGAATATGAAATATAAATCTCCGATTTTGTTCTTGTGAGAATATATCATAATAAATAGAATGGCTTATGAATCTCCTACTTTTGAGTAATTATGAACATATTGGCGGAACTAGAAATTGAAATTCTCATAGCCTAAATAATAGTAGGCTTAGTTGTTACAGGTTTTTTCCTGTCAGGAATACGTATCATAAGACCAACACATAGAGCAGCCGTAGAGACGCTTGGCAAGTATACACGATTTCAAAATTCAGGAATTATGTTTATTGCCCCATTCGTCCAAAAGATTGTTCCATCAACATTACTGAACAGTTAGTAGACGTAATGCGACAAGAGGTGATCACAAATGATAATCTGAATTGCTCGGTTGATGCCCAAGTGTACTTTAAGGTAGGAGATTCAGAGGTAGAACTTAAAATGCTCTTTACCAGGTAAACAACTATACTACTCAGATAGTCCAGCTTGCACGCACCACCCTGAGAAATGTTATCGGTGACAATGTATTCAAAGATGTAAACTCTCAGCGAGGAAAACTAAACCAAGAAGTTTTTGAGACCATGAAGCACGAAATAAAAGACTGGGGAATTACCATAGTTAGAGTCGAGCTCAAAGAGATCGAACCTCCAACTGATGTACAAGAGACTGAATATGGTCATAAAGTCAGAAAATTACAAACAGTTTGCAATTGACTTTGCCAATGCACGAGAGACCAAGGCAAATGGAGAGAGAAGAGCGAAAATCAAGGAGGCTGAAGGAGTAAAACAATCCTTAATTTTAGAAGCTGAAGGAAAATCACAGGCTATTGAAAGAGTTGCAGAAGCAAGAGCAAGGAGATACAATTGGTCAATGAAGCTGCAGAAAAATATTTTATAGGAAATGCCAAGGAACTAAAAAAACTTGAAGTCACGCAGGCAAGTCTTGAAAATAATTCAAAGGTAGTATTGACTGAGAAAGGTATATCACCTACACTGATGCTCAACGAGACTAATCAAACAATAATCCCTACAAAGACAAACAAGGATAATACAGAGAAACCAGAAAACTAATCACATAAAATTTGATCTCTCAAGTCTAGAACAATAGGCAAATCATTGATATGATCTTTTAATCTTCCTTTGGCGATACCATCGCATCAATAATCTATCAAGGATGATGCCACCTATGACGATTCCTATGGGAATTATGATTGAAAATATCAGGGGCTCTATGGATTCTGTCCCTGTAGTCATAAATGGTTCGGGATATACTGTTCTATCAAGCGATACCGAACCCGTGTTTGCTCTTTCTGGGTCTAGTTGTAAATCAAATCCTCCGTCAATCTGAGATGGTTCAGGTTCTGGTTGTGGAGCGGGAACTGGTTCCATGACGGGATTGTCTACCTCAGATTTAGTTTCAGAGAGTTGCTCTGTAGATGACCATTCATCCAAATCTAATTCCTGAGTGCCTGAAAAATCAGCTTGTCCAGAGTCATGTACAGGCAATGTCTGCGATTCTGGTTGCGGCCGTAGCATTGACCATGAGACAAGACCTGCCATCCCAATTGCCGCAAATTTTGAAAATTTCCTAAGAGAGTAAAGCAACGAATGTGTTTGTTTTTCTGGGGGAGTGATTAGAAACGACTGGTTTGTTACTGCATAGTATTTCATTTCTTGTCCCTTTACAGACTTGCCAATTCTGCTCACTTTTACAACCCCAGTATCTTGCATCTTTTTTAGATGGTGGGAAACTAGAGGTATCGACAAGTCCATTTCTTTTGCTATTTGGTTAATTGTCATTTCCTGTTCGTTTGACAACAATCTCATAATTGATCTGCTTGAGTCATTAGCAAGAACTTCACCCACTGTCTTGATTTTTTCATCATCAGCTGACAAGACTCTAATTTCATCATCAAGTTTTTTGTTCACTTTTTTCCTGTCATCACCGTTGTCATCAATTTTCATTATATGTTTTCAATCTACAAAGAAAATAATCTTTGTGATCATTTTAGGTAAAATCTAGATTTAATCAAAGGTTTTATGCATTTTCTTGACACCCATTACATTGACTTTAATTTTCTTTGACACACTCACTGAAATGATCTTGCAAAGATGGGAGATAGTGTATCTTGAACTATAAACTATTGTTATCAATAATTTTTGTAATCATTTCTATCTCATCATTTACAATTTTTTATATAGCAGACATGCAACAACAGCTTCTCTACAAACAATCCAATTATGTACCAGAGCGAGTTGTGTTTGTAGACAGAGACATGTCTCAGTTTATTGAGGGAACTCAGGACATCAAAAAATTTGCATCACAAGAGGATGTTCTAAGATTCATTACTGCCTTGTCTACAAATGGCGAGGAATATTTTATTGACAAGTGGTCATCAGCTGATGGAGATTTTGTATTCAGAGATTCTGCCGAATTTCGGGCAAATGCGGGTTCGGTATCGCTTGATAGAACAGTGTTTCCCATGCCTGCTATGGAACCAGTTCCCGCTCCACAACCAGAATCTCAATCATCACTAGCCGTACACACCTCTGGTATTCAATTGGAAGGATCCTACAATGAGTATTCCACAACTAATGTACAGGTAAAGGGAATAGATGAGCCTGATTTCCTAAAGACTGACGGAAAATATGTCTATATTGTATATGATAATAGGCTTGTAATTACTGATGTATATCCTGCACAGGATGCAAAAATAGTATTCAAAACCGCGTTAGACGTAGAGCCGCAGAACCTTCAGAACATGTTTCTAAACGAGGACAGGCTGGTGATATTCTATTACGGTACAAACCAAGAAGAGATAATTCCAGAGTTTGGTTTTGAGCCAAGATCACAAAGTAGATCAACCACACATGCAGAAATAATTGACATCTCAGACAGGACTAATCCAAAGATCCTAAGAGATTATGAAATAGACGGTTCATTTTACAATGCCAGAATGATTGAAGACTATGTTTATCTTATTACCACCTCGCATGTGGATTACCGATATCCAGCAGTTCCAATGATTACAGAAGATGATGGTCTTACACTAATTCCAGACGTGTATTATTTTGATGGGTTTGATAGAAACTATAACTTTAACACAGTCACTGTTATAGATGTTTTTGGAGATACGCTAAACTCTGAAACATTTCTTATGGGAGGATCTGGAACAATTTATGTCTCAGAGGATTCGTTATATCTAACGTACAGTCAGGATCTCCCGTATGGCTATTTTGATTCCATTAAACGTGATAGGTTCTTTGATGTAATAGTTCCGCTGTTGCCAGAAACTGCTCAAATAAAAATACGTAATATACAAGATGATTCCTCAATTATTCTTCATGAAAAATGGACATTGATGTCGGATATACTGCAGGATACATACAATCAGTTGGACAAGAATAATAGACAAAAGCTGTTCTCTACAATAAACGAAAAGTTATACGAGTATGACACCAAACTGCAGGAAGAATCAAGAAAAACAATAATCCACAAGATATCCCTAGACCAAAAAAACCTAGAATATTCCGCAAAAGGCTCCGTTCCCGGAAGTCTGCTAAACCAATTTTCAATGGATGAATATGATGGCAAGTTCAGAATAGCCACAACAAGCGAATATTATTCCCACGTCAAAGGCAACGTAAGGTATAGTGCCGTATACACTCTTGATGAAAATCTCAAGACTGTTGGAGGTCTGGACAAGATTGCTCCAAATGAGAGTATATTTTCAGCAAGATTCATGGGTGATAGGTTATACTTGGTTACCTTTGAGAGGATTGACCCGTTCTTTGTAATTGATTTGTCGGAGAACACACCCAAAATTTTAGGCGAGTTGAAGATTCCTGGGTTTTCAAACTATCTTCATCCATATGATGACGACCATATCATAGGCATAGGTAGGGACACAATAGAAAAAGATAACAGAGTCAGACAACTTGGAATAAAGATTGCACTGTTTGACGTATCAAATGTAAGTAATCCCAAAGTTGTAGATGAGGTAGTGATAGGAAACCAACAAACTGACTCTACTACGTTAAATGATCACAGGGCATTTCTCTTTGACAAGAACAAGAATATTCTCTCCATTCCAATTCACAGCAGAATGGATGCATTAGGGATGGATGATGTTTCAGATATGCCACGCAACGAACAATGGCATGGATTCTATGTCTATGGTTTTGACAAGTCATTGGGATTTGATCTCAAAGGAAAAATCCAACATGCTACGGGAAATGACTCCTGGCCATACTCATACACCAGTCCAAGGTCCTTTTACATAGAAGATGTGCTTTATACCATATCTGATTCCTATCTGAAAATGAATGATATTGACGAAATAGAACATGAGATAAATTCAATTAGACTCGATGAGCGCACAGGTGGCTTTATTGAAATCCTGAAATAAAATTATTCTTGTTCAAATCGTGATCTGAAAGATTTTCTTTTGATCATTTCATAAATTACTGATAAAACTATGTAATGTATAACTGAACGTAAATCCATATGCTATTATGATCAATGGAAGTGTGCAGATTGGAATTGCAAGCGTTGCAATAGGTATTGGTGGATTTTTACTGGCATCTATACTCTAAATTTTCTAGAACATTGATTCCTCTAGCTGGCTTTTTCTTTCAAAGCATTTCTCCTCCAGATCATCAGGCATCATGTAACAAAAGTCATCACCAAGATCGACTGCAACAAACTTTGTTATCGACTCTATTGCACCCTTGACACATGCCGGCTGTAACTCTTTTTTTACATTGATGCACATGTATGCTGTTTCCTCTATATCTTCAAAGTATCTTGATGCCATGTGAGTGCTTGCTCCCTTGTAACAGTATTCCACAAATTCTTTATCGCCAATTTTGTCACACATTGTAAAGGCTACTTGTGGCTCAAAGTTATGATTTTCTAAAAAGTACAGCGCTTGGTAGCGGTAACACAATGATGCTGCCTGCCTGTCAGTTATCTGATTGCACGGATAGTATGGGTCTCTTGCATCAAAATCACCAGTCTTGTCATCCCAGTACTTGTTTATGTTTTCCATGAACAGACCGCCCTGACACATGTATCTTTCCGTGTTATCATTATATATTGCACAGCTCTTTTCTGCCTTGATCACGTCATAATCATATGCCTTGGTAAGACTATGTCCCATTCCATGAATGCATTCAACTTTTGCGTCGTATCCTATCGAGGAATCTATCTGGTTGCATGGAGATACAATGTCGACTTCGGAAATTGACTTTGCATAAAGTAATGTCTGAATAGATATTGTGTTTTCAACTAGACCGTGCATTACCCCTGCAGCACATCTAGAATCAATGTATGGTATAGTCTCTGAAAAGTTTCCATGGACATATCCCAATAAAAACTCGCCAACATGATGCGCATTTGGATGACATGAAAAACTCCCATCTTCATATATACTGACCAAGTCATCAATTGCCTTCAAAACTGCTGTCTTGTTTTCTGTGTGTGTTATGTCCTGTAGTTTCTGAATCGTACAGTCATCGTCTCTTTTACATTTTTCAAATATTGTCAAGGCAATAGGACTAATGTCTTCTACTGGTAGGCCATCAGTGTGTGAATCATAGTGGTTCAACGAGAGTTCAGAGGTGTGAGAATGTGTGCTTTCATTATGTGTGGAGTGTATTGAGACACTTTTGTCTTGTAGCCAATTCCGTTGAACCAATTTTGGAATTGACTCCGATTTTACACATACGGGAGAACCGTCATGTTTGGTAACTAGGTTAAGAAAATCTTGGCATTGCATTTCTTTTGACATATTTTCTGCCGGATCATCAATTATCATCAATGCATTAGAATCTTCTACAAACAACCAATATCCTGCAAAGATTGTGATAGAAAAAAATACTAGGAAATATTTCATTGATTTTTAGAATGTTACAATATTCATAAGTTGTTCTAATTTATTGTAAATAGACGGCTGTGAGGTACTAGTGTCGGGAAAGAAACCTCCAACCTGTCTATAAATCTGGTTTTGCAAGCTTGAGATAAAAGCAATGCGTACAAATTATCAGTTACTGCTTTAGCTTATACTATCCATTATTTCGGCATAATACGTTCCTGAACTAATAATCTTCAATCATATGCAATAAATCTAAAAAAATTATTACGAATAATGACAGATATTTCCAATATGTTCTAGTATTTTTCTTTACTTGATAGACTTTTAATCATATTCAGAGTTGTTGACATATGATTATTGTAATAGAGGGGGGAGATCAAGCA
The DNA here is from genome assembly GCA_020431985.1 of Nitrosarchaeum sp. GTDB lineage: Archaea > Thermoproteota > Nitrososphaeria > Nitrososphaerales > Nitrosopumilaceae > HKST03. The sequence continues at coordinate 2,785 of JAGQHF010000034.1, read as the reverse complement.
GGAAAAAAAACCCAGACAGCTCTTCTAGAAAAAGCCCTAAGAAAGCAAAGGATAAAGACAAAAACTTTCAGTTTTCCTGACTATGCAACACCAATTGGCAAAGAGATATCAAGATACCTCAAGGGCAAGAGAGATTTTCCACCTCAGGTCATTCACTGTTTGTTGGCTGCAAACAGATGGGAAAATCTAGCTAAAATCCAAGATGCTCAGAAAAAAAATTCCGTAGTTATAATGAACCGATACTATCAGTCTAATCTGATATATGGTCTTGCAAACGGTCTGAAACAAAAATGGCTTGAAGGTCTGGATGAAGGTCTTCCAGAGGCTAATCTTGTGTTGTTACTTGACGTTGCACCTATTGAATCATTTAGAAGAAAGAAAACCAATCGTGACAAGTTTGAGAAAAATAAAGATTTTTCCCAAAAGATCTCAAGGATTTACCGTACTATTGCTAAAAAAAGACATTGGCACATAATTGACGCAACACAACCAAAAGAAACCGTACATCAAGAAATTCTCAAAATTTTCTCAAAGAAGATAGGGTTATGAAAAAAAATTACTTAGACATTATTGATCCAATTCACGATTTTATCCGAGTTTACGACAATGAACTTCCCTTAGTTGATAATCCAATCTTTCAACGTCTAAGACGAATCCGACAGCTGTCTGGTGCACACCTTGCATACCCTGCAGCTCAACATACGAGGTTTGAACACTCATTAGGTGTGATGCACATTGCCGGATTAGCAGGAAACGCACTGTATGAAAAGGGAATTATCAAACCACATGACATCAAAATTCTAAGACTTGCTGGATTGCTCCATGATATAGGTCACGGGCCATTTTCTCATTTGTTTGAAGAAATTATTCAAAAAAAGAAAATTTCACATGAGGACTTTGGCAGAAAAATTATTCTCCAGTCTGAAATCGGTGATAATCTGACAAAAAATGGATATGATAAAAAACTCATTGCAAGGATAGCATTTGGTGATTCTAAACACCAGTATCTTAACGAGATTGTTTCTGGTGCATTGAGTGCTGACATGATGGATTATTTGTTGCGAGATGGATATTTCACCGGAGCAGAACACGCAAAGATTGATCACAAACGGATAACTCATTCACTTGAGGTTTACCGACACAAACTTGCCTTGGAGCGGTCTGCTCTTTACTCATTTGAATCCATGATGCATTCAAGATACCAGATGTTCAAAGCAGTATATTTTCATAAGACAGTACGAGCGGCTGAAGTTATGTTACTTGAGGCATTAAGACTTTCTGATGATGAGTTTGGTTTTACGTCCTTTGATCTTGATGAATACATCAACCTGACAGACGAATATGTGTTGCTCAAGATTATCTCATCAAAATCATCTAAGCTCAGACATGCACGACATCTTGCCATGGACTATCAGAACCGAAAGCTCCTAAAATGTGTGTTTGAGAGAATCTATACCAGTCCAAGTAGTCTTACCAAAACAAAAACAAACGAAATACGTTCACTGTTGTCAAAGAGATCTAAGGTTGACGAAAATGAAATTTTCGTTGACAGCTCTGTAACCCCGTCTATTCCACTAGCGCCATCCAAAAAAGAATCCAAACACATTATTCTAGTCAATCATGAAAAATCCAGATCATTAGCAACAGAGATGCCGATTTCAAAAATACCATTAGTTTCCGCAATCTCTGGTTTTATGAACATTTTGAGAGTCTATGCTTTTCAAAAAAATAGAAACAAGATTGAAATTGCAGCAAAATCAATCCTTGGTGACTTGGAAAAATGAAAAAAAGAATCGTAATCAAGCTTTCAGGAAGAATATTTGGTATGGATAATGTTAAGGTCCTAAAGGATTATGCGTCATTTCTCGTTAAGATAAGCAAGATCTGTCAGCCTATTGTTGTTGCAGGAGGAGGAACTATTGCAAGGCACTACATCTCACATGCTAGATCCTCTGGTGCCGATGAATCTACCTTGGATGAACTTGGAATCGAGATCTCCAGGCTGAATGCCAAGTTGTTGATTTATGCACTCAAAAACAAGGCGTACTCACATCCACCAACTACCCTGCAAGAAGTAAAACATGCGGTAGATGGTGGATTGATAGTAGTTACGGGAGGTTTGCATCCCGGACAAAGCACAAATGGAACAGCTGCCTTGATTGCAGAAAAGGTCAATGCAGCACAATTTCTGAACGCAACTGATGTGGATGGAGTATATGACAAGGATCCAAACAAATTCAAAAATGCAAAACAATTCAAGAGAATTGAATTAAAAAATCTCAAAAACATACTTGTCCATGAGGATTCTGTTGCTGGAGGTTATGACCTAATGGACATAGTAGCACTGAAAATCATTGAGCGTTCAAAAATTGGTACAAGAATAATCAAGGCTGATCCAAAAATTATTGAAAAAGCAATCAAAGGTTCCAATGTTGGAACTGAAATTATTCTATAACTCCTCATTTTGTATGGTCGGTCGTGTCTCAGACCAAATCTGAATCTCTTTTCCAGGATATTCAAACATACCCGAGTCCCGCAATTTTTTGTATATTTTTAGCGCATCTTCTTTTGGCACTGCTTTTGATTGTGCCTTTGTAAATCCGTCATTATCAACAATGATGGCTACATATCCATCAGGTGAATTTATTACTGCTGCTAGTTCTTCGTCACCAACTGGGACAAACTTCCCATTAATTTTTTTTGTTGTAAGGGTCAGCATGCCGAATCCTGCAATTTCAAACATCTTCATTTGGGATTTACTTGATCTCTGCTTACCTTGTTGAAC
>JAGQHF010000197.1 GCA_020431985.1 Nitrosarchaeum sp. | reverse complement strand
CGTCTTTGGTTTTTTATGGGCATACCCATCATGTTATGGTAGAATTCTATCGATTTATCGATGTCTTTAACAGCCAAAATAACGTTTCCGACTTTTTTGATATTCACGAATTATTTTCCTCACAGTATGTTAAATCTTTTTTTATTTTTTTTAAATTTAAAGTAAAACTTCCTATTGAACCTCAATCATAGTTTCCGTTCTTTCTACCCCTTTGATCTTTTGAATGTCATTTGCTATTTCTCGTATTTTCCCTAATTCATCAACTTCTATTATGGCAACAGCGTCAAATTGGCCACTAGTTGGAAAGGAATCTTTAACCGAGTCTACCTTTCTGAGCCTAGCGGCGATGAGTTTTTTGGGTGATTTGACTAACACTATGGCCCTTACCAGCCTAGGTTCACCTCTACCTCAATCAACGTTTCTGTAGTCACAATTTCTTTGATTTTCTTAAAATCTATGACCATGTTATTTATTTCATCTATGCTTCCTTGTAGGATAACACTAATGTCTGCACGACCAGTTACAATCATTACATCTTTTACCGTCTTTCGCTTCTTTCTTAGTATCTGAACTACTGTATCGACTTTTCCCGGTTTTACGGTTATGAGACATAATGCCCGCATATTCTATATGGATCGTTAGGATGGATAAACATTGCTTTGACCACTGATTCAAAAAAGATCAAAGATATGACATGGAGTATCTGCAATCGATCAGATAGAAATGGATCTTTATTGAGATAATTTTCAAAAATTCTCCTACCGTTCTATTTCTAAATGTCTTTTATGTAGAATAACTTATTTAGTATATACTAGTGTTTGAAAATGAATGTATGAAAATTCACACTCTTGGAGAAAACGACTAAGATTACAAGAGATGGTGTTGATAGCTAAAAGAGAATTAGAATGTGGAAAAGAATTTGATGAAATATCTGAGAAACTTGAACAAGAGATGCAAACAAGATGGAAATTAGTATCAGGGACTCGAAAACAATATCTGGACATTATAAAAAAAGTATTAAACAACCAATTCATTTTAACGTACTGAACTAATAGAACCACAAACTACCTACTTAATTCTATCCAATTCAACGAGTAATCGATCATTAAAGATAGTTAATTAATGGTATTTTCCATATTGTTGGACATCTTCAATTTTCCATAATCAGTACACATGATCAAATTTATTACAATTCACCTTTATTATTCTCAAAACCACTTGAGAACTAATTTATGCTAATTACTATTTGTATTACAAAAACATGTTAGAGGCAAATTCGCTTATCGAATCAATGTTGTCGTTCTAAGGTTGGGCAATTATTTCTGATTGAATCTTTTTTCTTTAATCATATGCTTCTTGAGACCTTGCTTCTTCAAGATATGCTCTTCTTTCTTCATTTACTTTTTCCTGATCGATGGAAATATCGTCATCTACAATTACTATTCCCATATCATCAGAAATCTCTTCTTTCTGTTTTTTTGTTTTTGAGCTCTTGTTTTTACTCTTTGAACCTTTTTTTGGATCACTTTTGGTCTTTTTCATAGTTTTTTTTTCAGCCATGAATGTCGAAAAACTAGAGGTGGCCTTGTTTTTAAGTATTATGCAAAAATTTGTTTTTATCGATTCATGTTATAATCATTCTAATATTTGTGAGGCATTAGCATATTTACACTTAAATTCATTTGAAGCAGTTTTTTCTTTATTTTCTCTTTAACAAATTCTAAGACATGGTGGTGCCAGGGGCGGGATTTGAACGCGCGACAGCCCGGTCTTCAGCCGAGTGCTCTCCCAGGCTGAGCTACCCTGGCACAGTAGATTTGCATTTGGGTGAGGAAATAAAAGTTATCTTTTCTGAGATTCCCATAATACGTCCTTAATCCCCTTTCGCTTATTGATGATTCTTGTAATGACAAAGAGATAGTCAGATAATCTGTTAAGATATTTTATGCAGTTTTCACTTATTTTTTCGGTTTGACTTGCAAGTATGGTGGATGATTCAGCCCTTCGAACGATAGTCCGAGTCATATGTATATGGGATGCTGTAATATCTCCTCCAGGTAAAATAAAATTACTCAAGGGTTCGAGTTGAGTATCAAAATCATCTATTTTTTGCTCCAAATTCTCTATCATGTCTTCAGTAATTCTGTTGACAGAACCATCTGTTGGATTTGATAAATCTGCACCAAGTATGAATAATTCCTTTTGAATGCGGATTAATTCTTGTCTCAGGTCTGTATCTAAATTATAGGTTAATGCTATCCCTAAAGATGCATTTGCTTCATCTACAGTTCCATATGCAACGATTCGAGGATTTGATTTTAACACACGATTGTTTCCTTGAAGTCCTGTGGTTCCATCATCTCCAGTTTTTGTATATATTTTCAATATGATAATTGTAAGTAATAGGCTATTATGTTGTTCGGATTACCACAACTCGTTATGGTATTTTTAGAGTCTAAAACTTTGCTTTCCACACGTTCATCCAATCTATCTTAATTTATTAGATAGAAAATTTGAAAGATCTTCGAAATTGTTACTAGATTTTTTCAATACTGTTGCAAATTTAAAAACAATATCCAGACATGGATGGATTGACAAACTGGGAATAAATAATCCTGAATCTGTTTCGGACCATACTTTTTCACTAACTGTAATGACTTTGATTTTTGCTGAGCTTCAGAAACTTGATACTGAAAAGGCAATAAAGATGAGTTTAATCCATGATCTTGCTGAATCTAAAATTGGTGATTTTATGCCAGATCAATTACCAAAAATACAGAAAAATAAACTTGAAACTGATGCAATGAAAAATATTTTGAATGATCTTCCGCCAAATCTACGTAATGATATGTTCAATCTCTGGAATGAGTTTTTGGAACAAAAGACTCCTGAATCTTTGCTAATTCATGACCTTGATAAATTAGAAATGGCATTACAGGCAAAAATCTATGAGAAGAGGTTTGGTTGTAACATACAAATTTTCTTAGATTCCGCAGAAACTCAAATATCAAATCCCAAAATTAAAGAATTATTTATGAAAATAACACAGCAATAACGAATGTCTGATCCAAAAGATGAATTGATCGAAGCACAAAAACAGATCATTGGAATTCTTTTTGAGGTGATAAAACGATTACAATCAAACAATGATCTTGATGATGAATATTTTCAAATTATTAAAAACAATCATAAAACAATTGCAGATAACAAGCGATTAGATAAAATTTTGGAGGAACGCACAGAAAACGCTAAAATTGTCTCAAGATTACTATCTCAACTTGAAATCTAGTGTCCACAACTACATCCATCCACTTCATCCGAAATCATTCTCAATCTGGATGTCTGTTCGAATTTATCTTGAACATAATGAGCTAGATTAGTAATTCTTACAGAAGATGATTTGGGCCAGTTACCTTCATTCTCAAACCATGATTCAACATCGTCTACATCATATAAATTTCCACTTCGTAGCAACTGATTGAATATTGTCTTTATTTCTTCAATTTCATTTTCTTGTAATCTACTCTTATCCTCTACAAACGTAGTGATTTCGTTTAATTTTATTATCACATTATTGTTTAATGGCATACTTTTCTGTCAATTGAAAAGTATAACAATCTTGTGAGATGGATACATTTCAAATCATTTGTGCTACTAAAGTTCCATCTTGAATAAAACAAAGAACCCATAAATATGAAAAATGAATCTAACTCTAATCAGCCAGGGGAAGAGCAGATGCCACTGCCAGTTAATCATCCTCCCGAATGATTGAAGTTCCCTTGGCATAAGCCTTGTAATTGGCTATAATGTGAATTCTAAATCAACACCCTATAGGTATTATTTTTATAACTATCAGTTAGTCACAAAATATGCAATATTTTCAAGCATTAAAGCTAGGTCAAAAAAGAGTAGAATCATCGCGAACATATTTGAATCAATTAACCAACGGAAAAGCCATGCCTGCACTAGCACTATCTGACAACAATTCAAACATTTGGAATCCTGTAGGCGAAGAAAACTTGTATGCGTTTGTGGATGAATCTGCAGGTTTTGTTCTAACTGATAACAGTGGATATATTTTAGCACTTGTTGATAATAAAGGATTTGCAAAGACCATTGTGCAAGGAGTTACAAAAGAACAAAAGGAATTTTTAGAAAAAAAATTCCACGATGATGATATTTCTGAATACAAAGGAAAAGTAACCCTTCCTGTATAATTTCAATAGCGTAAGTTGATTTTCCAAACATTTTTGAATACATTCATTGTCGTCTAATTGTTGAAGAAATATTCACAAGAGGTAGAAGTGCGAGGTCACCTTATCGATTCAATGATCCTTACCAAGATTTTTGATAAAATCATGAATCAAGGTGGTGAATTTGAAATTTTAACACTTGATGTAGGTAAGAAAAAAAAAGATTCTAGCTATGCTAAACTGTTAGTTTCAGGTAAAAACCAACAACAGCTTGAAGAAATACTAGACGATATACATAGAGATGGAGCTACACCAAAAAATGAAACAGAAGTAAAATTGGTAAGAGCCTTAAAAAACATGGTCATGCCTGAAAATTTCTATAGTACCACAAACAATGACACTTGGGTTTTTTATCATAACAGATGGATTCCTGTTGAAAACCAGATGATGGATAAATGCATTGTATTGAAAGGAAATCATGCCTTTTGTGTGCCAATACGTGATGTTAAAAAAAATGACTTAATTGTAGTTGATGAGGTCGGTGTCAGGGTAGAACCTCCACAAAGGCCTCGTGATAAAGCAAATATCTTTGCATTTATGGGTAGCAGTAGCTCTAGTGAAAGACCCACACAACATATTGCAAAAAAAGTAGCACATGATATCTGGACTACAAAAAAAGAGGGTGGCAAGATAATCGTTGTTGGTGGACCAGCTATTGTACATACAGGAGCTGCCAACGCAGTAGCGGATTTGATACGGGGAGGGTTTATCCATGGAGTATTAGCCGGAAATGCTTTGGCCGTTCATGATATTGAATATGCTACGTTGGGTACTTCATTAGGAATGTATGTCCATGATGCAACATTAGCAAAAAAAGGACACCGAAATCACATGGATACAATCAATGCTGTCTTCAAATCAGGTTCTATTGAAAAAATGGTTCAAAATGGACAATTGAAAAAAGGAATTTTCTATGAATGTGTGAAGAAAAAAATCCCTTTTGTTTTGGCTGGTTCAATACGAGATGATGGTCCACTTCCCGATGTAATTACTGATGTGGTTAAGGCTCAAAGAGAATATAAAAAAATTCTAAAAGATGCCAACATGGTAATTATGATTTCTACAATGCTGCATTCAATAGCTACTGGAAATATGCTTCCAGCAAATGTCAAAGTTATAGTGGTAGACATCAACCAACCTACAGTTACCAAATTGATGGATAGAGGAACATGGCAAGCTTTAGGAATTGTTTCTGATGTAGGGGCGTTTTTACCGTTGGTATCTCAAGAACTCAAGAAAATAAAACAATCTCAAGATTAACTTCTTTGGAATTAATTTCCATGTTAAATGTGATTTGATTTTTAACTTTTACTTAGTAAAAATCTGGATCAATACTTCGTTGTTTTTAAATGAGTATTTTGGACAATTATTTTATGATTTCATCATCTTTTCTCTTATTTTCCATATTTGTTGGACTTTTAATCATCATAAACGTGGAAATTGTGTATGGCGAGGTAATTGAACTTGAAACAAACAGAGATACATATCATTATGGTGACAAAGTAATTTTTAAGGGTAAAGTAGATTCAAAATCCTCAGATTTAGTTACAATTGTGATACGAGATGTAAATGAAGACTTTGTGCTATTATCACAAGCAATG
>JAGQHF010000196.1 GCA_020431985.1 Nitrosarchaeum sp. | reverse complement strand
CATTCATTCAAGCAGATTTTGAAGGGAACATATGGATAACAATTGTAAACAAAGATGTTATCCTCAAATATAATCAAGAAAAACAAACATTTGAAGAGATTAGACTAGCAGAGAAAGAGTCTCTTCCATTTGCCCTGACAATTGATAACAACGGGAATATTTGGTTTACCGAATCCGGAACTGGGAAGATCGGATATATCAATCCCTCAGATAACAGCATTAAGGAATTTTCTCCAGAGATCCCGCTTGGATCTCCTGAGGCATTGTTACTAGATAATGACGGAAATGTGTGGATAGCAGAACATACAGGATTAGCCATTGCAAAGTTTAATCCAACTTTGGAAACGTTTGAGAGAATATCTGTTCCAAATAAAGATGCTCTTCCTTATGGTATGTCAATGGATAGATTTGGAAACATATGGTTTGCACAACATACTATAGATAACATTGGAGCATATGATCCGGATAACAACGAGTTGATCGAAGTTGCCATCCCAACTCAAACATCATTTGCGCAGTTTACAACATCTGATGATGCAGGCAACGTATGGTTTGTAGAACAAAGAGGTAATAAGCTTGCAATGGTAAAGATTACAGAAATTCCAGGTGTTGCTCAGATTTCTGCACCTGTTAAGGCAATTGACTTGAAATACACAGAAATTGCATCACCTCTGATTGCATTAGGTATAATTGCAACATCCCTGTTCTATGTTAAGAGTATTAAAGACAAGAGAAGACTCAATAGCCTAATTATGTCTGGCCAACAATCCAGTTGACCTGATCATTATTGTAGCAACAAATAATCCTATTGAGAGTAACACAATAGTTCCTGCAGGAGTAATATTTAGCACATATGAAACAAGAATGCCAGTGGTCACAGAAAATATTGAAAAAACAATTGAAAGTATCGCTGTCTGTTTGAAACCTTTTCCATACATTATTGCCGTAACATTAGGAATTACAAAAAGCGCTGAAATTAGCAATACACCTACCAGTTGTATTGAGGTAACAACTGTAACTCCAGCCATAAAGACAATCAGATAATTTATTTTTTCAACGGAAATTCCGCTGACTTGAGCTTGTTCCTCATTAAATGTAGAATATAGTAATTGTCGGTACAAAACCAAAATTACAATCAAGATTATTCCTGTCAAGGATAAAATCATTATTGTATCATTAACACTTACAAGAAGAATACTTCCAAAAAGAAAACTAAATACATCAATGGTAAAACCGCCTGAAAGTCCAATTATCACAAGTCCTACTGCAATTCCGGATGATAGCAAAACCGCAACAGATGCATCTCCTGAAATCTTGAATCTATCTTTGACTCTTGTTATGATTAGAGCACTTATCAGAGATACACCATATGCTGTCCACAACGGGTAAATTCCTGACATGAGTCCTAAGGCGATTCCTCCAAAAGAAGAATGGGCAATTGCATCACCAAATAAAGAATAGCGTCTTAGAACAAGGAATAAACCTACAATAGAACACAGTATGGCAATTGCCACACCCGAGATAAGAGCTCGGTGCATAAATCCAAAGGACAAAATATCAAGAGACATGTCAGTGATGATGCATGTGTTGCTGCATTGATGCTTCTGAATATTGTTTTACTAGTTCGTCGTTTTCAAAGAATTCATCTGAGTCTCCGTGAAAAAACAACGTTCTGTTTAGACATGCCACATGGTTGGCAAGTCGATTAACTGCGTCTAGATCATGTGATGACCAAATAACCGTAATTTTTTGTTTTGAATTTAGTTCTCGCAGTATACTGTAAAAAAGCTCGATACTTTGCTGATCAATTCCGGTTACGGGTTCATCTAGAATCAATATTTTTGGGTGATTAACAAGGGCCTTGGCAATAAACACACGTTGCTGTTGACCGCCAGATAATTCTCCTATTCTTCTTTTACCCAGTTCATGAATCCAAAGTTGCTGTAGTATTTTGTCAATCTGCTTTTCATCAGATTCTTTTCGTAATCCCATTCGTACTACGTCATTAACTGTAGCAGGAAAATTTTTTTCAAATACAGGTTTTTGTGGTACGTAGCCAATTTGTTTTAGATAATCTTTAGATTTTCTAATGTCAACTCCAAAAAACTTGATTGATCCTTTGTATTTTGTATTCAGACCAAGCATAGAAGCAAATAAAGTGGATTTTCCTGCTCCATTTGGCCCAATTATGCCAAGAAAATCACCTTCATGTATTGAAAAGCTGACATTATCCAATGCCTTTAATTCAGGATATTCAACCGTAAGATGTTCTATTTCTACAATTTTCAACACAATGCCTCCTTAAGATGGTTCAAGTTTTCAATCATTCTGAAAATGTAGCTTTTATCATTACCAATTTCTATTGGAGACAAAACTTGTACTTTACCACCAATCTCTTTTGCAATTATTTCAGATGTCCGGTGATCAACAGTCTCCTCAGTAAAAATTATTTTAACGTTTAACTTTTTTGCGGTATTTATCACATTTTCTAGTGTTTTAGCCGTAGGTTCTGCATGTGGTACATTTGATGAAATGATGGTGTGTTGATTTAGTCCATATTCATCTGCAAAATAAGAAAATGCATTGTGAAATGCAATAAAATCTCTGTTGCAGCTGGATAATTCCGATCTAATTTTAGAATCTAATCTATCAAGTTCAACCATGTAATCATTTGCATTTTGTTGATAGAACTTTTCATTCTTAGGATCAAAGTTTGAAAATGCATTTGCAATATTTTGAACCTGAATTTTTGCATATATTGGATTTAACCAGAT
>JAGQHF010000003.1 GCA_020431985.1 Nitrosarchaeum sp. | reverse complement strand
TACTGTGAGGAAAATAATTCGTGAATATCAAAAAAGTCGGAAACGTTATTTTGGCTGTTAAAGACATCGATAAATCGATAGAATTCTACCATAACATGATGGGTATGCCCATAAAAAACCAAAGACGATCTTGGGTAGATTTGGGTACTTCCGGAGCCCTTTTGAGCTTGCATCCTGCATCTCTCACCGCCCAACATACGGGAGGATCAATAGAGAACGGCATCACGATAGGGTTTCTAGTAGGAGATGTAAAATCTGCAGTAGAAGAACTAGAGTCAAAAGGAGTCAAGATATACAGAGGCATCGTGGAGAGAGATGCTGGAAAAAATGCAATAATTCAGGATCCTGATGATTATTTGATATCATTGTTTGAACCAAACTTTGAGGACAAAGCTCAGCAAACAGGCGGATATCACGGATTCACACCAGCTTAGATTATCTTATTGATAGAAGAGATAATCTTATCCAAGTCTTTTTCTTTTTTTTCAATGGAAACATAGTAAGTCACATTGTTCTTTTGGATGATTATGATCGAAGCTTTTTGGTGGCTGAGTAATACATAATTCAATTTTCCAATTGCATTAGAAGTGGCTTTACGAAGTGCCATCAGGGTAGAAACTACAAAGAATTCATTTTTCACTTGTTCTGATTTTAATAGAGGCTTAACATTAGGATTTACAATACCAGTAAGTGTTCTTCCATAGCTATTGATTACTCCAGCGTATCTTACAGCGTTAGAAATTTCTAAAATGTTTTGACAGTTTTTCCGATATTGAGTGATTTTTGTCTTCCATTCTTCAGCAGGAGTCTTTATCATAGTTAAAACTCAAATTGCAAACTAATAAGCATTCTTGATAACAAGATAACAGGTAATTCTCAAGTTTAAGAATTATTTTATTGGTTCTTTTTTTCCAATTTTTTCTTGAGTTCAAGATTTTCTTTTAACAATTTGTCGTTTTCCATTTTTAGTATGTCCACAGTATTTTTCCTGTTGTAGAGTGGATGGCCAGGAGGAATTATTCCAGAGGAATTCATATGCATTAAACTCATGACATGGTTTTGGTATTGCTGTCGAAAATCTTCTAGTTTTTTATTTATTGATTCAGTGTCCTTTACAAAAGACTCTCTTGTTGGATTCTGATAAATTTTGAATGGGGCATTGGTAAGACCTGGTGGTAAGCGTGGAAACTGGAGTGCAAGATGAGGTATATTAGGATTAAGTCCATAAAGATTCTGAAGTTGTTGAATAATCATTTCATCCATGTTTAGCCATCTTTTTTGCCATATTTTTGCCTTTATCTATTTGTTAAATTATGTAGTGAATTCAGAGTCATTTTTGCTCAATTTGAGCTGATCGCTGATCCTTATAGCATTCTAATTTTGATCGCAATTAGGCAAATGGATACTGCAAAAATATGCATCAAATGTAAAAAGACGATTAAAATTGGCGATTTACACAAAATCGTAATTTACATAATACAAGAAAGATTCACCGAACATCATTATGAACATGTAGAATGTCCAGATAAATTCACGGTCTAACCCATATATTCATAAACTTTGTAGATTTCACCCGAAACACGAGAGCGGTATTTCCACTCATTGTTTTTCCAAACTATCTCTTTGAAGCTTTTTTGAGTAACTGGATGTAATTTTTTAAAAACATCCTCTCCAATTAAAATCTGGTTGGTTTTCGCCATGGATTGTATTTTTGCAGCAATATTCATTGCAGGTCCCATTAGATCAACATGGGAGGCTTCCGGATTTGAACCATATCTGACTACTATACTCTGTCCAAAATCCAAACCAATTTTCACCATTAAGTCAGGGTAGTCATATTGGTTTAGTATTGGATTGATTCCTTTTTCTATAACTGTCAGCATTGATTTTGCACAAGTTACAGCATTGTCTGCAGCCAATAGTGCATTATCGGTTGCAACAAAATATCCAATCACTGCGTCACCAACAAACTTCAAAACAAAACCCTTATGCAATCGTATAACCGAGGCCATTTCTTGAGAAAACGAACTTATGATAATAGCAAGTTTTTCTTCTGGCAATTCCAACGTCATAGTGGTAGATCCAACTAAATCTACATACAATACAACCATGTCAATTTTTGAAAAAACATTTTTCCTAAGAAACGTTTCAGATTCGTTCGTAATGCCCGTGTATTCATAACCTTTTTTCAAAGCTCCCCAAACTCTTTTTTGAGTTTCTAAAATCATTGTGTCTGAATCCATTTTTTCACGTTTTTGTCCAAGAAGCACATCTACAACATTCGGGCTTGAGGAAGAATTATTTTCAAATTTTTTTGTGGGATCAGATTCGTTATTAGATTCAGACATTGTCAATTACTCCAAAGGAAAATCGGTTTTACAGATAATGCATTTCCCTCTACTACCCTTGTAGCTTTTGTCATAATATTGTATAATTTCAGCACTACAAATCACACAGATTATCTTCTCCACCACATCTAAAATAGAATGAATTTTGTATTTAAGATATGTTCTTGTTGTAAGGTTTAAGGGAAGCAAATTGGGGTGATTCTCATGAGATTAGGGTCAAGGACTTCAAACGAATTTTTACAAAATTTGAATCAAAAAAATCAAGATATCCAGCAAATTTTTCTCAAAAAAATGACAGAAAATACAGAAATGAGGGAAATTCAGGTGATGTTAGGAGACTCCACCATTACTCATCAAAAAACATTTGATCCTTTAATAATTACTAAATTTTTCAGTAGAATTAACAATCGCTTAAAGGAATGGTCTACTCAAGACGTATCAATATCAAACAATGAGGATATTAGGAGGGTTTTTACAAAATTTGAGATCATGGAGGGAAATTATTTAGTCTCTGGACATCTTTCGTTACAATTTCATGCACTGCTATATTACAAGCCAGATAAAAGAGTAGTTAAATGTCAAAAGGAATTAGCCAAAATAATTGATTTGACAAAAAACAAAGAGCAGCAAATGGCTGATAACAGTGATCAATTTGTATTAAACAAGCTCAAAGATATGGGCTATCATGATTTTGATCAACAGAAATTGTTTGAAATTTTTTATGAGAATGATGAATTAAGAGAAAAAATACATGAAGAAATTAATGAGAATGAGGGAGATGAATTTCAAAGAACATTCCAAAAAAAGAAAGAGTTGTTTGATGAACTAGATAATCTACTTATTGAAACATACCAGACTAGCCCTGTTTTAATTGACGATACTAGATTAGTAGCTGGAGAAGAAGGATATCTGTGTACATTGGATTTAGAATTTGTAAGAAATAAAACAAAAGAGGGACTGTTTGATCCACGTAAAATATCCGAAATAACCAAGAAAAAATTGATTCAAAAACTAGATGAAGTATATAATGCAATAGATGAATAATTCCAGTTGATAGATTGTGTAATGCATAATATTTCGTATTACAAAAGTTAGAAAAGCAATAAGTCAAATACATCATGTGCAAAGGAATATCGAATGGAACCAACTTATGATGAAATAGTCAAAGCAAAACTGAGTAAAGGTAACCAAATAAGGAAAACACCATTACTGTATTCATCGACATTTAGTAATCTCACAGGTGCCAACATTTACCTTAAAGCAGAATTTCAACAAAAAACAGGTTCCTTCAAAATTAGAGGAGCGTTTTACAAGATAAAATCATTATCAGATGAAGAAAAGAAACGAGGAGTTGTAGCTGCATCTGCAGGCAATCATGCACAAGGAGTGGCATTTGCATCATCTCTTGAAGATATTCCATGCACAATAGTGATGCCAAAAAACGCCTCCCCCGCAAAGGTGGCAGCTACAAAGGGATATGGGGCAAATGTGGTTTTGGAGGGAACAAATTACGACGAATCATCCACCAAAGCAAAAGAAATTGCAAGCAGTACTGGAGCTACAATGATTCATGCCTTTGATGATCCCCAAATAATTGCTGCTCAAGGTGTCATAGGTTTAGAAATTTTGGAAGATTTACCTGATGTGGAGGAGATTTACGTACCTGTTGGCGGAGGAGGACTTGTGGCGGGTACTCTGATTGCAGTAAAAGAAAAGAATCCAAACGTTAGGATCATAGGAGTTCAATCAAGGGCATTTCCAGCCATGTTTGAATCAGTTAAAACTGGAAAGATAACAGCAAGTGGAGGTGCAAGGACAATTGCTGATGGAATTTCAGTGAAAATACCAGGACAGCTTACGTTTGCAGTTATCAAGGAATTGATTGATGACATTGTTCTGGTTGAAGATACAGAAATTACAAAGACCATGTTCCTGCTTATGGAAAGAATGAAAATGGTAGTAGAACCAGCAGGTGCTGTTAGTCTAGCTTACCTCATATCAAGACCGCCAAGTCCTGGAAAAAAAATAGTCTGTATACTTGCAGGAGGAAATGTGGACATGTATCTTCTTGGTCAAATTGTTGATAAGGGGTTGGCGGCGATGGGAAGGTTATTGAAGTTGTCCATTTTACTACCAGATAGACCAGGAGCATTCAAGACCATAGTAGATGAAATCAGTGCAGTAAATGCAAACATAGTTGAAGTTGTTCATGATAGGCTTAGTTCAAATATCAATGCCGGTTCTGCAGGAGTAACATTAAGTTTGGAAACTCAGGGGATAGAACAAACCAAACAATTGATTGAATCATTAAAAGAGAAAAAGATTCAATTTACACTGTTAACATAGTCATTTGAATTTTTTCAAAACGAATTTTGAGAGACCAAGTTTTTTCATCTCTATCGACTCTTTCACTACAGAGTTATATTGAGTATGTTTGTATTCAGATATTTTCTTTTTCAGTTCTGGAAATTCGTTTGCCAATATTTTTGCTGCATATATTCCAGCATTTATTGACTTGTTTACACCAACAGACACAACAGGAGAGCCAGAAGGCATCTCGGAAATAGATAGAAGAGAATCTAAACCTCCAAAAGATGAAAATCTAAGATCATTTTTACCATCACGTTTATCATTGTAAACCATTATTGGCACTCCAATGACAGGAATGAGTGTATTTGAGGCAATCATTCCAGGTAGATGAGCAGCTCCACCTGCACCTGCTATTATAACTTTAAATCCTTTTTTTTCAGCGTATTTTGCATATTCTTCTATTCTATTTGGTGTACGGTGAGCAGAAATTATTTGATCTTCGTGTTTGATATTAAATGTGTCCAAAATTTCTGCAGCACCTTTCATTGTTTTACTGTCTGAACTAGATCCCATGATTATGCCTATCAAGGCATTTTTTGAATAACTCATTACAATAAGAAAAACGCCATATGTTATTATTTATACCGAATTAAAGAAGGGGCATATTACAAACCAGCATTAGCTATTTTTAATAGAAAATTAAAGACGTGGCATTGGGAAGAATTCTAGGAATAATAGGTGGGGGACAGCTTGGAATGATGATTGCAGAAGCTGCAAAAAAAATGCCAAAGGAAATATCAAAAGTAATTGTCTTGGATCCTACAGAAAACTGCCCTGCATCACAAGCTGGAGCTGAGCAAATAGTAGCCGATTTTAAAGACAAAAGTGCCATATTACAGCTAGCAAAAGAATCAGACATCATAACATATGAAATTGAATCAGGAGATAGCGAGGTTTTAAAGTCTGTTCAAGGTATAGCCGAAATAGAACCATCACCAGAGACATTATACATTATTCAAGACAAGTTTCTTCAAAAGTCATTTCTGTCAGATAATAACATACCAGTTCCAGAATTTGTCAAAATTTCTTCAATAATGGATTTAAAAGAAAAATTGAAAGATTTTGGATATCCTGTATTGCTGAAAGCAAGAAGAGATGCATATGATGGGAGAGGCAATTTCAAAATAGACAATGAAAAGCAAGTTCAGAATGCATATGAGTATTTTAACGGTCAAAATTTAATGTTGGAAAAGTTTGTGCCATTCAGAATGGAAGTGTCAGTGATTGCAGCTAGAAATACCAAAGGACAGATCAAAACATTTCCTTTAGTGGAGAACATTCATGAAGAAAATATTTTAAGAGAAACCCTTGCACCAGCTAGAGTTTCAGCAGATATTTCCAAAAAGGCAGAGGAAATAGCAAGTAAGACAATGTCTGTGCTTAAAGGAGCAGGTGTGTTTGGGATAGAGATGTTTGTAACCCAAGAAAATAATATACTAATTAATGAAATCGCTCCAAGAGTTCATAATTCAGGACATCACACATTACAATCCAGTACAACATCACAGTTTGAACAGCATTTGAGAGCTATTCTGGGACTAGAGTTAGGAGAAACAAAGTTAGAGCACCCTACGGTAATGTATAACATTTTAGGCCCTAAGTCATTTGAAGGAAGATACAAACCTATAGAACTTTCAGAATCACATGTATACCTGAAAATGTATGGCAAACAAATTTCAAAACCACTGAGAAAATTAGGACATGTTAACTTGGTTGGAAATAACGGTGAAACTTTAGAAAAAATATTAGAAAAACTTGAGTTAATAAAGAAAAAGATATCTGTTCAACAAGGATAGCATTAGTAGAAATTTTAAGACTACGTTTATTAAATAAATACAAAGTAAAACAAGCATGGTGTCCATACCACATGTTTTGTCTGGAATTTCAATAATATTACTTGTAATTTATGGGAGTGATGTAATAGCAGGTGGTGGAGGAGCAGGTGACGGATTTCTTCCATTTGATGCAATGACGCGAGGAATTGCATTTGGGTTTCCACCAATAATTTTATCATTTATTGCATTTTTCATATCAAAAAAACCCCCATTCAAAGGGCTTGGCATCATGCTCATTGTAACAGGCGTATTGATAATAATCGGAGGAGTAATGTCCATGGCAAGTTCAGGAGAAAGCGAGAATGCTGCCAGAATGGCTGGTGAAGGGGGAGGGCTGATTGCAGTGGGAGTAATTATTGCTGCGTTGGGCGGAATAAAAATAAAAAAAGCACTTCAAATAAAATAACATGCCTACATGCACTAAATGTAACAACGAAGTACCAAAGGTGTACGACTGTGATCATACTGATTTCAAAGAATACTGCAAGGAATGCTATACCGAACTACATTACTATCTTACAGAAAAACCCTAACCAAACTTGAATTTTCTGATAAAATCTAGCTGGTAGTAATAGATACTCTGAAGGGACGTGTAAAGAATGATCCAACTCAAAGTTATAATGCGCCTGTATCACCTATATTTTTGATGAAAGCCATCATATTGGCAGGAGGGGAAGGAAAGCGACTTCGACCCATAACAGATTATGTTCCAAAACCACTAGTGCCGATAAATAATATCCCTATTTTAGAATGGCAGATAAGATATCTAAAAAAATTCAAGATAAGCGAGATAATTGTTTGTACGGGGTATAAAACATCCATGATAGAGAATTATTTGAAAGTAAAAAAATTAGGAGTAAAAATAACCTTTTCCAGAGAAAAAACGATGTTAGGTACTGGTGGAGCTATAAAAAAGGCTGCAAAACAGATCAAAGAAAAGTCATTTTTTGTCATTAACGGGGATGTGATAACAGATATCGACCTAAGAAAGATTGCAGAAATACCAGACTCGATTGCAGTAATTGAGTTAAGAACTAAGTATGGCATTATTGAAACAGACGGTGTTAAAGCTACAAAATTTCTGGAGAAAAAAGAGATATCAGATCTTTGGATGAATGCCGGAATTTATCATTTATCAAGTAAGACAATTAATGACCTTCCAAAAAAAGGAGATATTGAAAAAACGGTTTTTCCGGATTATGCAAAAGAAGGAAAACTGAACATGGTAAAATTTAGAAATGTTAGTTGGCACTCAATAGATTCTTTTAAAGACATCGAAGAATGTGCAGTAGTCATCGATGAAATAATAAAATGAGTTGTTCCTAGGCACCAGTTCTGTGCAGGGTTACCATCATGTAGGCCACCTCACTCACAAATGGTTCATCATGATTATGGGATGATGTGTATTTCCGAACATCATGCCAAAAAGCGTGTGCTGAAGCACTTCTATTGGGTGTCATTAAATCTTCCAACGATTACTAGTCATGCACGTGTTTCATAATTAATAACCTCAATCATATTTTACACAATGCTAAAAGAGATAAACTAGAATATCAAACAGACATAAGAGTGTCATGAGAATATCATATAGTTTAGGTTCACTTTTAACAATAGATCAGATTTTTAAGTGTTCCAAGATACTTGCAAAAACAAATACGGATATCATATGGGTTCCAGAAACATGGGGCATGGAAAATTTTTCAATGTTAAGTGCGATATCACAAATAACAACCACCAAAATAGGATCATCTATAATCAACATCTACTCAAGAAGCCCAGCTACAATTGCTATGGGAGCAGCAACTGTAGATACCATATCAAAAGGGAATCTCATATTGGGATTAGGTACAAGTAGTTTACCAATAGTGGAAGAGTTTCATGGGTATGAATTTAAAACGCCATTAAGACGGATGAGGGAATATGTCGAAATAATCAGAATGGCTTACGGGGGAGAGAAAATCAGTTACAATGGCAAAATTTTTAATTTAAAAAACTTCACATTATTAATAAAACCTCCCAGAAAAAAAATTCCAATTTACATTGCTGCAGTGAATCAACAAATGGTGAATTTAGCTTGGGACATAGCTGACGGAACAATATTTTATTTACGACCAAAGCAAGAGATGAAGAAAACGATTCAAACAATGCAGAAAATGAGAAAAATCGAGGTTGCATGTCAGTTGATTACATGTACCTCAAAAGATTCAGAAAAAGCTATTTCCAGAGCCAAACAGACACTTGCATTTTACATTTCCGTAGGCAAGATATATAGGGAATTTTTAGCTAAAAATGGGTTCAAAACAGAAACAACCAATATCTATGATGAATATACTAAATCTGGTTTTAAAACAAATCATGAATTAATTACCAAGAGAATGCTAGACGAACTTACAATTTGTGGAACATCAGAAGAATGCAAAAAACAACTGTCAGAATTTAGAGATACGGGTATAGATCTACCCATAATACAATTCAACCCCGTGGGAGATGTCATGGATTCATTCAGAGACACGGTTCAAACATTTTCGATTAAAAATGAATAAAGTTGGAATTGCTGCATTTGGACTCGTTAAATTTTCCTTGGAAGACAAACCTGTAGAATCTTTACTGTTGCATTCTGTGAAAAGTTTATTTGAGAATTGTCCAAATTTAACAAAAAAAGATATTGATGGGGTTTTAGTATCTACAAATCATAATTCAAAATATCTATCACCCATTCTTTCTGAAATTTCTGGAATTGAGCCCAAAATTGCCCATTCTGTAGAAAATTTGTGTAATTCAGGTTCAAATGCAATTGTATCTGCATATTCCTATGTTGCATCTGGTTTAGCCGAATCTGTTTTAGTTTCAGGTGCAGAGCGATACGACAGCCCTGGAAAGATTCTAGAATGGGACAAATCCAGAGGAGAATACAGTCATCCGATTTATTGGGCTTCCATTTTTACGAAATCATACAAACAAAAGTATGCTGTAAAAGATGAAGATCTGGCATTAGTATCATTCAAAAACCACAGACAATCCCGAGAAAACCCGAATGCACTGCAAAGTGAAGACTATACAATAGAAGATATATTAAATTCAAAAAAAGTAACTGAAGAACTCAGATTATTAGAGTGCTCTAGATCATGCACAGGAGGAGCTGCAATTTTAATTTCATCAGAAAAAAAAATTAGGGAATTAACTGATTGCCCTATTTGGATTACGGGCATAGGTCAAAAAACCACTTCAGCAGGATTTACAAAAAATACTTTGTTTTCCTCAATGGAATCATCTACAATTGCTGCTCGTAACGCATTAACCATGGCAAATTGCCAACCTAAGGAATTAGACGTAATAGAACTCCATGATGCATTTTCTGTGTGTGAACCCATGGCGTTAGAATCAATAGGATTGGCAAGTGAAGGAAAAGGCATGACCATAGTAAAAGAGGGGATTTCCAGTAACAACTTCAAAATCAATCCTCGGGGAGGACTAATAGGAGCAGGTCATCCTCTTGGTGCTACTGGAATTGCTCAAACAATTGAGATCATGCAGCAATTACAGCATAACGCAGATTCAAGACAAGTAGATAGTCCAAAAAAAGGTCTTATTCACAACATGGCTGCTGCATCTACATCATCAACGGTATTGGTTCTAGAGAATTGAATATAGATAAGGAATTACAAAAAGGACATTTTGTTATAGGAAAATGTACAAAATGTGGAAAAAAAGTTTGGCCCCCGATGGATTTCTGCGATGAATGTTTTGGAGAAGTCATAATGGAAGATGGCCCACAGACAGGACGTATAACTGAATTTGCAAAAAAAGAGAATGAGTATTTCTGCATAATAGAGATGACAGAAGAGATCAGAATAATGGGTAAATTATTGTCGGGAACGCCTAAAAATAATCAACTTGTAAAAATCACACAATGTGGAATTGTTGAAAATAATTATTTTTTTGAGTTTTCGCTTTTAGAGAGTGCAAATATGTAGGGAGTATCAACATCCTGATCAAACGTCCAGACTGTAGGTAAAGAGAGGATTCCAGATTCTCGCAAATTGTGTTTCTCAACTAGTTTACTCCAGCCACCCAATTTTTGGATTCCAGAAAGATGTTTCTTGGAATATGAACCTGCGAAAACAAAGCATGTTTGCGTTCTATCCAAAGAGAAAACTTTTTCAATTATACTATTTGCCAAGATATCTCCTCCCATTTGAGGCAATCCACCTATGAAAAAGGCATTATGCTTAATTGAGAATTGACCATAATCAAAATCTAATGCGTCGGCACAAATTGGTTTAAAATCCATTCCAGTAGATGACACTATCTCATTTTGTAATTGTATCAAACCGTCATCAATTTCAATACTGTGTGATTCCAATCCTAAAATTTTGCCACAAAAAGCAATACGGCCATCACCAGATCCAATATCTACGATTCCTTTGTATCCCTTATTTTTAATAGACAAAACCAACAAATAAGCAGAAAATATCCATGTAGGGTAAAATGGCTGACAGCTTGAGCTGTGTTTAATACTGTTTAACCAATGTTCGTTAATATCACCTTCATAAACCATGCAAGGAGTAGACAAGTTGGTTTCAGGATAAGAATTGTAGTAAATTGGGTTTTTCTGTGCAAACGTATGTAGTAACTGAAGATCTCTGGAGATTACAGGAAATTCACCTGTAGGCTGTATTGGTATAATTTCTTGGATGTGGCTTGTTCCATTATATATTTTTGAAAATTCTTTTTTCAACGTACACAAATTTGCGGAAGTTGTTTCAATCACAAAATTTGTGATTATTACCACTTGATAAACTGATTGAAGACATGAAATGTTAGTAATTCAGTAATTTTCCAATTTCATCTTCTATGGATTTCAGATTTCCCAAATTGATTTTCATCATTTGCCTTGTTTCTTTTGAATTCTCATCGATGTTTTTAAGTTCTAAATGTTTGAAAGTGTTTAAATAAAATTCTCTTTGTAACAACAGTTCCTCTAATAAAAACTCCTTAGATAAAACATCTATGGAACACATGATAACCAATAGAAAGAATAATCTAAAAATGTTTGATGACTTCAGAATTATTGATTTAATCAACAGCCACCAAGATTCATAACGAATCAAAAAAAATTACACAAAACTATAAAAAAATCTTTCTGAATTTTAACGCAAACTGACAAACTCCTTTCACTTTGTTGAGTTATTATATAATTACCATCACTACTATACCGTAATTACGAAAAACAATGTGAAAAAAATGCAACTAAAGACGAGGGCTAAACTGAAAACAAATCAAAAAAGAGCTAGGATTAGACGACAACGTGGATATCATTGGGAAGATACAATTGTAAAACGATTTAATTCCATAGAAGGATGGAATGCATTTAGATTAGGATCTCCAAGTATAGCCTTGCCTGATGTTCTTGCAGTAAGCACTAAAGACAATACAATATTTACAATTGAAGCGAAATCTGGTACCGGAACATCCCTGCCGGTACCGGCAGATCAAATAGAAAGATGCAGTAGATGGATCAGGACTTTTGATATTTATCAGAAAAGACATGTAGTTTTGGCTTTTAAGTTCCTAGCAAAGAAAAGAATAGGTTTAGGGGAGTATCAAAGTAGACAATTACGAGAATTTTTCAAAATATGGGATAGTTCATTGGAGTTTAGTGACTGCGTATGCACATATGATGGTGAAATTTTTGCTCAGATCAACGGAAAGAGGGAGAAGATAAAACTAGAAGAATGCATCATGCCATTTAAAACTAAACCTTTCAATAGGGTCAAATGAATGGTCAATCAACAGATCATTTTTTAATGATGGTCAAAAAATTAGTTTAATGTCAAATGATATGAATCATGATAAAAATTATAAAAAAATAGAATCAGAATCAACTCCTGAAGCTGTGGTAGAGTCAACTCCTGAAGCTGTGGTAGAGTCAACTCCTGAAGCTGTGGTAGAGTCAACTCCTGAAGCTGTGGTAGAGTCAACTCCTGAAGCTGTGGTAGAGTCAACTC
>JAGQHF010000195.1 GCA_020431985.1 Nitrosarchaeum sp. | reverse complement strand
TGCGGGTTACTTTATTGCTAACAACAATACAATGAAGATCCAAAAAATTGATGATCATGCAGGACTAACGCTTGCAGGGGGAGTTGCAGATGCTCAGAATATTGTTGACATCCTTAGATACCATTCCCGAATTCATCGTGTAGAAAAACAAGAACCAATACCAATTCATTCGCTTGCAAGATTATGTTCGCTAATATTTCATCAAAATCGCGGTTATCCATTTATTGCAGACATTCTGGTCGGAGGCTATGATGCTAGTGGCCCTGCACTCTATAACATAGACATGTTCGGTTCAGTTGAGGAAAAATCCTATGTTACAACGGGGAGCGGTTCTCCTGTTGCATACGGTACATTAGAAGATGAATATTCTCCTGACTTGACCGTTGAGGAGGCAAAGAAAATTGCTCTAAGAGCAGTAAAAGCCGCAATTGTGAGAAACATTGGTACTGGTGACGGAATCAACGTTGCCATCATGGACAAGGATGGATTCCGTCT
Source organism: Nitrosarchaeum sp. (assembly GCA_020431985.1). Taxonomy (GTDB): domain Archaea; phylum Thermoproteota; class Nitrososphaeria; order Nitrososphaerales; family Nitrosopumilaceae; genus HKST03. Next base: position 697 of record JAGQHF010000195.1, on the reverse strand, counting down.
GTTAACCAATGAGCAGAAAAAAGCAATCATTGAACTTTAGTGATTTAATGCAAAGAAAACAACAGCAAAAAGAAAATTCTTCTAGCCAAAACATAATGGCCACCATACTGCAAAGTATTCCCAAAGAGGCCAATGTTACAAAAATTGAGTATGAAGGACCTCGAATAGCACTTTACACTAACTCCCCAAGATACCTAATGGAAAACAATGAGGCGATTTCAAATCTTGTCAATGTAATAAAAAAACGAATTGTTGTAAGAACAGATGAATCTATCAGAAAACCAGAAGATGATGCTAGAAAAATTCTTACTGAATGCATTCCAAAAGAAGCAAATTTTCAGGGAGCCTTTTTTGATACTTCGATTGGTGAGGTATCAATTGAGGCAAAAAGACCTTGGCTACTACAAAGAGATGCAAAGGAGTTCAATCATGCTGAAATCACCGAAAAAATAGGTTGGAAATTACGAATACGCAAGGCAACAACCATACCATCTCGCACCATTCAAACAATAAACTCAAATCTCAAAATGTCTGCAGCTGACAGAAGTAAACAGCTCAAACAAATTGGCGATGAAATATTCCGGCCAAGATTGGCACAGAAATCCGAGGTTTCCCTCTTAACCCTAGGCGGCTTTGGACAAGTTGGCCGATCTTGTATGTTATTGGCTACACCTGAAAGCAAAATTCTGATTGACTG
>JAGQHF010000194.1 GCA_020431985.1 Nitrosarchaeum sp. | reverse complement strand
TTGCTATGATATGTCCGACGCAGCATGTGGATGTGCAGCACAAGCAGAAAATGGTACTGAATGTGACTGTGCTATGCAAGGAGAATGTTACTGTGACAATACCTGTGACTGTAAATTAGATATTTGCAAGAACGCAGAACATTAAAGAAAACACAACATTTTTTCTTTTTTTGACTAGTCTTCGTCTTCCTCGAAGCCCCATGACTTTACCAAGTCTTTTTGAAACTTGTCGGATTGTTTTTCATCAAGGGCAAATCCACAATTCTTGTGAGTCGGAACAACTGTCATTCCCTCCAACTTGAATTCTACCTCGTAAAGGTGAACTTTTGAGCACTCACACATACCTAAAAACTGATTTTTCCTCTATATTTGCTTATTTGAATAACCTTTAACTATGCGTGGTGTTAATTTTTTTTAGATTTGAAGGCAGCATTTATGGCCATTTCATTAATTGCAATACTGATCTCAGGATCATTTTCTTTACCAACAGCGGCGGGACAATTTCAATCTGGTGGAGTTGACAAAGATGGAACATGGTATGCTGGCGAGGGACTCAAACAGGGTGACTACTTCCGATATTCTATGTGTCATGTAGATTACAAAGAATGTACCAACTTTGAGATGGATTTCTGGATTCAAGGAGATAAACAGGTTGGCTCTGAGACTAAATGGCTTGCAAAAGCAGTTGTGTATGACGGTAATAAGGTATTTGTTGGCGAACTTGAATTGGGTAAGATTGCCCCAGAACCCACAGGGGGAAGTGACCAACTCAGTGTTTACAGGGGTGCATTCAAGTCATCCATCGCATGGCTTTCAGCATTTGCTACATCCGATGATAGTTCAGGAGGTAAAGGACCAAAAGAATTCCGTGCAAAGTCTTGGGGTAAGATTGGAAACATTGGTGGAGAACAAGTTATTCCCACTGCCATTGAAACCATCACAGTTCCTGCAGGAACTTGGGAAACAGTCCGAATGTCTTGGAAAACTGGTGGCTACCACAGCAATGTTTGGCTTGTAGATGACTTCCCATTTCCTATAAAAGCAAAAACTTTAACCCATGTTTCAGAAGGAATTCCTCCACCTGAATACATATTTGAATTATTAGAGTATAAGGAAAATGTAAAGGAAGATCCTTTTGTAGGAATTAAGGGTGAAACAGAAAAAGCTGCTGAGATGGGCTGTCCAACTAATTTTGAGAGAACACAGACGGTCAAAAGACCTACCAAAAACTTCAGCTATCAAGTTCATGCTTTCTACGGACCTGAACATCCAATTAAAGGATGCAATATGCAAGTACAGATAAACTTTCTTAGCAAATTTGATGATACTGAATTTCTAAACCAGGTACAGTATGATTTCTTGTTAGTTGATAAAGATCTCAAACCCTTACGTTCGCTTGCAAAAGATGAAGGAAGACCATTTCTCTATTCTCCATCAGGACAAACTCTGATTGATTTTGTTGTAAATGCTGAACCTGGCATTGCTCGTTACGCTGTATGGGTATATGGACTTGCACCAGAAGGAATTGTACCGTCAACGCCGGCTGATTATTTAATATTAGAAATTCCAATATCTTCTCACGATACACCTTCACCATCGGTCCAATCAATTCCCTCATGGATAAAGAACAATGCTGGTTGGTGGGCAGATGGCTCCATTGATGACTCTTCATTTGTTCAAGGAATTCAATTTTTGATTAAAGAGGGCATAATGAAAGTTCCAACTCCCAAGACTTCTACATCTTCCGGTTCAGAACCCGAATCATGGTTTGGCTAATTTTTTTGATACATGATTAAATTATCCAAAATATAGAAAGATACTGACATGGTTGGTTTGTTTAGTTATCCAAAAAGACATTTAAAAAAACTTGTAAAAGAAGGTGAGTATGTAGAAGCACTAGAGTTTGGTAAAAGATTGGAGTCTAGATTTACAGATGATTCTGATTTCATGTTCATTATGGGAAGCATATACTACATTTTGGAGGATAGTAAAAAAGCCATTCCGTATTTTGAAAGATCCTTGTCAATTAATAATAATGATGTGGAAACTCTTACCCTAAAAACAAATGCTCATCTGGCCCTACAACAAAAAACCGAGGCCATAGAATGTTGTAAGAAAATCTTGCAAATCCAGCCTGATAACTATGAAGCACATGGACTGCTTGAAAAGTTGGAGAGTCTTTAACTACTTACGCCTTACCTGATAAACCTCATCCATTAACCAATCACAAAATTTCGTGACCTTTTCATTAAACTCTGTCCATATGTGCAATGAATGTGGCAAAATATCAATTTTCCAACCTTCTGAAAATACTCTCACTCCTTCTTTATTCTCATACATATATGCGTCTTCTGTCCCCACATCGCCTAAAATATCGATAGCCTTTTTTTTGATTATTTCTCTGTCTATTGGAAAATTTCTCTTTTCATAATCGATAATCAGGCTTAAATCTCTTTTACCATACATATGATATTCGTCAATTCTGCCTTCTTTTGGAAAATTGACTACAAGCTTTATGTTGTATCTCTTGCCCACATCTTTTCCAATTTCTACTATTCGTGTGTAGCCTAATGCCGGATTTTTTTTTAATAAAAATATGATCTGAGCTAAGTTTGTTTTTAGTTCCTTTTGCAAGTCTTGAATAAGCTCTGAAAATATCATCTCATATCATTAAGAATTATGCATTCATTAGTTTTTTGGCAGGGTTAGTTTTTTAGAGGTACGAATCTAAGCCTCTTCAATGGCACTGCCGATGGATTATGACGGAATGCGGACAGACGATGCATCCGAAAGAACAGACAATGTTGACGACTACAAAAGAACATGCATAGACTTTATCGAAGACATTTCTCATGATTATGAAGCATGGGTGGATTACTACAAACTTCCTGCGGATGAAGACAAAAAAAGAAGAGATGGAATACATGCTACGATAAAGAGAACCAATGAATGGATTGCTAAGATAGCTCAATCCATTAAAGCAGTTGATGTTGTAATGAATGATGGCATACAAAAGATGGCCGAATCTACTGCTGGAAAGCCATTCCCAATTGGCATCTTTGTTAATGGGGTCTCTGGTTATACTATGGCTAAACCTGGAATTATCGATGTTAATGTAAAAGCAAATGGTCGAGATCAAAGAAAAACGAAGTTAGGATTTCATTTCAAGAATGATCGGTTTAGAATAGAGTCAACTTGTGGAGCTTATCTGGATGAAACCGATCTTCCTGCTGACCAGTTTGATCTTATGGATGTGCACTTGAAACTTCATGCAGAAAAAGCAAACCAGCGAGATGTAATTTCATTTACCGTCACAGTAATTGAAATGGACAATGATGTTGAGTATGATCGTCGAGGGCTTACAACCATTATTCATATGGTGTAACTTCAATTACCACTCTTTTCTCATTTGCTCTTTTCTCTCCTGAATACTTTAATTGAGATATCTTCTTGCATAATACTTCGTCTTTGATTTGTTTTGCATTTCCTACCTTTACAGTATCATGATATTTGATTTCCACTTCCGGATTTCTAATAGCATTTTTAAACCAGTCAGAGTCTGGTTTGTGTCTTGAGAAATACATTTTGCCATTATACGTGACCATTCGTAACATCACTGAATGTGCAATGCCTGTTTTCCGTCCCTTGGTTACAAGACTAACTCTACACACCACGCTCTCATCCGTCATAACAGATCATTTCTGTCAAGTAATTTAACCTCATTGCTAGAAAATTATGATATTTGATCAGATAAACAAACCCCTCAATTAGGTATCATGTCCGTTAAACTTGATGGGATGCCCACAAATATTACAACTGCAGACACCTTCACTGGAAAAAAAGTTATTGATAGAGAAGGAATAGAATATGGAAAGGTAAAACATATTCACATTAATCGGGAGACTCTTAACGTGTCTGGCGTAACGGTTCATCAGGGATTTAACAAAGATTATTTTCTTGGTAGTGACTATATTGACAAATTTACAGACGAGACTCTACTACTCAGTTGTCCTCCTATCAGAACTGGAGTTTCTGTTGTTGATATTGACCGACACAAGATTGGCAAGGTAAAGCGAATTCACAGAAATCCTGACACAAACGAATTGGAATCAATTGAAGTCAGCGATGGTTTTGTTCATTCTAAAATTATCTCAAAATCCAATATATGGGGAATAGGCGAAAGAATTATTCTTGAAATGACCAAAGAAGAATTCAAATTGCTTGCTTAAGTCATGTCTTGTTGTTGCATTGCTGGCACACTGGCATTCCATCTATCACCGTGATTTCTACATTAGATGAGTGACATTTTTGGCACAGTCCCTTCATACGCCGTCTCTTTCTTCACTCTTTAAATTTTTTTAGTCTAAACGCTGTGTACAACGATTGCAATTTATAATTGAAACAACCGATCAAAACATTGTATTCTATAGAGACAAAATCGCTTTCAAAAACGTTTGGAAACGTCAAAGCAGTGGATGATATTTCATTTACTGTGGATAGTGGTGAGTTCTTTGGATTTCTTGGACCTAATGGTGCAGGAAAAAGTACCACAATGATGATCCTTACAACTCTTCTCAAACCTACATCTGGATTGGCATTGGTATCTGGTTATAATGTTGTGACTCAGGCAAAAAAAGTGCGACAGAACATAGGTTATGTACAACAGGAGACAACTGTTGACGAGTATCTTACAGGACGAGAGAATCTGATACTACAAGCAAGACTCAATCATATCTCTTCAGATCAAATCAACAAAAGAATCGACGATGTGTTAAACCTTATTGAATTATCTGACAAACAGAATGAACCAGTTGTAACCTATTCAGGTGGGATGAGAAAACGTCTTGACATTGCAGGAGGATTACTTCATCATCCTAAGGTTTTATTCCTTGATGAACCAACGGTGGGACTGGATATCCAGACGAGGCGAAAAATCTGGGAATATATAAAAAAAATCCACACTGAATTTGGTATGACTATATTTCTAACCACACATTATATGGAAGAAGCAGACCAACTTTGTGACAGAATTGGAATAATAGACTATGGTAAAATTCAGGTAATTGATTCTCCAAAAAATATGAAGAATTCTGTGGGAAATGAAATTCTTACATTACAAATTAAAGATGTAGATTCTCGAAAATCCCTTATTTCAAAACTAGAAAAAATACAATCTATATCTAAAATCACATCTGACGATGATAAGATAACATTATTTGCGCCTAGTGGAAGTGACACGATAGCAGAAGTTTTTCAATTGTCTTCTAACCTTGATATCAAAATTGACACTCTCTCCTTAAAGCAACCTACTCTTGATGATGTGTTTATCTCTTATACCGGCCATGAAATCCGCGATGAAGATTCTAGATTCAATCGGAAACACGAGCATGCTAAAATGAAGAGGCTTCGCGCATGACTCTGATATTTGACACTTACACAATATTTTGGCGTGAGCTGAAAAGATACAAAAAATCACGCAGTGGAGTTCTGATAAGATTGATACAACCGGCAATCTGGATTGTGGTTATAGGAAATACTTTTGCAGGAACACAACCCTTGATTCAGTCGGTAGGGTTCGAAGGACAATACATAGAATTTATGGCTCCTGGAGTCATAATTCTTACCGCCATATTCACAAGCATATTTGGTGGAGTTAACACACTTTGGGATAGGCGTTATGGTTTTATGAACAAAGCCTTAACGTCCCCAATATCACGTTCTGCCATAGCTTTGGGGAAAATGCTTGCAATCTCCCTAATTGCTGCTTTACAGGCAAGCCTTATTTTGGGAATAGCGCTTGCAATAGGTGTTTCATTTCCTAATCCTCTGGTTTTTGCCCCTATTATGGTAATTGTAATTCTATTCTCGTTAGGTTTTTCAGGAATATCTGTTATGGTTGCAGCAACTGCAAAATCCCAAGAAACATTTTGGGGAATAATAAATTTTCTCGGTATGCCGTTATTCATGCTTAGCCCAGCTCTTTTCCCCTTGGAACTGCTTCCTGATTGGCTTGCATCTATTGCAAAACTCAATCCTGTAACATACACTGTTTTGCTTGTTCGGGGTTTGATGACTGGAGTCACGGAGAGTGGAATTTCAGCGTTGTTGAGCATTGGTGTGATATGTGCATTTGTGGTTGTGATGATTGGCCTTGCGAGTTATGTGTTTACACGCGAAGTAAACAAACCTTTTTGAGAATTTATTGACAAAAACTACAACAAATACTAACTTTGAGGAAGTTTGTACAATAATGTAATTAAATTCATGTACAAACCTGTTATCTTTGCAGGGATTTTTGCAGTATTTTTTGCAATTTCTATTATACCCAGCTCGTATGCATTAAATGATTATGATCTCATTTCTGAATGGGGTTCTTTTGGTATAGCAAAACCTGGGCATTTCTCGCACCCACAATTTCTTACCGTAGATGACGAGGGCAATGTCTACGTAACAGATCTAGGAAATAAACGTGTTCAAAAACTTTCACGTGATGGAGAATTTATAACAGAATGGGGCAACAGTGGCAAACAGCAAGGAGAATTTCATTATCCTTCTGGAATTACATCTGATAAACAGTATGTCTATGTTTCAGATCGTGAACTAAACAGAATTCAAAAATTTGATCATGATGGGAACTTTGTTTCGGAGTGGGGTTCAAAAGGTGTCTATGAGGGACAATTTCTATTCCCAAATGGGATAGTTTCTTCAAATGATCATATCTACGTGGTTGACACTGGGAATCACAGAATCCAAAAATTCACAACGAATGGTGATTTTGTTTTATCTTTTGGTTCTAGTGGTACTGGACAAGGACAGTTCATTACTGCAATTGGAATCGATGCAGATAATGAAGGTAATCTATACGTAACTGATAAGGGAAATGGAAAAATTGAAAAATTCGATTCAAACGGAAACCACATTACATCATTCAAATATTATGGCTCTAACTACATCTTTAC
>JAGQHF010000033.1 GCA_020431985.1 Nitrosarchaeum sp. | reverse complement strand
GAATTTGGTACAATAGCAGTGATGATCCTAGCAGTTGCAATCATATCAATAATTGCAATTTCAGCAAGATCAAGACTCAGCATTATGCCAAAATACTAAATTCACAACTTTTTCCATTTTTTCATTTTGTAGTAAAGAAGATATACAAAATCAGTTGAAATGCATTTATGGTAAAAAAAATTTATTATGTCACATGTTTAGTTATGATTTCATTCGTTACAGTTTTTGCTCAAACAAATCCAATTACAATAAAAACAGACGACAACAATTATGATGAAGGAGATACAATTGTAATTTCAGGACAAGTTACTACCATAGTGCCTGGTACACCCATTGTAGTGCAGATTTTTCATGAAGGAAATATGGTAGATATTGCACAAATCACTGTGGCACAAGATGGCAGTTATACTCACACAGTAATTGCCGAAGGTCCGTTATGGAATAAAGCAGGAGATTATACCATTAGAGCATCATTTGGAGAAGGAAATGTGGCAGAAACAGAATTCGGATTCACACCAAAGACAGATGTGCTGGTAACCACAGATATCTTTGAAGTAGATGCAGGAAACTCAGGTACGTTTGATGTTGAGTTTACAATTAAAGGTGGTACAGTCAAAAATATGGTAGCGGACCCAAGGAATTTTGCATTAAGAATACAGATTGAGCCGACAGATGAGGGAAGTATTACAATAGATCTGCCTAGGGAGTTCATCGGGGCCGAAAAACAAGATGGGAAGGATGAACTATTCATTATTCTAATTGATGATGTTCAAGTTAATTATGAGGAATCAGTTACAAACTCAGATTCCAGAATAATTAAGATTAATTTTGAAGAAAATGATGCAGAAATTCAAGTTATTGGGACATATGTGATTCCAGAATTTGGGACAATTACACTTTTGATATTTTTGGTTGGAATTGCAACAATAATTCTAGTAACTAGAACCAAAAAAGTCATTGAAAGGAGTATTTTTCCTTAAACGGTGAGACTAAACGTAGTTCTTTAATAATTTCTTTTAAAACAATAACGGTTTTATCGATTTCAGTTTTATTGTTAAACATGCCAAGGGTCAATCGTAGCGAGCCAGATATGTACTCATGTGAAAATCCCATAGATTCTAACACATGAGAAGCTTTTTGTGTGTTAACTGAACATGCAGAGCCAGTTGATGCGGCAATCCCATGCTCATCCAATTTGATTATCAAATCCTCACCATTTATACCAAGAAATGTAAGATGTACATTGTTTGGGAGCCGTTTTTTTGGATCTCCATTTAATGTAGTGTAAGGAATCTCATGCAATACTCTATCTATCAAATAATTTCGTAATTGTGTAATTGACGAGGAATTTTCTACAAGATTTTGTTGTGAAATTTCACATGCTTTTCCAAAACCAACTATACTTGCAACATTTTCTGTGCCAGAACGTAATCCATTTTCTTGCCCTCCCCCAAAAATAAGCGGGGAAATATCAATACCATTTTTGACATATAGAGCCCCGACACCTTTTGGGCCGTTAATTTTGTGAGAAGAAATAGAAAGCATATCTAAGTCAAGATCCTTAACATCGATGGGAATTTTTCCAACTGCTTGTACCGCATCGGTGTGAAAAAGAACATTTTGTTGATGACACATATGGCAAAGATCTTTTATTGGTTGTATTGTGCCAACTTCATTATTTCCAAACATGATCGATACCAAACTTGTTTTTTGAGAAAGTTGATTTTCAAGAAAAGATGGATCAACCATGCCAAACTTATCTACAGGTAAATAAAAAATATCAAAACCATTCATTTTAAGATTGTTACATGGTTGTAAAATTGCATCATGCTCGATTGAAGATACAATGATTTGAGAAAGAGGTTTTTTTGAAGCAATTCCAGATAAGACAATATTGTTAGATTCTGTGCCTCCTGAAGTAAAAAGAATTTCAGAAGGTTCAGCATTTATAAGACTTGCAACTTGTTTTCTTGCTTTTTCTATGGATTTACGAGCAACACGTCCATATCGATGAATAGATGAAGGATTACCATATTGTTCTTTGAGGTAAGGCATCATTGAATCTAAAACAGCATCATGTATTCGTGTAGAGGCAGCATTATCTAGATAAATCAATTACATCACATTGATTTTTCCAGGTACATATCCATCCGGATCAATTTCTACTCTAGAATATCCAATAAGATGGAATTTACTAGATATCTCATCAAGGATTTCTTGATTAAACTTTGCAATGTTTTGTTTGTCAACTTCGACTTTAGCATATATGTTAAAATCACGTACACGAACATGTCTAATGCCAGTAACTTGTTTGATTATTGTTTCTGCATATTCTATACGAGTGAGTTTTTCTGTGGTGATTTTCTGACCCCAAGGAATACGTGAAGCAAGACAAGAATTTGATGGTTTATCATAGATGGATAATCCAATAGATTTTGCAGATGCGCGTACATCATTTTTTGTAAAGCCGGTTTCAACAAGAGGACTTTTAATGCCATGTTTTTTCATGGCATCAATTCCAGGCCTATAGTCTCCCAAGTCATCCATATTTGTTCCGTCAACAATTGTTGTGATGTTATGTTTTTCAGCCAAATTTTGTAAATGACTACCTAGCTCTGTTCTACAATGAAAACAGCGGTTATAATCATTATTTACAAATTTGACATTTTCTAATTCATTATAATCTAATAACAAATGATTAATTCCTATTTCTCTACATGTTTGTCTTGCAGATTCCAATTCTTCGGTTGACAAGGTTTTATAATCAGCAGTTACTGCTATTGCAGAATCTTGTAGTTTCTTGTATGCAGCATAAGCCACTAGCGCACTGTCAACTCCTCCTGAAAGAGCTACAAAGACTCGGCCCTTATCATTAAACCAATTTATTAAATTGTCAAGTTTAGCATTCATGTATCTCGGTTTTGAATTTCAGTTCTTATCAATGATTCGACTTGTCTTAAGGGTTTGTTAAGAGATTTGGATATGTGGATTAGGTCGTCAAATTCAATTTTAAAACCGGTTTTTTGATGTAAGTTAAAAATTTTGTATCGTATTGAAAAAGATTTTCCATCCAGGTTCATTGTGATTGTTTTGATTTTTCTGGGAACAATAAATCTTTCCGAGGTAAAAATGCGAATTCCCAAAGTTCCAGTTTCTAATATCAATGTGTCCAAAATTTTATCCATTAATGTTTCAGTACATATTACAGAAATTAGATTGGTAGGACGTCCCTTTTTTGTTATGCCTGGATATACAGAGATGTCTTTAGCTCCTTGCTTCATAATTTTGTTTATTAGATTACCGATGATTTCTCCAGAAACATCGTCGACGTTTGTTTCTAAAATTTTTACAGTATCATGTGAATGAATAGAATTTATTCCTTGTACAATTTTTAGAACATTGGAGAAATTGTCAAAGTCCTTTTGCCCAGCTCCGTATCCAACTGATTTTATTTTCATCAATGGATAAGATTCAGAAAAAGAAGTAGCAAAGTTCACCAGAATTGAAGCTCCCGTTGGAGTGGTAAGTTCATCTCCATCTGAGCTTCCTTTTATCATTAGTTCAGAGTTTTTTAAAATTTCAAGAACTGCACTTGCTGGATTTGACATAATACCGTGAGAAAAAGTAACGTGGCCGCTTCCAACACAAATAGGCATGCAAACTACTTTTTCGTCAAAGAATCCCAAATCTTCGATGGCTATAGTCACTCCAATTATATCAATCAAAGTATCTATGCTAGATGCTTCATGAAAATGCACAGAAGTAGTAGAAATACCATGAATTTTCGACTCTGAATTAATTAATGTGTCAATGCATGCAATGGCAAAATTTTTTCCTCTTTGAGATAATTTTACTTTGTCAGCACAATCAATAACAGCCTTACGTAATTCAATACCTTTTCTTTCATGCACATCCTCATTAATTTTTAAAAACAACGTAGTTGATTCTACGCCAGATTTTTTTACTTTTTTAAAATCAATGGAAGAAATTATAGAATGTGGCAAAAATTTCTCTGCAATTTTTATTCCAGATATAATCTTGTTTTTATTTGCTCCTAGATCTACCAATGCAGATAAAAGCATATCACCAGAGATTCCCGCTATTTGGGGATCAATTACAATAACCACAATCCACAAAAACCGAAAAATGCATATAAATTCTATCTAGAATTGGCTTCATTAGATTTAATTATTGAATATTAAGACATGCCTACATGATAACAATAATAGGTTCTGGAAAAGTAGGAGGAGATGCCGCATTGTTCTCGGCACTAAAAAAATTAGATGAACAAATTTTGCTTTTAGATGTTGCTGAAGGATTACCTCAAGGGGAAGCAATGGACATCAATCACATGTTATCAGAACAAGGAATTGATGTAGAAGTCAGGGGCTCAAACAATTTTGCAGATATGAAAGGATCTGATATTGTTGTTGTTGTTGCTGGCTCAGGAAGAAAGCCTGGAATGACAAGAATGGATCTTCTAAAAATTAACGCTACAATTGTAAAAAGTGTTGTTGAAAATATTAAAAAATATGCAGCCGATTCATTAATTGTTCCAGTTACAAATCCTTTGGATCCAATGGCATACATAACTTACAAAGTATCAGGATTTGATAAGAGCCGAGTATTTGGGATGGGAGGAATGCTTGACTTGTCAAGATTTAGACAATTTATTCATGAGGCAACGGGACATTCGAGAGATTCCATAAGAGCTCTTGTTATCGGAGAACACGGAGAAAATATGTTGCCATTGCCAAGATTTTCCTCGGTATCAGGAATACCTTTGACATCACTTCTTTCACAAGATAAGCTTGATGAATTAGTAAATAATACAAAACAGGTAGCAGCAAAAGTAATTGAGCTAAAAGGTGCTACAGTACATGCTCCAGGAAATGCAATTTCTGCAATAATTGAATCAGTGGTACGAGATAGGAAGCAGGTAATTCCTGTTGCGACATATTTAGATGGCGAGTATGGTTATTCAGATGTAACAGTTGGCGTTCCAGCAATAATTGGAAAAAACGGAGTGGAGAAAATCATAGAGCTGGAACTTAATGAACAAGAAAAGAAGGTATTTGATTCTGCAGTACAAAGCGTGAAGACAGCAATTTCAGGTATAGAGATATAAGCATTTTTGTATTCATTAATAATTTAGAACTTAATGGATATTCTCGAAATTTTGGAATCAGTGGAACAAGGAAAAATTACGTCTAAAACTGCAAAAAAGATGCTATCTCTTTATTCAATAGAAAAGATAGGTACGATTGCCAAAATCGACATCAATCGAAGAAAAAGAAGAGGCATTCCAGAAGTTATTTTTGCAGAGAATAAAGAGATTGAGGACATTAAAAAAATCATTAAAACAATAATGAAAAAAGAGGATTTGTTAGTAATATCAAGAATTAAAAAAAAAGATTACCAGAAAATTTTGAGTTTTGCAAAAATAGCAAAAATAGGAATCAAGACGGGTGAAAAGTCCTCCACGGTATTATTGTTTAAGAAACCAATCAAGGTTCATGGGGGGAAAGTAGGAATAGTAACTGCAGGGACATCAGATATAGGAATAGCTGAAGAAGCACGTCTTATGTGTGAGGCGATGAATTGTAAATGCATTATCAGTTATGATGTAGGAGTGGCAGGAATGCAGCGTATATTCCCAGTCATAAAAGAAATGATCGAGCAAGAGGTAGATTGTATAATAGTAGTGGCAGGAATGGAAGCAGCCTTAGCCACATTAGTAGCGTCATTAGTAGACATTCCCATAATAGGGCTACCGACGTCAGTAGGATATGGTTATGGAGAAAAAGGAATTGGGGCGCTAGCATCAATGTTACAAAGCTGTGCATTAGGACTTTCAGTAGTAAATATTGATAATGGTATAGGAGCTGGAGCAATGGCCGCAAATATTGTTAACAGAAGTATTCAGAAATCCAGAACACATTCAAAGAAACGATAAAGTTCCCTCTCGTAAGTCATATATACCATACTGCAACGATGCTAATTGATATTGTCGGGAAAACGTATTGTTTTAACAGCAGACCGTAGTTTGATGACAAATTATAGGGGAAATTTTCTT
>JAGQHF010000193.1 GCA_020431985.1 Nitrosarchaeum sp. | reverse complement strand
TGAGACAATTTTTCATGTTTTTTAGTGCCTTTTGCGAATTTGGAAAAAAAAACAAGGCATACTGACATGTAGCAGCATCAAATCTGCAATTAAAACTGAATTTCTCTGCATCCATATTTACAAAGTGTATGTTGTCTTTCGAATTGTTCCATTTTTTGGCAATGTTAATAGCGGTAACTGAGGAATCCGCTCCAACCACAAGTCCCTTACTGCCAACTTTATTTCTAATCTTTTTTGTGACGACTCCTGTCCCACACGCCACATCCAACACCTTATCTCCTTTTTTCAATTCCATCAACTGGACTAGTTTTGATGTACTGCAAAATGGTCCATTATCTGCCTTCGCCCACCTCCTATGATATCTTGGAGCTACTTCATTCCATACCGTGATGTTCCTTTGTTTGTATTTTGTATGATTGATTTTCATCTTTAGACTCAACTATGCAAATCCTCGTAATCTGATTCCAAGGTTCTTCCTGTTTCGTGATAATATCTGTGTTTGATCTCTTCAAGCTTTTCAACATGTCTTGTTTGGTATGACTTTCTGATTTTTATCTTGATTTCTCTGTATTCTGCAATTAATTTCTTGAGTTCAGTTCCCTTCAATCTTTTTTTCAATCTCTTTTCTTATCAATTTTGCAACTTTTTGTTTACTAATCCATCCAGATGAGAAGATCCGCTTTGAATCAACTATAACCACTTCGTTTTTGTTTGGATTTTTTTTGTATCTTGCATTACCAATATCATTTGCAATAATCATATCAGCATTAGAATCCACCATCTTCTTTTTTGCTTCTTTGATCAAGTCTTTTTTTGATAGATTGACTTCTGCCTTAAATCCGATAAGGAATGTATCTTTCTGTATCTTTTTTATCTGATTGATGATTTTAGGTGCCTTTCTGAGATTAATTTTTATTCTATTTTGGTTGCTTTTTATTTTCCTCTTACTTGGATTTTCAGGAATATAATCCGCAATAGCTGCAGCCATTATGACAATATCGAACCTTCTCTTCATTTCTCTTTTTACAGCATCAAGCATTTCCTTGCTTGTTGCAACTCTTATGGTCTTGACACCTTTTGGAGGTTCTTCGATTCCAGGACCATAAACTAATGTGACTTTTGCTCCAGATGATACTAATTCTCGAGCAAGCAGTACGCCTGTTCTACCTGAACTCTGGTTTGTAATTACTCGTATGGGATCAACATATTCTATTGTTGGGCCTGCAGTAATCAATATATTCTTGTTTTGAAGTACCGACGAAAAACCAAATCTTTTCAAGACATAATTTAAGACATCCTCTGGCTCTGGTGCCTTCGCTTTACCTTCTATCATTTGAGGGTTGAGAAACTGAATTTTGTTTTTTAAAAAATCGATGTTCTTTTTTATGGCATAATTATCGTACATTGATTTGTGCATTGCAAGACACATCAAAATTGGAATCTTTGCACCAAACCCTACAGTAAGAACAGTTGATACGGGAGTATCATCTATTCCATTTGCAAGCTTTCCAAGCGTGTTTGCAGTAGCTGGGTACACTATCATTAGGTCAGATTGGTTATAATCTGCCAATCTAATGTGCTCTAATTCACCAGTCAATTTTGTGATGACTTTGTTTCCCGTAGCCCACTTGAAATAGTCTGGTTGTATTAGTTTTGTAACCGCGTTACTTGCTACACATGTAACATCTGCACCATGTCTCATCAAAAGCCTTGCAAGCTCAATTGACTTGTATGCTGCAACACTACCTGCAACGCAAAGAACTATTCTCTTTCCGGTCAACTCAACGCCATCTGAGGTAACTATATCAAGCGATGGATGATCGTTTTTCTT
>JAGQHF010000192.1 GCA_020431985.1 Nitrosarchaeum sp. | reverse complement strand
ACTCAAAATTCCTACAATCCAGCTAACTGAGTGCAATGCACCTCCTTCTTCCAATAATCCTTCAAATGGTCCCATGTGTTCCAGATGATATCCAAACGCTTCACCAGCTGCTACTCCTGCAATCGCTGCAGCTGCACCTGATATTGCAATCAACATTCCCCATCTTGAGAGTTCTCCTTGTCCCTTTACCTTGAACAACAAGCCCATACCCATTAGCAAAAGTCCATGACCCAAATCTGCAAACATTCAGCCATAAAATATTGGCCACATGAGAGCAATCATCGGCGTAGGATCTGGTTCACCTTTGTTAGGAATGCCTTGACTATTGGTAATAACTTCAAAGGTCCTCACAAACCTCTTATTTTCAAATAATGTGGGCGATTCACTGCTTAATTTTGGATCAGTAATGTCTTCCACTATTGATGTCCATTGTTTTGTAGATTCTGAAAACTTCTTTTCCATATTTTTCGGGATATAGCCTTGAATTACAGCAAAATGTTTGGTTCCACCTGGTTTTCGCAGTGTTTCTAGTACTTCCTTTGCAACAAGTGCTTTCTCGTGAATAGTAAGTATATCACGGCGTATGGATTGTTTCATCTTTGCTAGCTCTTTTGCTATTGACGCTTGTTTCTCAGTCAATTCTTTGATTTTTGATTCTGCTAAAGCATAAGCTTCACTGGGAACTTGTGGAAATCCTTCTGGGATCTTAAATGAGTTTGAGTTAAAACTTCTAAGTACCTTGAGAACTTTCTCTGATTCTGCAGCATCTGAAATAACAAGTAATGCAAGTTTTTCTTTACTCTCTAACTCATACTTGTAAATTGTAATATCTTCAAGAGTTCTGTTGATTTCTTCAAAGTCGGACGAATTTATAACGAATAGATTAATGAAAAATTGCTTTGTCAGGCCAAATCCTGTCATATTCATATTCATTTTTCTGATAATCTCTAACGTCTCTTTGAGGGATTTGTATTCTTCAATCGATACTCTAGCATTTGCAGCTTCTTCAAGTAATTCTATGGGCTTATTGATTATTGATGGAGTGGTTTTGACCAGATAATCTACCATGTCTTCAATTTCATTAATTTCATAATTCATTTTTTTGATTACTGTCCCTTTGAAGAGAATTT
>JAGQHF010000191.1 GCA_020431985.1 Nitrosarchaeum sp. | reverse complement strand
GATAAAGTTCCCTCTCGTAAGTCATATATACCATACTGCAACGATGCTAATTGATATTGTCGGGAAAACGTATTGTTTTAACAGCAGACCGTAGTTTGATGACAAATTATAGGGGAAATTTTCTTTACGGATTTATCGCATGTGGGCCTTACGAAGTATTACCAGAGTGGGTTTTTGATAAAGTGTTTTGTCCTGCAGTTGAGACGGATCCTATAACTGGAGAGGTAAAAGTAGCTCAAGTAGGATTAAGAAGAGTGGAAAGTGCCTTACTTCAAGGATATAACAGAGAGGAGGTGTTTGTGGCTAATCCAGAAATGTTGAAAAAATCAATAGGTCCAGATACCAAAGTTGTTGGAATTAATGTAATGGACCCACTCGGAATGGCTCCAGTGACAACAACAATGTCACCAGAGAAGTTATCCTATGTTGCAATGAAATTTAAAAAAATGTGTGCAGATATTATTCAGTTAAAAAAGAAGTATGATTTTCATGTTGTTGTTGGCGGTAATGGTGCATGGGAACTCGCAAAATCTGACAGAATGAAGATTCATGGGATAGATACAGTTGTTGTGGGAGAAGCAGATGAATTAGCATTAGATTTATTCCATGACTTGGAGAAAGGAGATGCTCCCGAGCTTATGCATTGTTTTGTGAAAAATATTCAAAATATACCAGTAATTGAGGGCCCAACAATAAATTCACTCATAGAGGCCATGCGCGGATGCGGTCGTGGATGCGATTTTTGTGATGTTAATAAGAGATCAAAAAAGGATCTCCCATTAGAAAGATTACAACATGAAGCAAAAATAAATTTAGATTATGGATTTGACTCTGTTTGGTTGCACTCAGATGAGATGCTTTTGTACGGATGCGACAATAGAGATTTTATTCCAAATAGAGATGCGATAACTGAACTTTGGAAAGGGCTAAAGGGACTTGGAGCAAATTTTATTGGTACAACCCACATGACATTTTCCGCAGTTGCAGCAGACCCAGAATTGATGAATCAGATATCAAAAATCAATAGACAAGATGAAACAGGAAGATGGCTTGCTACCAATCTGGGAATAGAGACGGTTGCTCCAAAAATGGTAAAAAAACACTTAGGAGTAAAGACCAGGCCATTTGCACCAGAGGAATGGGGGAGTGTAGTAAGAGAAGGCGCAAAAATTCTAAATGAAAACCACTGGTTTCCAGCTGCGACAATAATAATTGGATGGCCAGATGAAACCCCAGATGATGTTCAGTATACGATTGATATGATGAGCGATTTTAGAGGAATGGATTTTAGAGGATTAGTAGCTCCACTTCTTTATCAAGATTTTAGTGAAAAGAATTCAATGCATTTTGGTAATCTGAATGAGGCTCAGTTTACCTTATTTTGGAAATGTTGGGAAAACAATTTACGAGTAATTAATGACATCATTCCAATAATTTTAAGAAATAAGACGTATGGTCCTCCAATGAAAGTTTTCATGTATGGTATTTTGAAAGCCGGAACTTGGGCAATAATGAGATATTTGCGTGGATTATGTAAGGATCTATTCAATGGGCGAACGCCAGATGAGATTATCGATAAATATGCTAGAAGTCGATCTGTGTCTGCCCCCAAAATACAAACAAAGAAACTATAATCAAAAAATTCTGTCGTACAATAAACCAAATTCACCTGCACACAACACAGCAAGAAAATTCTGCGAGAAAGATATCAGAGAAATCAGTTAAGATTTTCGATGGCCTTATCTGCTATAGTGTTACGTTTTGGAGTGAGAGAAATAAAATAATTCTTGTCAGCTCGTTCAATACCATTAACTCTTTTAAAAGACTTTGAAGATACATCGAACTCATAAATTCCAGATTCAAGGGTACCTTTAGCATAGATCATGAGATAGGTATCACCGGTGGAGGGACTTAAAGGAATGAAAGCCATCACATATCCCTTATAGGAGTTAATAGGCATTGTGTTTTTCATCGGAGGTGCAGCAGAGGCCATGTAAAGAAAAATGTCCTCAATGGTATCAAATTCCTCATATTCAACTTGCATAATATGAGAGATTTGTTTCAATATAATAACTTAGAGTGAATTGACAAGCTCAAATATTAAGAATTATTGGAGGCTCTCTTATTTTTTATTATTTTAACAATTATCAGTATAACAAACACTCCTAAAACGACAAAAAAAGCAATTTCACCAATCTCAAAAACGGTCAAAAAGAATGCAGAAAAAATTGAAAATACAAACGAATCATACATAGATATCACCTATGTAATTTCATAAATACATCAAACCTGAGTGTGAACTATTTTTTGGTCTTGATGTAGCGGTGCAATTTAAAGCCAACAAAGGCAGGTGCAGCAATATACATTCCTAGATTCAATGCAATTACTGAGATTCCCACTCCGAGTACTTGAATCTCAGAACCCTCTTCTGCTAATGTCATTAGAGATAATGTAGACATCATTGGTGTTATGAAGGTCTTTACAGCTTCTTTAAACATTGGACTCTCTCGTTCCCAATCTGCAATTGTTGGAGAGAAGGAATAATACAAGGTATTAAAGCTCGTCATGAATGCAGTACCAGAGTTTGTACTAAATAGAGTGTTATCTCTAACTTCTCTTAGTAATTGGACTTGATAGGATAATTCTGAACCATATGCTGCGGTTGCAATCAAACAGCCGCCATCTTCAACACAAACACCATTTTTGAATGAATAGCCTTTCGGGCATTCAGGTTCTTTTATTGGGACACACATTCCATTTACAAATTCCGTCCCAGGGCCACATTGAACAGGTTCTGGTTCTGGTT
>JAGQHF010000190.1 GCA_020431985.1 Nitrosarchaeum sp. | reverse complement strand
GATCTTGAAAAGAAGAACACTGAACTTCAAAAGAAGATCAAGAAGCTTGAAAAGAAAACGAAAGGTTCTGCACAGGATGATGACATTGATGACAATGAAGACGGAAAGAAAAAAGAAAAGAAGAAGGTCTTCAGCTATATGACAGGTGACGGTGACTATACCGGTTCTGCAAAAAGCAAGAAGGAAGACCCTGAAGAAGAAGATGATGATGATGACGATGAAGAAGATGACGACTAAGAAAAAGTAATTCCCTTTTATTTCTATTATAGTGATTCCCTTCACAAAGTAGAATTTTTCTAAACTAAAAAGACAGGAAGTAAAAATGACAAACAGACAGTTAGTTCAAAAGCTTGTATCAGAGGGATATTCCCTTGAAGATGCATCGCTTCTTGTGAAGGCAATCGAGACAAGCGGTGGCGGTCAAATGACCTACGAACAGCGTGAGACTTTCATTGAGGAAGTCGTTGCTGATGAACCGTTCCTTCAGGAAATAAGTGTTGTGACAGAGATCGAAGCTGAAGGATATGAAATGCACACATTAGGTCTTGCTGAAAGAATAATGCGTAAGGCGGTTGAAGGTCAAGCACCAGCAGGAGTGACAGACGTTTCAATATCCAAAAGGACTTTGAAACCTGAAGAAGTGATTGTTGCATTCGACATCACTAAGAGGTTCTTAAAAAGAAACATTGCAAGGGGAAATGCAGATCAGGCAATCAATAGTGCTTTCCAAAAGCAGTTCAGAAATGATTCACTTGACCTTGCAGTCAACGGTGATGAAAACAGCGGTGATGATTTCATCAACATCACAGACGGATGGTTGGCAAAAGCTGAAGCGGATGTAAATGCACACACAGCAGGAACATTCGGTCAGAATTATTCCCCGATGGAAGTAATGAGTGCAATGCTTGATGCTGACAACCCGAATGGTCTTCCTGCAAAGTGGCTTGTTGAAGAAGAACTGGTGTTCGTGGTTTCACCTGCATTCTATCAGAAGTATCAGGATGAACTTGCAGAAAAGAATTCACAGCTTGGTGATCTTATGACCGTCAAAAAGCAGGAACTGGAATTCAGGGGAATCAAACTTAAGAAATTAAGAAAGTTTCCTTCTGACAGGGTGATGCTGACATGGAAAGAAAACCTGTTCTATGGTTCAGGTCAGGAAATGAATGTTGAATGGGAATATGTTCCACGAAAGAGAATGAGAGAATACACTGTAACTGCATATCTGTCATTTGACTATGCAATCAGTGACATGATGGTTGTCTATAAGCAGGTATAACCCTAAAAATAAAGACACACTTTTTATTTAAAAAAATTCTTTGGGAAAAGGGAATCATATCAAAGACCGGGTCTGACTGAAAACTTAGGGAAGTAAGGACAGCACCCGGTCTTTTTAATTAAGAAAAGACATGGCGGATTATTTCACAACATATCAGGAAGTGCAGGTGGTCGGAAACTTAAGCGAAGTAGAACAGGAAGTGATTGAAAAGCAGTTTCCTTCAGCAAAGCGTGACGTTCTTGAAATTATAGGACAGACCAAATATGATCTTATCATGGAAGCTGAACTGGTCGAACCGGGTGATGAAACGGAAGAAAACCCTTACACCAAACTTGACTTTGAGCAGATCAGACTTGCTGAAACTTACATGGCTATCCCTTATGTGATTGTGACCATTAACACTGTTGCAACCAAAGACGGTATGACCAAAGCAACGGGGTTTGATGAATCAAGAAAGGAAAACCTGTCAGAGTTTGACCTTAATTCAATCGAAAAGAGATATAAGGGTTGGGCTAAAAATATTCTTAAGACTTATTTGGAAACCTATGACCCTGATGAAGATGATGATGATGACATCTGCTTGACAAACGATTTACTAATTATAGAAATCTGATGGAAAAGGACACTTACAGGGAAGGTCTTCAGAAGTTTGAAAGGGACGTTGTCAGGTTCATTGAAAAGTTTATATATAGAGTGTGCATTAAAATATCCGATGATGCAAGAAGGATTATTCAGCAAGAAAAGAAGGTTGCATCAGGACAGCTGAAGGATAACATAGATTATGAAGTGCAGATCACAGCACAGAAGATCATGGCTAAGATCGGTGTCAATGCAAACACACCACACGGAATATTTGTGCATGAAGGTACTAAGCCACACTTCCCCCCTGTTGATGCAATTAAGAAGTGGGTTATTCAGAAGGGTCTTGTCAGGAAAGGAAGTAAACCGACAACCTTCAGAAGTGCCAAAGGAACGAACCTTGAAAAAGTTGCACAGGGAATTGCTTTTGTGATTGCAAGAAGCATAGCCAAACGAGGCACAAAGGCACTTCCCTTTTTAAAGATAGCTTTGGCACAGAACACGGGATTCATTCAAAACGAAATAAACAAATTGAGTTTAGATGGAAGCAGTTGATTTAGTAGTCACAGCAATACAGGATGAAATGGGTGAAGGAAAGATTCTTGAAGCCATCAAGCTTTGCACTTCAACCGAACACGAAACACCTTCCAAATCGGAAGACTTCATGGTCATATACGTTCTTTATGAACCGTTTGATTACAAGCAAATATTTGGTCAGAACTATAAAGCAGGGAAGGAAGTGCAGAATGTCAGGATATTATTAATGAATAATTACGGTGTCGGATTCAAGGAACTTAAAGATGACGTGAACAGGCAGAAGACACTTGAAACAAAACTGGTTCTTGATAAAGTGATGACCGTTCTTCTTAAGAAGGTCAGGGATTCAAACGGGTTCAGCAGTCTTGACCCGGTTGAACCTGCAACAAAAGAAGATGCAGTGGTTGGAAAATTTAACGTGCTTTATTTAGAAACATTGCTTGAAATAACATTTTTAAATAATTCTTAAAACTTAAATAAGGAGTAACAAACAATGGCAGTAGATGTTGCTAATGTCGAAATCGGTGAAGGTGATCTTGGAATCAAGGTCGGTGATGAAATGGCTTTCACAGATGTCGGTGGTTGCAGAAATGCTTCCTTAAAGGTCGAAACCGAAGACAAGGATGTTGAAGTTGGTCAGTTCATTGACCCAATCGGTTCATTTGATGTTGCAAGGATGATTGAATTCACAATTGAACTTGTGGAAGATACGATGCGAAACATGGTGATTGCATTTGGCGGTGACCCTGCTGAAATAACTGATGCAGGTGGTGATCTTGTTTATGACTTCCCTGCTAATTCGGTTCAGGGTGCAACCTTCATGGCTCTGGAATATTCGGTCAAGCAGGTTCTTGATTCTGCTAAAGTGAAAAAGGTTGAGCTGTTCAAATGTAAACCCGTTGGCGGTGTTGAAGTTCAGTTCAACAAAAAGAATGAAAAGGTTTATCCTGTCACATTCAAAGCTTATGCAGACCCTGATGCATCGGTTTCAGGAAGTCCCGGAAAGATCACTTATGAAGGAAAAGGGACACCTGTATAATTAAACCTTTCAAAACAGGCAGGTAAGGAGTAAAGAAAATGAGAATCTTAAAAACTTTAAAAAAGGAGTACACAGAAATGACAAAGGTCAGAAGTCTTTTTTCGGTCTTTATGGTGTTGGTCATATTTTGCTTCGCCAAAGAATCCTTCAGTCAGACAGATGTCCTGACAGGAAAACAGTCGTATGCGAAATATGTGAAGACAGCAAGGGACACGTCAACAATTCCTGATTGGGTTTATGGTGCAGTCAGGGAAGGTATAATCACAAATGAAGGCAGTGTAAAGATGGAAGTGTTCTTTAGTGACAGATCAGGTGTCCTTGATTCAAACACATATTTTGGAATCCCGTCAGGAAAAACTTTAAAATTTAAGACAACAGGTTCTAAAATATTCAGACGTTCAACAGCTGATTCAACTTTCAGTCAGATACTGCATGGTGATGTAGAACTATCCTATTTGAATGAATTAGAACAGGACGGGAATCTTCTTGTTTATGATGAAACCGAACTTGAAGAAACTGAAATGATTCTATTGACAAACACGAAGGTCTTCTTAAGAGATAAAAAGCTTGTTTATAAAAATCCAATGAAACCTGCTGAAGCTGTCATTGAATTTAATTTCACACCGGGCAAAAACCACACATTCACTTCAGACACCTTCACGTTCCTGCTTTTATAGAGGGACGTGAAGCGTTCTTTTATCTTAATTAACAATCATCACTTAAACAAAAATCTTGACAATGCTTGAATTCGTTTTTAAATACGGGACACAACCAATAATAATATTACTTCTTATTGCTGTATTGATTCTAATTCAAAGAATCAGAAGACGTGTAAAGCTGAATGAAATCAAACTTGGTGGAATGGATTTCGCATTAGAGAAATCACTTAACAACGGTTATGCGAAACACAGGAATGAATATATAGAAAAGAAATTAAGTGATGATAAATTCATCAATTCAAAATTAATATAGAGACAATGAGACAATTTTTCACGGAAGCAACAGACAGACTAAGCATGACCCGATTGATGACGTTCATTCTTGTTGTCATGGGTGTCCTGCTTATTGCTGTTGTTGTGTCAAAGGATGTTTTTTATACAATGCCTGTCATTGAAAACGGTGTTGTGATCTCTGACGGTCATGTCCCTTATGAAGTTTACCTTGTGCTTTTGGGATTGATAGGATATGGAATTGGCGGAAAGGTTTGGTCAAAAGGCAAGGAAGGAAAAGAATTCAATTTTGAAAATCAAAACACGGAAAAATGATGGGTTCAATTAAAGTCGGTTTGAAAAAAGGACACAGAGGTGAAGAAGTCGG
>JAGQHF010000189.1 GCA_020431985.1 Nitrosarchaeum sp. | reverse complement strand
TGATACATTGAGTGTAAATACTAATGATATTACAACATCTAATGTCAGGATATCAGACATTTTGATGCCTCCAGTACAGGTTTCAATACAAAGCAAGGTGATGGTTGAAAAGTTTGTAGAAATTGCAAAAACAGACCTATCTTCGTTGCCTATAGTCAAGATTGGAATGACTAGTCAAAAAATGTATGCTATGAATAATCTCAATGTAGTGCAAGGTTGCAAAAAGGTAGATCCGTACATGAGAATTCCAGTTCAGATTATCCATTATCAGGACATTTCAGACATTGTAGTACAGCACGTCCATGAAACGGTAAATGAAGAACCACTAAACCCATTGTCGATATTTGATGCAATTGATATCCTGAAACAAAAAGGAATAGCCAAAAGTCAGGCAATCAAGATGCTATGGCTGACTAATACACCATATGAAAAGATATTCAAAATTGAGGAATCTAGTATTATATCAAATGAGTCAATAGCGCAGCTTCAAAAGATTACAAATATTCTAGAAGAAAGAAAGATTCCTCCATCTCTGATTCAGATTCCTCTATACATCATCGTAAAACTAAACAGAATTGAATCCAAAACACACCAGCTAATCCTGATAGAAAAGATTAGCACAATGCTTTCATGTATGACAGACTCCAAGTTTGCATGGCCACCACCTGAACAGATAGATACCATGTATCTATACATCAAGCAAGACATTATAGAGGAAAGTAATTATGACAACGACAAAAACAAAAATAACGATACCACAAAAACAAAAGACAAAAAAGAATATTCGTCTGATGATTACAAATGCGCAGAAGAATCAGCCTATGAAGAATCATACCATGATAAAAACAATGATGTAGAAGATTCCATATTCCCACAACACATTACAAACCATTTGAATCCTCAGGATATGTTGCAAATTAGACACAGAAACTGTGACTCTGCAAAACAATTACGGGAATTTCTTGACATTTTAGAACAACAAGGAATAGACAAATTCACTTTGCTTTGGGGAGAGCTTGCAGCCTAGGTTGAGAACGATGTCACAAAAGCAGAGAACAAAGATACAGCAGTTACTTAGATACAAAAAACACACAAGGCAAAACTCCACAAGCTTCCTCATACTGCAGATTCTTTATCCAAATAACTGCATAACCATACGCAAAATTACTAGCCTTACGTATCCAAAATCACATGCACATACACAAACTATTATGCGAAGACTTGTACGTGCAGGTTATGTTGACATTGCAGATAACATACAAAAGTACGGCAAGCAGTATCGTCTAACCCAGACGGGAAGATGGTTTGCAATTTCTTGCAAGCTGAGAATCTCGTTTCTGTCATTGTGTCTTTTGGCCGAAGTGTATTATGCTGTGAGTAAAAATGAGCCTAGATCATCATCGTATATCAGAGATCATAACCGCATGCCTGAATTTTACATGATATCATCATTTAGAAGGCTGTTTGATTCTAGCTACCAAGAAAGCATCAGTGCAATATACTCCAAGAGAAACATATCAAAAGCAGCACGTAATCTTGTAGACAGAAAATTGGCGTACAGGCCATACCGCTCTGATATTCTTAGGATATCTGCAGATGGTCTTACCAAGCTGCAAAGATACGACTATGACTTGTGCAAGCTGCACTGGTGGAACTATGAGATATCATCTGAGTGTAGAGACATATTTGTTGAAGATTATGTCATATCAGACAAGCAGAAAAAATTGTTCTCACTTGTCTGTTAGATTGAAAGTATACATCCAAGTGCCACGGTCAAGGGAACTTGGATGTATACTTTGGTTATATTAAATCAAATAATTTGATGTGTGTATGAAGATTCTACTGCAATTATAGAATTTGTGCGAATAATAATTCTGATTGCGATGCTTGGAGCAGCTTCATACTTTGATGTCAAGACACGCAAGATTCCAGATTTGGTATGGTTGATCTTTGGTGGGTTTGGTGCCATATTGTATGTTTTTGACTGGCAGTCAGTGACATCATATCATATTTTGAGCATGATAGTTGCAGCTGCAACTTCTTTGTTGCTGTACCTATACAGGTTAACTGGAACTGCAGATGTCTTTGTCATACTTGGCATTGCAGTAGTCTTGCCTGTTTCATACGAATTTGTAATGGTTCCAATAACAGTTCTGATTGGAACTGCAACTATTGTAGCAGTATTAGTTACATTGTATAATGTAATTCTGAATCTTTTGGGTCTGGTAAAAAACAAGACACTATTCCCAGAATTTGCAGAACCAAGACACAGGAAAGTCCTTGCATTATTTTTCACTCACAGAAAGAGAAGATGGGAAAAATTTGTAACTCCTGCTGAATCCTTCTCATCTACAAACAGAAAGTCATTTGTGCTTTCTGCCTGGAACAGAAAACCTGTATCAAACCAGTTACAAATAATTTGTAATCAAAACACCACGGTACAGAATATCATTCCATTTGTGACATGTCTATTTGGAGTGTCATTGCTTTTGATGTTTCCACAAATGATTCACTTGTTTTTAGCTCGATAGATTCTGAAAAACAGTCTAAATGCATGTATTTTTATCACTTTTATCATATTGCAGGCATGATTTTGAGTCATTTTGGGCAAATTCTGGTCTCTGTCAAATACTCATAAACAGAAAGGTAGACTTGACCAAACCAAGGAATTTCGTGACACATCCAATGAAGTTCATTGTGCCATGGTAATGGTTCCAATCACTGCAGGTACAAAGGACACAGTATTTCATGTTGCAGGATTGCTCTCAGATAACACAAGGTCCTTTGAGATTTGGTGGGACAAACAGGAAAAAGATCTTGCATTTGTCCTAACATCACAGTCACAATCAGATCTTCAAAGATACGAGACTGCACTATCAAACATGTACCCAAATTGTATGTTTACTGATTTGAATTATACAATTCCAAAATGGTTTGATGTCAGGTATGAGAATTATCAAATATTTGATGTTGGATTGTACCATGGGCATTACACCACAACACTTGACAAGACAAATTCGCCTCAACTGATAACACAACTTGCAAATATGATACAGCTTACAGATAAAGCTTGGATTCAGTTTGTGTTTGCGTCATGTGACTTTACACCATATCTCAAAGGACACCTCAACATATTGGACCAAAAAATAAAATCAGTTACCAACAAAAACTACAGAACATGGATTGATGATCTCACAAACAAAAAATCATATGAGAATCCAGAAAATGGAAGGGACTTTGCCAATCATTACAAGGAATTGCACAATCAAGCTGTGCAAAAGCTGCAAAACTCTCAGATCATAATGAGTATAAGAGGATTGATACAATCTGAAAATAGAGATACAATTACATCATTATTTGACAACATAACATCAAGCAATGATCATCTTACCGTATACAACTACAAGTATTCAAATTTTTACAGTTTCAAAAAACCAAAAAATAATTTCACAAGGATAAACAACAAGAAAACAAATCATCAAAAGATTAAACTGTTTGAATCAAGATTAATCCCATTGCCACAAAAATTTCTAAGTAGTGCTTTGAGGAACTATTTTGAAAAATCAATTCTTGGAAACTATAAAGAAAGAAGACCACTGCCATTTCTCATACTAAATCCAGATGAGCTACCTTTATTCATACATCTGCCAGAATCTACCACCAAGAATCTGAAAACCACAAGAAACGTATCACTGCCATCAAGGCAGACTAACAAAGCAGGATTCAGTCTAGGATATCTAGAAAAGACGAATTTTGAGCCTAAAAATGACTCTGTTTACGGCATTTTTGTAAAGTCATCTGATTCAGACTGTGCGGTAATATCGCCTGAAGACTTTACGAGACACATCTACTGTGTTGGTGGTACAGGGGCCGGTAAGACCACACTTATCAGGCAAATTGCAAAGCATCTTGAGATATCAAACCTAAACCAAACATTTCCAAACAGCTTCATCTATCTGGACCCAAAAGGGGATGACTCGTTAAAGTTCATACAACAATGCAACAAAGAATCCATCCAAAACAATTCAGTTCATTTTCTTGATCCCATAAAAACAAACTTTTCAATCAACCCACTAGAGTTGCCAAGATACAAACCAGAAGAAAGACAACAGATAGTGTCAAGATATGTAGGATATTTTATGGAGATAGTAAGACAGTGGTACGGACAACAGCAAAGCTTTGTCCAGATGGAAAGAATATTTCGTGTATTACTATACTACATGTATCTGAACAATGACGCTCCAACATTTTTGGACATGTACGAAATAATAATACACTTGCAAGAAGAACAAGAATCATTCTTGCAGACAATGTTTAGTGCACTGGGAATGCCAGGTGATGATCTAAAACAAGCATTGACATCAATAGCTATACTAAAACCAGAATCCTTTACTCCACTGCTAAACAGAGTGGAACAGTTTGCAACAGATCCTATTTTAAAACAAGTATTTTGTGTCAGACATGGAACTGTATCATTTGAAAGACTCATAGAATCAGGACAATATACCATAACCAGGATTTCAGCTTTGCACATACCACACCATGTGCAGCCATTAGCAATACAGGCCTTTGTCATAAAGCTGTGGTTCACCATACAGGAGAGAGCCGCAAGAATTGAAAACGAGCAGGACAGAAATCATGTAATACTGGCAATTGACGAATTTCAGATTGTAAAAGACTTGCAAGTATTGCCAATGATACTATCCCAGGCAAGATCATACCGTCTGGGACTGTTGCTGTCTCACCAGACAACTGCACAAATATCTGAATCATTACTAGAAGAGATTACCGGAAACTGTGGTACTCAATTGGCCGGTAGGATATCTGGCAAGGATGCATCAAGGATGGCAAACATATGGGATCCAAAATTTTCTAGGCAAATACAACAGCAGCTTGCAGCACAGGAGGACTTTCACTGGACAATCAAGATGAGGGCAACTCCAGGCTCTGAGCAGCCAACACCAATACAGTTCTGGCTCCCCAAGCCCCCAAAATCAAACCTAAACGAGGACGAATTAAGACAGTTCATCACAACCCAGCACAACCTGTATGGATATGATATCATAGATGACAATGATGAAAAAGATGGCTTATCCATTTTCCAACAACACCACATCCAAAAGAACAGGTGGCTCAAATACATCACAGTTGATTTCATACAGGACAAGGTGCAATGGCTTGTACTGGTACAACTGTACTGGAACAAGTCACTGAATCTGACAGACATTACAAAAAACATTCAGGCAAAAAACAGAGACGACGTGTCTGCAACACTCCAGAACATGCTGGAAAAGAAATACATCACAAAAATCAACAAGTCAAGAAATGTTCGGTATGCACTTACAAAGGAGACCAAAAAGAGA
Organism: Nitrosarchaeum sp.; assembly: GCA_020431985.1. GTDB lineage: Archaea > Thermoproteota > Nitrososphaeria > Nitrososphaerales > Nitrosopumilaceae > HKST03. The sequence continues at coordinate 19,012 of JAGQHF010000189.1, read as the reverse complement.
TACTTTGATTTTGATTCCAGGGCAATTGGAACCGCAAAAGAGATTCCAAGACTTACACATCTTGCAATAGAAGCTTATCTTCAAAAGGGATTGTTTGTCACACTGGCCTTGCAGAAGATAAAAAAAGACAAGGACAGAAGTGACCTGATAGCATACAGCTATGACACAGGAAAATCAATATCAGTTGAGATAGAGTCGTCAAGCGAGCTGTCAAGCCATCCTGAACACACCAGATACAACATGGAAAAGTGGAAGAAGATGGGATTTGATGCATGTCATCTGTGGTCATCCAATCCAAAGCTGTCAGAGATTTACAAGTCACAGACTCCTGATGAATACAAAAAAGATGTGGAAGTGTTTATCATATGATCAGAGGTTGTCTATTCTGTCCAGTGGGTTGTTGTAATCTTTGTCAGGTTGCTTGCTATCACCATCATCATCCACGATTGAATCTTTGGCCGCATCTGAATTATTTGTGTAATTTTGTTGTATCTTGGATATCTCTGATTTTGTAAACTGGGGATTGTGTTTCTTGATTACAATTACAGAGTCATCAAACAGGTCAATCATCAGATGAGTATTTTCAGATATCTGAAGTTGCTTTACTATATTGGATGGGATTCCTAGATACACGGTTTCTCCGTTTCCACCAATCCACGGTTTTTTGATTGACAAAAATGTGCTTGTTTGTGGTTTTCTCATGAATAACAGTATTGAATTTCATTTAAGGACAATCCAGACTGTCAAGCTGTCCAGACTGTCCCCACACGGATTACTTTCTTGAATTTCTGGTTAATTTGACTGCATTTCAGGCACAAAGTCGGTGACAATTTGTAAATTTAGAGCATATGATGGTTCAGGAAAAAGATTCGCAATTATACAATAACTCATTTCAATACCACATCTACTTCGTATCCAATTCCACACACCCATCAAACCGCACTCTTAAGGAACCGCCTACAAACTAGTTCACCCAAAATACCAAATCATGTACAGTCGGCGGTTAATAATCAAATACAGTAAAATCATTCCATGAATGAACTAGATGTTCTGATCTTTCCAATACCTAAACTGGACAAGTCCAGCAGTTCTGGAATAACAGAGATGGTAGATATAATATCCAAAAAGGAGAACCATCCCCACATACAGACAAGAATAATCCAACAGGAGCTTGACAATAAAGTGTTAAGTCATGTTGACATCCCAGATACGATGTTTCCAAGACAGCTATTACCAAAGCCCAAAACCAAAATCAAGACCATCCAAAAAAGTACAAGATAGAACACGTAATCAAGAACAACCCATTATGGGTCTATGTGTCAAAATTGGACAACTAGAGAGAATGTTTTGGCGTTACGATTCCAAAAACTCATGAATTTTTTTTGTCTATATTTCAAAGATGGCTATTGTTTAGAATAGTTCTCTGATCTGTTAGATGTCTGGTTAAATCAAAACCATCCATCTTCTTTCATGAAGGTAAGATGTCCATGTTGTAATCATCGATTTTTACCATTTGAGGATGACATCTTTCTTGACAGGATGACATATGATGACCAATATGTATGGACTACAATTCCCGTACTAAGATCTGTCAAGACCAACCAAAGATATCATCCAGAATACATTTCTGAATGTCATCACAATGAACAACACGACAGCAACAGAGGTGACACTGACAATGACTCCCTTGAGGAAGAATCATGAATCCAGTGTTGTTGGAGGTTATGGTGTCTATGGGGTTTGTGTACCATGGACTGTTTTATTATCTTCCCATTCATCTGAAAAATATCAAAAATAAATTGAGAAACAAATACAGGAATTCTTTAAAATATGGTGTTTTTCCTGATGATATCTGGGTATTTGATAGATTACCCAGGAAAACTTGATAGAATAAATAAATCTTAAATAATTTCCTGGGTAAATTATACAATGGTAAATGTGGTAAAGAGAAGAAAGGGAAACCAGGACTACTATTACCTTTACCATGACTCCAAGAAGAATGGACAAAGAAAGCAGCTTGAGGCATACCTGGGAAAAGAGATACCAAAGGACATCGAGGAGAGAAAAAGACAGTTTGCACTAGACATAGAAAGGCAGGACTGGCTTCCAAAGATAGAAAAAATCTACAAGAATTTTAGAGAATCACAAAAGAAGATACCAAGGTCTGTACAGCAAAAAGAACTAGAGTCGTTTTCTGTCAAATTTACATACAATACTCAAAGGATAGAGGGCTCTACACTTACGCTAAGGGATACCGCACTTTTGCTAGAAGATGGCCTGAGCCCTTCTAATCGGCCAAGAAGCGACATCACAGAGGCAGAGACTCACCAGAAACTGTTCCTTGAGATAATGAGACAGAAAGACGAGATCTCACTTGCATTGGTAAAAAGATGGCACAAGGATCTATTCCTGCAGACAAAGCCAGACATTGCAGGGATTTTCAGAAACTATGACGTCAGAATAAGCCAGAGCAGGTTTGTCCCACCACCACATACTGCCATCAATATTATGGCAAAGAAATTTTTTGAATGGTACCATACCAGCAAGAAAAAGCTAAATCCAGTAGAGCTTGCAGCAATGGTGCACCTCAAGTTTGTAACGATACATCCGTTTGGGGACGGAAACGGCAGGATAACCAGACTCATGATGAACCATGTACTAAACAGGTTTGGCTATCCATTATTGGATATCGACTATGGTGACAGGCGCTCGTACTATACTGCGCTGGAAAAGTCCCAAACAAAAAATGACGAGCTGCCGTTTCTAAAGTGGTTCATGAAGAGATACCTCAAGACCCACAAAAAGTATCTATGAAATTAGAATGATTTGTTTTTAAAAAAACGATAACTGTATCTTGTGAAACTTGGAGTATTTCTTGCAGTAATCCTAATTTTTGGAAACATTACAGTACTTTACAGCAATCATGTGTTTGCAGATTCTATTGTACTATTCACAACACATTCAGTATCTGGCAGTGACACCGTATCCACTGACACTCTCTACAAGGAGAGATGCTTTGTGCATGTCGAGATTACAATTACATCTGCACATCATGGACCATACCACAGAAACAATCCTGACAGGACATTCTATCCTGGCGATGCCTTTGACTATAACATCAATACCTGGACGGAAGGGTGCAGGCACTTTCAGCCTTGTCCAGTACAGTCAACACCAAACCTGACTGGGATCTCACATGGTCCTGATTGCGTGATACATGGACATGATTCAGAAGATGATCCTGTAGGTGGTACGTATGGTTCGTCTTCAAACTCTGGTACTGCTACTATATCTCCCACAATAGGAGAGTTTGAATCGGTATCTGTATCAAAGAGGGCTTCTGCAGAACAATACACATGTCACAAGGCAGGTGGCAAGTGGCATTGCGGATGGCCTACAGTCAGTGCAAGTGCCAGTTACTTTCCTCCTGTGATTTTGCCGCATCTTGAGGTCACCATGGAAAAGGACGGATACGAGTTTACAGAAGATGACGGATACACGTCAAGAAACCTGGATAAGACATACTATGTGTGGGATGCAATCAATGTAGTTCACAATCCAATATACAAGTGGAAAAACGAGCGAGTAGGTACAATATTTGCAGAGATTGACAAGGACTATTCTCCGTTTACACTGGAAGACGAGTTCTTTTGCAATTTGGCAAGCTGCACAAACACAATGATCATCTCTGGATTTGTACCATGGACTGAATCATTTGATTATGGTGCAGGAAACACGGTATACAATGCAACATCATTGGACTTGATTGGAAACCATACCATATCATACAACACAAGACTGTACAACATATCGCCGCAGATTGATGTCAATGACAATTCCACTTCAGCTTTGGTGGTAGAGTATGAGCCAATCTATGACGCATATGTCTATCCCGTGTTATCAGATGACCAGAGACTTGCATTTGATGACAGGATTGGTATTGCACTGCATTACTTTGGTTCTGAAAGCACAGACGCAAATCCAGATGATGAGATTGGAATACATGAGGACAGAAGAAGCAAGATAAATGACTACTTTTACTCTACATGGGGTGCGGACCCATGGGAGTACCAATTGCTGGATGGCACTGTAGCTGATACTAGCTACTCGGATGATATTGATCTAATATGGGATGATGCACATGATGTTGGTATTGTAAACAACGAGTTGCCTGTCAAGATGTCTGAAGATATTTCAGGCAAACTGATTGCAACGGAGTTTTCCGGAATGATTCCATTTGAAGTGGAACGACACACCACTGCAAACTTTGTAAAGTCTGGATATGGAAAAATATTCTTTGACTATCCTGGAATACTTGATGTCGTTTATGATGATACTCTAAAGATTCCAAGGTTTGAGAATGCAACCGTATTTGACACGTTACAGTCAAGACACTTTGCAGGACATGACGTGACCCATCTGACATTTACTGAATACATGTATCCTGAATCCTTCTTTTACAATCCGGTAACCGTAACTGCAGTGGATTCGGATGGAACCCAGGATGATTCTGTGGAGATTCTGCTTGAGATTGAGCCTAGATTTGATATTCCAGGCACCCAATACCTGGATGAATACATGTATGACAAGATATTCTATGACACGGCAGATGACGGGTTTTCACAAATAATAACGGGCCTTGACATGGATGGCAATCAAATCACCATAACTAATGACGATGACATTTACCCAATGGATGAAAATCATATTTCTGGATTTGGCAGTGTCACTCTGGAAAAGACTAGAAGGACAGCATCACTGTTTACACAGTATGACACAATACTGCCACAGTCATTCTCTGATGATGATGTGACTGAAATATCGGATAAATATTTGTTGGATTCTGAAAGTGCCAGACTGCCAATACCTCTGACTACAGGTCTTCATGCATTGTCTCCGTTTTACATCAGCATATCTGCAAATGACGGAACAAAAGAGGTTACCAACATATTTGATAACACATGGCATGACTTTTCCATACCATACGAGTACTGGATAAACATGGATGATGGTAACACACTTGACATCAAAAGAGATCCTGCAAACCCAAGAGTATTGCTGTATAATTATGATCCAAACTTTGGGCAAATCAAGTCACTACAGATTAACGATATCACAATTGGTAGTGATGATTTGCCTGAATGCTTCAAGACAAGATCAGAGAACACATGTGTTATTTCTGTGCCGCAAGAGTATCTTGCAGACGAGGTGATAATTTCAGCTCAAAACATTTGGAATGGGACTGCTAAAGTCACATTGTCTGAAGTTGATGAGTACATCATCAATCCACCAAGCAGAAAAGCCGAGAGTCTGCTGTTTGAAGGAGTCTTTGCGCAATGGATTGCAGTGCTGTTGGGACTGTCTTTGATCATACTAGTCGGGTTTGTCGCTTATAGAAAGTACACGGAGAAAAACCAATAATCTCATCATCATTGTTGTTACCATATCAATCAAGAAAATAATTTAGGACATTAGGCGATAAAAAAAATTCAGATTCACTTTCAGATATATTACAAGTGAGGGATATGCACATAGTTGAGAACCTTCAATCATTCTTTTGTTGTGGATGCTCCAATTGACAAGGTATGGGATTTCTATACTGATTTGCACCACTTGCAGGTAATCACCCCAAAAAGGCTGGATCTCCAGATAATAGAATCAAGCAGCGGCAAAATAACTCAGGGACAGACTGCCTCCTTTTCAAGCAGGCTGCTGACCAGAGTGACCTGGGATACCAAGATAACATCCTGCAAGCCATACACATATGTCGATGAGATGAGCAATCATGCTTTATTCAAGCACTGGAGGCACACTCATGTCTTTCATAAAGTAAATGAAAACCAGACAAGGGTAGAAGATGAGATAGAATTTGAGCTGCGACATGGATTTATCGGTAAAATGTTTGAATGGTATGCGCTGGATAAACTCGGAAAAATCTTTGCCCATAGACAAAAGGAGACAATTAAGGCTCTGAGCAATCCTTGAAATTTATTCTACCGCAAAAATAATTTTGGAGCTTAAGACCAAAAACCAGCGCTAGTATCTTGGTGACAGCTCCAAGTGGTAGAATGATTATTCTCTTTTGCAAATAAGGAATATAGGCGATGGGTAATTTCATAATCCATAATTGAGTAACTGCATGTTGCCTTTTGATCAGTGATGATTCGTGCGGTAATGTTATAACTTTTAGTGCAATACCAAATCATTGCAAACCACAACCACCTGGAAATGCTATAGATGCGATCTCATATTCAACAAGGAGCAGACAGCTGCAACACATCACGATATATTCAAACACCCTGTACAAAAGATAGAGACTTCGATCCTAAACTGAACTTCTCCTCTCTTTATTTTTCCTTTTAAACAAACTAGAACTATACATTTGTGAAGAAGATCAAGACCTACTTGGTTATGTCTGCAATCATTGCAACAATTGTAATGTCATCAAACATAGCAATGCCAAGTGCCTATTCTGAAAACTATAGTGAACAGGTTTTTGCAATACAAAAAGACAAGATGTGGAGTCTGGGAAAGAATCTGTCTGTCGGAGACTCTTACACTTTTAGAATATGTGATCCTGAAGCGATGCCGAATTACTCTGCTGAAAGTTACCATTACTTTACCAAGGGAATGGAGCACAATTCCAGTCTGTGTTATGTTGCCAAGCTGGATTTTGTAAACTTGCTTGATTCAGATGCTAATGAAATTAACCGAAGCATCTGGGTTGTACAGACATCAATGAATGATGGAATGTCAGATTCTGTCAGGCATTATGTGTTGCATATAGATTCGGAGAATTTTGAGGTCAGGCCTGGCAACACCATACATCCCGATGCTGTAAGGTATGCCCAATCCCTGCAAGACACGCTGTTTTCAATCTTAAAGTATTCTGATGAGCCCAAACTGCTAAAACTAGGCTCAGAATGGGGCCCAGTCACCGAATCTCTGGGGTTTGGTCCATATCCGCACATGGTAGTACTGGATGAGAACCTGAGTTATTCTGCGATATCAAATACGACAGACAATGATTCAAGTATGGTTGAAACGGCTGAAATGGAATTTCACAATGTATACAAAGTAGGCTATGATGTAGATATCGTAAATTCAGACATTGATGATGTCACCACATTCTATCTTGTATCGCCAGATGTTCCGTTTCCGCTGTCAGGTGTCAAGTACAGCCCCATCCACATAACAAAGCCATTCAAGGTATTTGAGTTTGAGTTGCTATCATATGTTTTGCAAAACAAGCAAGACAGAATGCAAGATGATGTCACGTTAACAGGTAATGATGTAGACGAATCTATCTTTCTAGATAATGATGATTCTACACATGTTGGTTTGACAAATAATCAAGATTCTGGTGATGAGATAATTTCTATCAATACAGATGATACAGCCAATAATGAAAATAATGCAATTACAGTTTATGATGAGCAGACTGACAATAATGATTCAGACGTATTTGATGATCAGAACATAGACATTACCATCAACACTGATGATAATACAGAGGACATCCTTGAAAATGATAGCAATGATTCAAACGTCTTATCTGAAAATGATGACATCGTAAGCAATCAAGACAAAACACTAGACAACATATCAGCATATGGTGTTATACTTGTAGTGCTGATTGCATTTGCATCACTATTTGTTTATTTTAAAATACTTAGAAACCTCACAAGAAAAAACCCAATCAAATCAAAAGAGAGAAATTCTTTTCATGACAAAACCATCTATTTTGATGACAATCTTACAATCAATATCAAAACCAAGAAAATTGATGCAAACAACAATGTATCTGCCTTAAAAGCAAATGACCATTCAATAGGTGAGGATAACAAATGAGACATGTCGAACTGGTTGTATTTGAGAATGATTCCATACTAAATGAAAAGGCACTGTCACTTCCAATAGGAAGGGTGTCATTTAGGCAGCTTGGAGTCATATTGACAGGCGTGCTTGCTGCCATGGTATCCTATTTTGTCACAAAAGAGATCATAGCACCAGGCGTGGTTTTGGTAGTATCGCTTGGGTTGGGCATGATAAACACCAAGATAATGACGCCAGACCAGATGATAAAGGCCAATCTGATGTATCTTATCAGGGGAACATCTTTGAGAAAAAAGCCAGAAAAGATAATTCACAGCAACAATGACAAGATACTTACAGATTTCAAATACAGTACAACAAAGAACAAAGCTGAAAAAATCCCAAATAAGAAAGAAAGGGCCTTATCGCAACTCATATTCTCACAGATAGAATCATTTTTTGAAAAACCATTAAAGAAAAAACAAGATGCGTCACATGACACAACCAAAGCAAGCAACAATGAAAAGACAAAATCTCATGCAGTCAAGATTAGACTGACACCGGACAACATGTTGCAAGTAATGCCAACAAGACAAGACACAAGGAATAATTCCAATCTGACAGACAAATTATTGTCTTCTTTAAACAGGTCACCAAAAAACAATCACATTCATGACAAACAAGAAAAGCTTTTGAATAAAGTTACAATCTTGTTGGATAGTCAAGGAATCGATGACTCTGTAATATTTGAGAAGGATGATGGCTCTATGAACATATTGTTGGATAGACATTCAGAATATGATATATCTACAGTTGTTGATGGAAAAGATACGGACAAAATACAATTCGAGTAACCAAAAACGACAAATTCAAGTGATTCAATGTTGCATTTATTCTTAAAGAAAAAATGAAAAAGAAATTTTATGTTGATTTACTTTGATTTCTTTTTAGTTGTAGTTTTCTTTGCAGATTTACTTGTAGTTGCTTTCTTTTTTGCAGCTGCCATTGTGTCATGCAGATAATCATTTGATATCAACAAGGAACATGAAAAACAGTTGATCCTTTGACAAAATAGATGTGCATGTTTTTTTCGGAAAAACCTAGTTTTCCTTCCTGCTTTTATCAAATCACATACCATACTGTGATGCTAAAAAGTAGAAGCGGCGATCTAAAGGAAGGTGAATCCATTGGTGGATTTCTCATCAAGATTGTAGTTGCACTGATAGGAATCATCATACTGGTAACAGTGGTGCCTGATGTGCTTGGAGTCGACGTTGCAGGATTGTGTATCAAGGATACAGGCCTGCTCTCAGGCACGACTGCAAAGCACTGTGGTGATGGTTCAGCCATTCTTACTGATACTGTCAAGGACATCTTTGCAGACGGGTACAACTTTATCCTGATTGCAGTGGCTGTAGGCCTGATAGCATACGGTGCAGTAAAGTCAGTGCAGTACAGAATAGAGCCTTCTCTTGTGATTGCCGACAAAAAGAAATAGACAGAGAAAAGAGATGAGATACATCAGCAATATCAAGAGATTCCAAAAAAGGATTCGCCTGGTGCTGTTCTTGTCTTTTCTGTCGTCTCCATTATTTTTTTACTATTTGTTTGATCTTGAAATTCCATTTTTTATTATGTCATTACTATATGCAGCTTGGGTTGTCTCATTTGTTTTTGACATGGGGATAACCATACAAAACAGATGTCTGATAAAACTACATGAATCAAACATTGTATTTCAAAATCTTTACATGAAATTTGATATCGTAACTGCAGTTCTAATTCAGATTTGTTTTGAGGTATCATTTGTCTTTTTGATGCCATTTTTGTTTGACAAGAATAATTTTACAATAGATGTACATGCAAGCAGCTTGATTGCAGCAATAGTTACAGTATTGCATCTTATGGCATGGCACCACAACAAAAAAACAATAAAAATGATAAATTCCAAATCGAAATCAATCTAAACAAACATGATGGAGAGAAAACTTGTAACATTTTTTGCTTTTATCAAATTATATATTGACATATAGTGAAACTAAAGTCGTTACTAAAAAAACACAAACAGAACAATGCAACATCTGTTGGTGACAATTCCTCAAAACCACAGTTCCAGTTCAGATATAGTATCATCCCTACCAACTTTGTCAACCTGTCTGAGACAAACCAGGCAGAAAAGCTCGGGAAATTCTTTGACATATTGAGAATAATCCAAGACAAGGTCAAGATCACACTATCAAGAAGAGGCATTGCAGTTACGGTGGAAGGCCAACAGGTAGTCATGCCTGTAATGCAGGCTCATCTGGAGTCAAACGAGCCTCTTGGGGACATGCTTGAGAGGCTAAAGCTAGAATACATTGAGAATAGCAGACCGCCTTACCGCAAGATAATCCGAGAGTATCTTAACAAGCTGGAGATTCAGACCATTTATGATTACAAGAAAGATGCAGATGATCTAGCAACACCAGACATACCAACAGAGTATGCCAAGTGTTTTACATTGTATGCAGTGCCATCGACTCTGCCATATGCATGGATAAACAACATCTTTTCAAGCTGTTCCGAGGTACAGATGTGGATAAGGCCAATATCTCATGAGGAATCCATCACAAAGATGACAAGGTACAAGGATTTGATTTATGAGGATTCCAAGAACAACAGAGAATCTGCAGAAAAATACAAAAGAGCTGATGATGTCATGATGTCACTTAGAAGAAAGGAGACTGGATTGTACGAGTGTGTCATAAACTGCATGGTTACAGAACCAGATAAAAAAATACTAAATGATTCTGTAAAAAAGTTCAAGAAGGACATAAAGCTGCACGGTGGTTCTTTTGCAGATATTTCTGCAAAGCAAGCTGCAATGCTGGTTGAGGGGTATGGCAAGAAGATTACTTTGGATAGGGGAAGCTGCGCCATACTGTATGGGTTTGTCTCAGCTGACATGCTGGAGATTCCAAATGGTATTCCACTTGGAATCAACATGGACTCGAAAGGTCCTGTAATTTTTGATATCGCAAAGAGGACAAACTATAACATTGCAATTATTGGCAAGTCTGGCTCTGGAAAGTCGTTTACTGTAAAGATTCTGCTTAACAGGTTGAGTCAACAATTTCCAGAATCTCACATCTTTGTAGTTGACCCAATGGGAGAGTATGGTGTAATATCAGAATACTTGCAAATGGATCATCTCAACATTACAAAGAGCGATGAGAAGCTTGGACTGGACCCGTTTGTATTGTTGGAACCGCAGGATGCTGCAGACATTTTAGGCGAGATGACAAATGCTCCAGACACCACACGAATACAGTTTCAGAAATATTGTGACAAGGCAAAAGACATGACAGAATTTTATGAAAAGATTCCACAAACTCACAGAAAGTACCTTGATCATCTGATGGACGGTCCCCTGTCAAGAATAATTCTAGGCAAGCCAAGACTCAATGATTCACGCAAAATCATCATATCAATGGATGGCGCATCAGGCACAAACTCAGAGGCAATGGTACTGATTTTGCTGCTAAACAAGATATTCAAGACGTGCGTCAGATTGCCTGCAAAGGCAAGAAAGATTCTGATAATTGATGAGGCATGGATGCTATTCAAGATGCCAGGTGCTGCCAAATACGTCAACATGATTGTACGAATGGGCAGAAAGCTCAACATCACGTTTGTGTTTATATCTCAGAGAATAGAGGACATCTCAAAGGAAGATGACTCTGGCATTGGAAAGATAATTGACAACATAGAGACAAAGATTATTTTGGGACTAGAAGAACAAGCTGCAGAGACTGCACGAGTAGTATTGAATCTATCAGATCAAGAAGCTAGTAAATTAAAGTCATTTAACAAGGGTCATGCGTTATTCCTTACAAAGAATCATCGCATTCATGCAAAGTTTGAGCCAACAAATCAGGAACGAGAGATGTTTGATACGACACCAGTAGAGTAATTTAACATTGAAAGAAAATTTTCGAACTACGCCACGTTTTAAAAAATGGTATTAGTGTGATTAAGATGTTTTCCTCAATTTCATATGTTGCAATACTGTTTCGTTCATTAGATATTTGTCTTGTAGATAATCACTGGCGGTATTAGAGTCAATATTTTTTTGAAGACTGCTCATTTCTGGTCTTGTACGCATATTCTCATGAACTCTAGAAATGTACATAGGTCTATTATCTTTCCAATCTCCAGCATCTGTTTGATTGTTAACTACTCTGTAAAATAATTCCTGAAGTTGTTTATCATTAGAAAATAATTTTGCCTCTTCTTTAATGTTAAATCTTCCTGAATCGATAAGTGATTGTTCAATGGTAGAAGTTACTAGATCATCTTTACAGAATAGCTTCACCGGTTTGACTGGTTTTACGGGTCTATTGTTTTCTGAATCTTCTTCGTTCCTTGGTCCGCCTCCAGCATATCGTTCTGCGACTAAATCTGCAATAAAAAAAGGTCCATAGTGAGGTGCTGAGATATTAGATGGATTACCTGGTAACAATCTATCTACGTCTACTAACATGGTCGCTTGGTTGTTCTCATGAATTTTTTCAAAATCATCCATGATCAGATTATATGCCAAGTTGGCAGAAGGAAATGAATAAAATCTGAATCCTATTATCGGAATATCCTGAGGATCAGAATTTCTAATATCATAATATTTCTTCTTGAAGCTTGAAAAATCATGCTCCTTAAGATTAAGAATTGGAATTAATTGCACATTTTTTCTGTTGCAAATGTCCTTGATTTCTTTGGCATCCTTTACTATGGGTAAAAGAATTGATTCCAGACCCAATTCGTTTGCTAGATCACAACAAAACGTTGCAAAATCCCTAATGTTGTTATCGATGAGTTCAATTGAATCATTTGTTAACGTAGGATACAAAAAAACCAAGGGATTAGGAGTCTTAACTCTGTCAACGTATTTTCTCAGTCTATATGCCATTGTTCTAAGATAACCATTGGTATTAAGAATAGAATCTAAAGTAGAAGGATTAATCCATTCTTGAATAAGTAAGGAATGTGAATTTTGTGTAAGAGGGATATTAGCACCAATTTTATCTTTAGCATTTAGATCATGTCTGTTTACAATCCTCATGGGAGTACGGAAACGTCCGTTCTTGTAATCAATATTCAAGGTAGATATATCATTGAAAGAATCTCTTCCCTGTGGAGAAATAGAAATTACCATTTTAGCCTCTTCACCCTTGTTTCTGTAGTATACTCAGGATAGTTTCTATAGACATATCTTAGTGTGCCCTCTCGTGTCCATTCATCCCAGTTTTCTTTATTGTTTTTTAGTTTCTCTAAATCCAAGTTCAATCGTAGAATTTTTTCATTAATAACTTTCATTCCATCACTCGTTATTTTAAAAATTGATCCTTCACCTTTTCGCTTTATTACCTTGACTAGATTGTTCTTTTCCAGAATTTTGCAAGAGTCTCTGATTATTCTACTGTAAGCGCCATACCTGTATGGAAAATAACCTAGATCAGCAGTTTCATTTTGATAAACTTCTTTCCATGTCAAAAATACTTGTTTCTGCAGAATGGTTTCTCCTTTAATATCACCAATTGATAACAATATTAGAATAATATCAGATCCAAATAGTTTGTTATCAAGTTCTTTTAGGACATGTTTACTGCTGTCTGAAATTTTATAATTTAATTCATTTAGGGACATTCTATGTCTTCACCCCCATATGAAATTCTAAAAGCAAGTTTTGTATCTAGTTGATCTACTATAACCCAGCAATCAATTTTCAAATTTTGTAATATAGGAATAGTGATTTTATACCCAACATGATTATTTTTACAGGGATTACGTCCTTGTTTGGACCATTTGGTTAATATTGTAACAAGTCTTCGGTTAATGCTTACAATCAATTTGTAAATCTTTTCTAGATCATATCTACTGGCCAATAATCTTGTTAATAACAGATTAGGAACGATGACAACAGGTCTTTCGTTAGCAGGACATAGTTCAACAGGAGTTATGCTAGATTCTACATTTGTATTGAAACAGGTTTGGCATTGTGTAGTTGAAAAAATGAATTTTTTCCCTTCATATCTACCAATGGAACCTAAAGACACAGATGCATTGACCTCTTCTGTTCCAATTCCAACTTCGGGTTTAAAGATCTTGTTGTTGGAAACAGTATTAGTCCTTTCTCCTCTTACAATTTTTTTACTACCACAGTATTTACAATAACCCTGTTCAGTTTGAACACTCAATAATTAAGTCATTTCTTAACTAATTATAAGATGATTGGTAATTACGTGAATTAATAACAGACATTTGATTCTTCCCTTAAATAAAATTCAGACTATATTTTACAGTGAAAAGAAAATCATTACTCTGTAGATTTAATCTAAAGTCATCCCATTATGGATTTATATTTACAATTCCTCTAATGCTTGGAATTGGTCTTATCATATTTGCAGCACTGATTGCCATATCTCAAGGTTTTGTGGCAGTTGGTGGTCCACTAGTTCCAGAATTAATCACGGACATGCCTACTTTTTATGACTATGATGAGATAACAGGTGATATCATAATAGATCCAATAACTGGAAATCCACAGACTAACGAACGTGTGGATCTCTATTGGCTGTTGGTGCAGATTACATTTTCCGTTCTAGCATTGGTTGGCATACTTGCAATTGCATCTTACTTTTTTGAGGGAATCAAAGTAATCAAGAGAGGCACTGCAATCAGCATAATCAGCAAGATCTTGTTGTTCTTGCCATTGTTTTTGGTTTTTCCCTTTGCATGGGATATTTACGCGATAATTATTGAGAACTTTTCGTTATTTTTGCTTGACCCGTTTGATACCGGAATAAATCCAGCTGACAGGACTGCTTTACTGTGGAATACAATGGGTTCTGTGGTTCCACCTGATGCACTAGACCTGGATGCATGGGGAGAGGCACTATCAGATCCTGGAGCATTTGGACAAGCACTGCTCAAGGATGTCTTTCTGGGACTATTCAAGGGATTTGCAGTTATGTTCATGACTGCAATGATGTTTATCATATCTACAATCAGAATACTGTTAACTATAATCATTGCAATGGCCATTCCACTAATTCTCACACTGGGACTGATTCCGTTATTTAGAAAGGTAAAGGACATGATGCTGAATAATCTAGTTGGACTGTCAATAGCTCCAATATTTTCAGCACTTGTACTGACAACAGGCCTTGCATATCTTGATTCTACAACACTTCCTGCGATGCAGGACTGGTTTGCATCACTGGCAATTGGATTTCTTGCAGTGTTCTTTCCGGTAATGTTAGCACCAATACTAGGACAGATAACAACACAGGTAGGACAGATGGTAACCACTGCAATTACTGCTGGTAGTATAGTTGGTGCAGTGGCCGGACAAGGTGCACTAAGCGGCATACAGAATGCATCAAACCAGATGAACAGTGCTGCAATGAACATGGCAAGCGTTGCAGGAATGTCAGGTGCAGGAGCTGTTGCAAATGCATTGCATACAAGAAACACACCGATTTCCTCAAATGATATTGGCAAGATGACTTCAGGCGTTTCCTCAATGAATGTACCTCCAATGGGATTTGGTGAAAAATTCAAGACATACACAAAGGCAGGATTCAGTGGAATGGGTGCAGGATTGCCTGCAGGAATGGTTCAATCAGCTACTCATGCAATGCACATACCACAAGTAGGAAAGACAATATCCCATGACATCTTGCAGGCAGGAAACCTAAAGGCAATAGAAATTGGACAATCTAGTCTAGCAGATCACAATCTAAAGTATATTGATAATCACATGAGAACACTGGAACCTACTGGATACGTTCCAGTTATTGAAAAGACGATAATTCCAGAAACAGGCCAGAATGCACCAATTGTTATGAATCCAGGAGAAATAGTAAACGAGATGGATTATGTCAATGCTGGACACAACATAATCGAAAATCCTAAGTTACAACAAGAATACTTGGAGATGCAACAAAGAAACATTCCTAGATTTTCACAATTGCAACCTATCGTTCAGGTAAAAACAAATGAGAAGATACTAGAACAGTTGCATCAGCATCCAGGTTCTGCTGGAAAAATGTTTGAGACAATCAAAAACACTAGAAGAAATAATTCCGTCGAAATAGAATTTTGAAAAACAATTTCTTACTAGAACCGCATAATTAAATAGAAAAATTGTAATGATGATCTGGCGTGGTCGCACAGTTAGGCAGTGCGGGAAGCCGATACCTTCCTTACCATCGAGGTTTCGCGGGTTCAAATCCCGTCCACGCCGGATGGTTTGGAATATGTTATTCTGAATAAAAAAGATTACTTTTTACTATTAATCTGAGTCATTTGCTTTTCAAATAATTTCTTATCATACGGTCTCCCTGCAGTTGCTTTTAAGACTTCCATTGGTGTTTTTACTAGATGCGGTACAACTTCACAGGCTAGTTCGTACTCTCTTTCTGACAGTTTAGTATCCAAAACTTCAATCCAAGGTTCAGAGTCAGTTATATAAAAAATAGATTTTTCATCTGATTCAGAATTTAATCTTCCTTTGACAATTTCCTTGGTAAGCATTTTTTCTTGAAGTGTGGGTAACATACACCAAGTAGTTTGATTATCTTGATTTTTACTCTGAATCACTGGATATCCAAATCTAAACTGAATTTTCTCTTCTTCAATTATAATTCCAGAGAGAGTATTCATCTCTTTATTGTATTGAATTTGGATTTCTCTATCTCTTGCTTTGATTGACTTTTCAAAATACTTGTTAAGAGTAACAAATGCCTTTCTTTTCTCGTCATACCAACAATCATTCCAAACATAGTAGTCTGAAATATTTTCAGAAACTTTGTCAGATCTTACAATTGGAATATCTCTTGAACATTCTAGGTTTTTCTTGGCATTCTCAATCTGGAATTTGGTTTTGTTTATTTCAGTCAGCACATCAAGTCTTGCCTTTTGTTTATCTGGATGGTCATCTTTGATGGAATCCAGGTTTTGTTCCAGTTCTGTTAATCTTGACTGTAACGGTTCTAGCATATCTGCAAATCTTTGTACATATTTTTCCCTAACCTCGGGCATGACCGTATTACTCATGTAATAATTGCCTCCAATAATTTAAAAAGACTAGGATCATTTCTTTCCATGTCCTTTCAGTCCCCGTTTGATTAGTTCCACTAGTGTCTCGTTGTTGTTTTGAAAGTCCTTGTCAATCTTGAATTTTAGAACTTCCTTCCATAACTTGTCATCACAGTCTAGAATGTGTTTCTTTGGCATTAATAATCACTAATAACTATTAGTCATCATAATAATTAAAACTTACTAATGATCTAAATTCACATAGTATTACCAGAAATATTTTCTGAGTCCACTTTTATGCAAAACAATATCTAGAATATGTGAAGTTAGAGTCACCAATTCTTAAAGACGAACTTGAACGGCTAGAACACCTAACTGGAATCAAAACAAATTGCAAGATAGTCTGGACTCCGATAACAGAATCAGAAAAAGAAGGCAAGGTTGTAGATGATACAATTTACATCTATTCGTGTAATTTGACAGATGCCATTCACACATTGCAACACGAGTTTTTTGACATTCTGGTTAGCAGGACCAACAAGCGATATGTTGAAATTATCAATATGCTATTGTCAATAATCTCTGAAAAAATATACAAAGAAAAAGAAGAGATTGTAGAGTCGTTAGTCAGACTCGCAAGACACAGTTTTGATTACACATTTTCTGCGAAGAATGATCCTGCCGTTGCTTAGCTCCTTTACTATGTTCCAACCATCCTCCACACAGGATAACAGTTCATCTTCGTTATACACAATCTTGCTTTCGTATTCCTTTTTGTCTGTTTGAGAAGTAAATTCACTCCTGATGTTTCCTCTTATCGTGTTCTGTATGACTGATTTTATTGCATCAATCTCATTGTCAATTGATGTCTTTGCAACACTTGTTGGGTTCTGGATTGTTCTCTGTTTTTCTATTTTGATCTTCATGGGGTCTATGCCGTAGAGTTTTGCCTGATCCTTCCACATCTCAAGTAGGATCTCTTTTTTGTCCTGTTCCTTGTTTGCGTCATTCTGCCAGGTCGAAAGGTATGGTTCGCTTTGAACAAAAACTCTCTTCATCTCAGAGATGAGAGACTCTGGCAGCCTTCCCTTGTTGGTTGTGTATCTTGCTTCAATGCTTCCCTTGTGTCCCATAAAGAACACCCTAAAGTCATGTGCAATCTTTCCGTGGCTTTCAGCTAGTAGCAGTTGCGTATCAAAATACGAGCGTAGTACATACGGCCGTTCCTTTATGACTGTCCGCAATGTGCTTCTCAGCTCATCTCTGATTGTGGTGGTTGTTATGAAAGATGAATGGTTTGTATCTCTGTGAATACGTTTTTGGTCATAACCATATGACACTGCAATGACTGGAGAATCTGATATTAGTATCTCTCCATGTAGTCTTCTTTGCGAGAGATATCCCAACAGATATTCGCATCCTTGTCTTGGCAGAAATGTAAAGTACTTGTGTCCTGCCTTGCTTAGTGATGGTCTTACTGTAATCATTGCTGGCATGGACTTAAAGTGAGTTTTCTCACCGTCTTGTATTACAAGGTCTGGAATGTCAGATAGTACAATTCCATCACTTCCAATGTCGTTTCCTAGTGTCTGTGGTCGCAATCCAGCAAATGCCACAAACGATATTATTGTTCTTGCCCTAGGGCTTGCGGCATTTAGAATCTCTTGCAGTTCATGTTTTTCAGGAATCTTTTCGTCTTGCAGCGTAACTGGAATTGTTGCGTTTTTGATCTTTATCTTTCTCTTGAGCTCGATATAGTTGAATTCCAGCCAAGACTTTATTGCCTTGCGAGTGTTCTCGATGTATCCAGGTGCCATGCCAGATGACTCCATGTATGAGACGTGATCAAACAAAATGTCCTCGACTTTTCTGCTGTCCTTTTCTCCTATCTCTGCAAGCTCTTGTGGTGTTGTATGGTTCTGCTCGCAAAACAGTCCAAGGCGTCTCAACCTCACATTTGCAGTGTTTCTGCTTCCTCTTGCAAGGTTGTCGTACCATCTTTTCACGTCTTGATTTTCTTTTAGAAGATTGTGTCTTGCTCTTTGCAACTTGAAAGTATGTCTTTCTTTTTGATTTAAGGCAGGGATTCGCAAGCTGGAGAAAGCGGGTCTAGAGGGAT
>JAGQHF010000188.1 GCA_020431985.1 Nitrosarchaeum sp. | reverse complement strand
GGCTTCGATCCCTTGGCTCACCGGTTATGAGCCGGTTACTCTACCAAGCTGAGTTATGGGCCCTAAAGCAAGGAAATTTTTTGAGGTATAAAATGTTGTGAGATTAACAATATGCCTCATAACAGCTATCAAGCAACAGATTTTGAGCAGAAATTGACTTATCAGCAATATCTAACAGATGGTCTTTGTCCTCAGTTGCTGAAGCAAGTATTTTCCTCCAAGCAGCTGCATGTCTTATATCAGCTTCCGTGTGCAGTTTAAAATATTCTGTAGCATCATCACTAGTTATTCCGTAAAAATTTGCCAATCCATCTAGCTTAGTTTGGCTTATTTCTGGTATTTCTTTTTCAAAGGCATACATAGCACATGAACCGCCCTCAAATGTATTCATTAGATTGGATAGGTTGGAAACCGCTTGTTGGGTTTTTGGAAGTCCTTCATATTCAATTAGTTCATTTTCAGGAACACCTAAAGACATAGCAAATTTTATCCAAGGATTAACGTGTTCGGATTCTTCCCTCTGATTTGCAATCAGTTCACTTTGTTGGGATGATGGGGCCTGATTAATTATAGGCGTCATAAAAGATGGAACTTCCTTAACAAGTTGAAAGTATTCTTTGGAATACCCAGCCAAAGAATCTAAGGTCAATTTTCCATCAGACCACATTTCATAAAATGGGTGTTTTAGCAAACTTCGTTCTTGAATCATTTCGTCAATTTTTTTCACTAAGTTCATGTCACAGTTCCTTAATAGCCAATAAAAAAATCTTTGTGGTTTACAAAAGATTTTATGGACAAAATATGAAAACTGTGTGGGTTCCAGTGGTGTAGACCGGTCAAGCATACTGCCCTTTCAAGGCAGTGATCCCGGGTTCAAAATCTATCGATGAAAATCCCGGCTGGAGCACCAAGATTTAATTACTAATGAAAAAGTTTTGGATCAGGCTATCTTGGACAGAAAAAACATCGAGATTAACCCGCTTCTTGAAACCTATGGGAAGTATATTAAGCAAATTGATCAAGCATTAAATAAAGAATTATCACTGTATTCAGAATCAGAATTCATTGAGCCTCTAAGATACTCTCTAGATGGTGGCAAGCGAATAAGACCCATTATTTTGGTACTTGCAGCAGAAAGTGTTGGTAAGGTAGATGAAAACACGCTAGCGGCCTCATGTGCTGTTGAGTTTCTGCACATGGAATCAATTATTCATGATGATATAATAGATAATGAAACGATGCGTAGGCAGAAAGATCCCTTCCATATCAAATATGGATACAATACAAGCATACTTACAGGAGATTTTGTCTTGGGATTGATTCTCGCCATATCGTCACGCCTTGATAATGCAAGGATCACAAAAGACTTGGCAACAACGGCGATGCTGATGAGTGAAGGAGAAATGATTGAAAATAGATTAGAAACAAGTGAGGATGTAACTTTTGATGATTATCTTAGAGTAATAGAATACAAGACAGCAACGGCATTTGAAGTAGCTGCAAGAACAGGTGCAATAATTGCTAACGGGACAGAAGAACAAATAGAAGCACTTACAGAATATGGCAGAAACATTGGAATTGCGTATCAAATAAGAGATGATCTGCTAGACTGGAAAAATGAAGACAAACTATTCAATTTTCTGATAAAGAAGAGTTCCGATCCCAGAGATGTATTCAACAAAATGGAAGACCTCTTGAAAGAATATTCACAAAAAGCAAGAATAGGACTACGAAAGATACCAGACAACAATGCAAAATTAAA
Source organism: Nitrosarchaeum sp. (assembly GCA_020431985.1). GTDB lineage: Archaea > Thermoproteota > Nitrososphaeria > Nitrososphaerales > Nitrosopumilaceae > HKST03. The sequence goes on along the minus strand of JAGQHF010000188.1, from coordinate 10,029 downwards.
TCTTGAAAGCCTGATTAAATTTACAACTTTTAAGGCATAGCATTTAGACTAATTACTGGAGAGGCAGTTTCAACAAACTGGATTATAGGTTCAGGATATACTCCTAGTGCAACCATAAAGATGATTGAGAAGATCATCACAGCTACAACAGATTTTGGTTCAGAAACTCTTTTCTCAGTCTCTCCTTCAAAGTACATTCGTCTCATAATCCAACCATAGTAGGCTAAAGACAAAGCGCTGTTAAGAACTCCGGCTATAGCAAGCCACGGTGCCCATGAGACAGCAGAGCTGGCATCCAATGCGCCACCGAACAACATGAGTTTACTCCAAAATCCATTCAGTGGTGGAACTCCTGCAAGTGCCAACAAAGATATCACAAGTCCCAACGAAGTGATTGGCATTCTTCGTCCTAATCCTTTCAATTTGTCAAGATTGGTAACTGCCAATGTGGTCACAATGCCACCCACTGCAACGAATGCAGCACCTTTCATTACGGCATGATTAAGAACATGATAAAGAGAACCTTGTATTCCAACTGCAGAAAACGGTGCAACCGCAAGTCCTATCAGGATATAACCAGCATGTCCAATACTTGAATACGCCAACATTCTTGAGAGATTTTTTTGCATGATGGCCGCAATGTTGCCAATGGTCATTGTCATTACTGCAATGATTCCAAGGGCCAATGTCCAATCAAGGTTCAATGCAACCATTCCAAGAACAATTATTCTGATAGCTGCTGCAAACCCAGCTTTCTTTGTGCCTGCTGCTAATAACGTTGTGATTGGAGGAGGTGCACCTTCGTAAGTGTCAGGTAACCACATATGGAATGGAACAAGGCCCATCTTGAATCCAAATCCCGCAATAAACATGCCAACAGAAAGCAGTGCTAGTGGAAGCATTGACGCATCAAGAGATGAATATCCCTGAATGACCTCACCGATATTGGTAGAACCAGTTAGTCCATAAGATATGGAGATTCCATATACGATTATTGCAGAAGATAAAGCACCGAACAAGAAATATTTCAGAGCAGCCTCGTTGGAGCTGGGGTTCTTTTTAATAAATCCTGCTAGAACATAAGTTGGAATACTCATCAACTCCCATGCAACAAACAGCATGACAAGGTCAGTTGAGTATGCAACTAGAACCATACCAATTGTAGATAGTAAGATTAGTGAGTAGTAAACAGCAGGATGGTTTTGTTTTCTCATATAATTAAATGAGCTAACTGTAGTGAATATTGCAACAATTAGCATTGCTATAGCAAAGAATCCGCCAAATGCATCATCAGCTAAAACATCTTCAGAAAATACGGCAGATGGTAAAATATGCTCTGTTGTTAACTGGTACGCTACATATCCAATAGACACGATAAGTGCGCCAAATGCAATAACTGCGTAAAATGAATTAGAACCACTTTCTTTTCTGGCTATGCTTATTAGAGGTAAGATAACTCCAATGACTCCTAGAATTGCTATTATAACCAGTGGGGTAGAGCTAATTTCTAACATTTCATCATTCTCCTACACCAACAATATCAGGACCACAAATAACAATCCTGCTCCAAATACGAAAAGGTATGATTGTGCAACACCCGTCTGCGTTCCTTGAACAACTTTGGCACTCCAACCAACAGCTTTCTGGAGTCCATTATTCATTCCGTAGTCAATAGCGGTCTTTTCAAAGTATCTGAATATGCCGCGGGCAAGCCATAAAGGTGCAACGACAAAGCACCAGTAGATAATTGCATTTAGATACCATCTGTTTAGTATGACTTTGTGAATAGCGTAAAAGAAAATATTGGAATTTACAAATCTTACTGGATCAACCCATCTTCCGATATAGAATACATACCCTAGACCTATGCCGATAGAAAATGCAATCAAAGAAGAACCCAAAGCAATTGGATTGAGTCCATCTAATGGGGCAGGTAAGAACGAGTCACCAGATTCATGGTGAACAGTATGGATATCGAATGTGTGATCAAGATATTCTGTGAACAAGTGATGGATTCCACCTTCTGCTGAGAATCCAATTAATCCTATTCCTATAGTGAGGACTGCAAGTATGCCATATGGTACCCACATTGACAAGGTTGCTTCATGGATATGATGGCCCTCTTCTTCCATCTTTTCAATATGTCTGCTCTTTTTGCCAAAGAACACCATTCCAATCATTCTAGTGGTGTAAAATGTAGTAATTACTGCAGTTAAGACTGCAATTGCATAAAGTGGTAATGCCCATTCGCTTCCAGATTCATAAACAGCTGCAAATATGGCGTCCTTGCTCCAGAAACCAGTTGTAATAAATGGTGCACCCATCAATCCAAGGCCAGCAGCCCACATGAAGGCATATGTCTTTTTCATATGTTTTCTAAGACCGCCCATGTCAGTCATGAATCGTGAGCCTACAATATGCAACAAAGATCCAGCCGCCATGAATAGAGAAGCTTTGAACATTGCGTGGGATATCAAATGAAAGAATCCTGCGGTATAACCATCAACATATTGTTCAGACAATCCTGCAACACCTAAAGCCATCATCATATAACCAATCTGAGAACCTGTAGAATAAGCCAAAACTTTCTTGATCTCGGGATTTACCATTCCCTGAGTCGCTAGCAACAATGCAGTAATCGCACCAACCCATGCGACTATTTCGAAAAATTGATCCGCTAAGATTCCTGCAGCGCCTAAGGCAAAAACAAGAGGGCCAATTCTGGCTACCAAGAAAACACCAGCCTTAACCATTGTTGCCGCATGAATCAGTGCAGAAACAGCAGTTGGACCAGTCATAGCTTCAAGCAGCCATTCATTTAGTGGGAATTGTGCAGATTTGCCGATTGCTCCACCAAATAACAGAACAAAGGCAGGAACAAGCAATCCCTGGGCAGACATTGCAGTTGCCCAAGCAGTGTCTCCCATCAATTCCCTAAATCCAAAAGTACCAGCAAAGAGAAATATCAAAAGCATTCCAGCAATCATCATGACATCGCCTACCTTGGTCATGATGAATGCCTTCATTCCTGCGTGTGTTGGAGCATAGTAATCCAGTAATCCTAAAACTGTACGTCCTTCAGTTCCAACATGATCCTTCTTTTTGTCGCGATACCAAAAGCTGATCAATGCATATGACGCAAGGCCTACACCCTCCCATCCAAAGAATACTTGAAGTAGGTTATCAGACAGTACAATTAATTGCATTGAACCAATAAAGAACATCATCCAGAACCAGAATCGCGTTATATCCTTGTCACCTTTCATGTATCCTGTACTGTATATCATAATCAGGAATGAAATCCATCCAACAACATTAGCCATTATCACCGAGAGTGGATCTGCAAGGACACCACCTTTCAGATTAATTGCTTCAATCCACATAACTTGATCATGAATTTCATGCGCTTCTAATGCCATTGGGAGCATTGATGCAGCAGATAAGGCACTCATCAAAGCGAATCCAACTGCCACATAACCAGTTGCGTTTTTGGATGCTTTTCCTATACCGGGCATAATTAATGCAGCAATAAATGGTAGTATCCAGACTAGCCAAGCGCTTACTGCACCTACCTCAAATGGTAATCCTATTGATTCTGTTGCCATATTCTATACCCCCAGCACTCCATTCATGTATGGAACAATTTGTTCCAAAAATATGTCGGGATAAATTCCCAAAACTATTGTAAATCCTGCAAGAACCATCATTGGAGCTGTCATGTACCAACTTCCCTCTTTGACATTTACCAAATGTTCAGGAGTCTTTCCAAAGAACACACGTTTTAGCATCCAAAGCATGTAAGACATTGTAAGTGCCGTAGCCACAAGTCCAAGTCCAAAGGTAACGGCTCTAACTGTAGAACCTTCTTCAATTGCAGTTTCTAGTGCTCCATAAAACAAAATCCATTCTCCCATAAAACCACTTGTTGGTGGAACACCCATGATTGTCAGTGCACCTATCACAGCACAAACTGCAGTTATTGGCATTTTGCCTGCAAGGCCGCCTAGTTGTGAGATACTCCTAGTTCCTACTTTAACGATCAGAATACCAGCAGTCATGAAGAGAAGACCCTTGCCTAGCGCGTGGGTAACATACATCATTTCTGCGCCTGCCAAACCAAGAGCAGACATAGAACCAATTCCGAACAAGATGTAACCCATTTGGCTTATACTAGAATATGCCAAGAGTCGTTTGATGTCATCTTGCATTAACGCCATAGCACCACCATAGAGCATTGTCACCAATCCCCATATGTGGAACCAAATAGATAATTCAGAAAAAGTGGAAGGTAGGAATTCAACAATTAATCTGAAGATACCATATGCTCCAATTCCTATCATTGCAGGAGAAAGCAAGGCACTGATTGGTGTTGGAGCAGAACCATGGACCCAGGGTAGCCAAACATGAAACATAAAGACGGCCAGCTTTACTCCAAGACCTATTGAAATAGCAATAGCGGAGATAAGTACTATATCCTGTGGAATTGCAGATTCTTGAATATCAACAAAATCAAAACTACCTACAGTTAGACCAATCATCAAGAATCCTAGCAGGAGAACCACCGCTCCAGCATGAGTCCAGAACAAGAACATAAGGCCTATTTTTCTTCTGGGACCATCACCCCATAACGCAACCAAAAAGAAACCTGGGATTAGCATCACCTCAAAGAATACATAAAATTCAATCAGATTGGTTGCAAGAACAGTCCCAAGCATACCCATTGCAAAGACGAGATATAGTGCAAAATAAAGGCCAGACTTTGCGTTAACGTAGCTTGTAAGAGAACGGGATTCTACAATAGTGGAATTTCCGGTTGTAATGCTAATTTCTTTTTGTTCTTCTTCATATTGTTCATGAAATTTATGAATCATGTATGGTTTGGAATAAAGTGCCAAAATTGTACATAACACATAAATCATTATTGCAAACGGAGAAGCAAGACCATCCATCAAGAATCCAAATTCACCAAATTGTTCAGTCCAAGGATAGTGTTCCTCAGTGGTGCCATTTAGTGCTGCCTGTATTACTATGATAGTTGTATACAGCAATATAGCAAAAGTAAACCACATTGCAGGGTTAGGACCAGCCTTCCTACCAATAAGATATGCTACTGGAGACAAAAGTAAGGGCAAGAAAACTGCCTGTAATAATGCGTATTCCATTATCCTTTCAGGCTCCTATAATCCGCAATATCGATATTTTGATACATCCGATATGCCACAATAATTAAGGAAAGACCCACAGCAACCTCGGCTGCCGCAATTGCAATTGAAAATAAAGCCAATGTCTGTCCACCGCTATGTGGTAAGAATCGTCCAAATGCAACCATATTGAGATTTGCAGCATTGATTACAATTTCTATGGCAAACAGCATTCTAATGGCATTTCTCTTAACAGATAAACCGTAAATCCCTATACCCAAAAGGGCAATTGAAACAATAACAAAATCAATCAGTTCGTTGCTCACTTTCTACATCCTCCCTTCTTGCTAAAACTAGTGCACCTGTAACAGATCCAGCTAGAATCAATGCCATTAGAATTAAAGCTGGCCAATAATACGTCAAAAAGTCTGCCCCTATATCACGAAAGTCAACTGCTGGTTCATCAGTAGTTACTGACTTGATTCCGGAATCCATGATTACAGCACCCAGCCCAACCATAAACACCAGCATCAATGCAATACCTGCAAATTTTCTCCTTTTATCCTCAATTTTTTTGAAAATAAGTTCTCTTTTTACGAGCATAACGGTAAACAAAATTAAAACTGCAATAGAACCCACATAAACAGCAAGCTGGAACATTGCAACAAAAGGTGAGTCTAACAACAAAAAGAATCCAGCAACACCACCAAGTGTACCCATTAATGCAATAGAACCATAAATCAATGAACGTAGTTCAAGGGCAGCAATGGCCGAACCTATTGTAAGTACCGATAGAGCAAGAAAAATAGCATCAGCCATGAGTAGCACCTCTATCAGTAATTTTAATTTCAGAGTCTTGAGCCACATAGGGTTTTACTGCAAGTTGTGCTGGAGTATAGATTAATCCCTCTTTACTAAATGAGGACAGTTCATAGTCATTTGTCATGTATAATGCGTAAAATGGACACGCGTCAACACATAGTCCACAAAATACACATTTACCATAATCAATTTGTGGCATGATTGATTTTTTATTCTGAGTTTGTTGATCTGGGACCTTTACCATTGCAATAGCTTCAGCCACACCCTCACAAGCTATTGAACATAGTTGACACCCTGTACAATGATCATGAAATAGCATGTGGCGTCCTTTAAGTCCTGCAATTCCAACTCCAGTGGATGGATCAAATTGATAGCCATCACCAGCAAACTTTAGCTTTTCTTCAGGATATCTTAAAGTAAACCGTTTAATGGCTATGTGTTTTATTCCAGAATTTAGAGCTTTAATAATACCAGTTGCAGTTCCCATTACAATATTCCTCCAGGTCCCAAGACTCCAGCGTAAAGCAAGCCGAGTGCTATAAAGATGTTAACGAATGCAAGTCCGATCAGTTTGTACCAACCAAGACTCAATAACATATCAATTCTAATTCTCGGGAACACACCTCTTGGCAAGAGAATAAAGAATATGACGCCAACTGTTTTAAGTACAAACCAAATAACTCCATTTATCATTTCTTGTGAGAAAACAGGTAATCCAGGAATCATAACTGTGATTGGTCCAGCTTCAATTCCTTTAGTGATGATTTCTTCAGGGAAAGGAGGCCATATCATTGGACCGTTCCAGCCGCCAAGAAATAGAACAACAAATAGAGCAGCGAATGCATATAGTTTAAGGTAAGTGCCCAATTGGACAAGACCATACATCATACCAGAAAATTCAGTCAGCCAACCAGCAACAATTTCACTTTCTGCCTCTGGTAAGTCAAATGGTATCCTTTCCAACTCAGCTAACATTGTAATAAAAAATACAATTGCGCCAATTGGTAGAAAGATTATCCATGGAAAACTCGACTGACTTGCAGCAATTTCAGATAGATTTAATGTACCAGTGAGAATGACAACGCCAAGTAAAGAAAGAATTAGAGGAATTTCAAATGATACCATTTGGTGTAAGGCTCTAATTCCACCGATAAAGGGAAACTTGCTATTAGCAGACCATGAAGAAAGAATTGTGATTATCGGGAAGAATCCGATTACTGCAAAAACAGCTAATAATCCGACATCAACATCTGCAACTACCCATCCTGGTGCTACTGGAATTAAGGCTACAAATGCGGCGGCGGCACCAACAAAAATAACAGGGGCTGCCCAAAATATCGGTTTGTCAGCTTTTGCAGGAATAATGATCTCTTTAGAAATTAGTTTGAGACCATCACCCATTAACTGCAAGATCCCTTCAATTTTTCCACAGTAGAACGGACCCACACGGAGCTGAAGTTTTGCTAACATTTTTCTTTCAACAAATATAGTACCTGCCGCTAACAAAGCCGCAAATCCGAAACCAGGAAATGCTGCAATCCGAAACAGATCAGTCGTCATAAATGCTTTGATTATTGGGAGGGTTCTTGATGGGTCAGCAATCCAGGTTAAAGCAAGGAATGGAGTTAACAGTTCACCATTAATTACAGGCATTTCAATATAGAATAGAATAATTTGGGTTAACGGAATGCCAATTAGCGAGAGTAGCAATATGGCCCAGAACAAATTATCTAGAATAGACTTTACAAATTCACTAAACTTGAATTTTGGCGCAATAACAGACATCTATCTATCTGCCTCCACTGGCCAATAATTAAGACTCCAGTAAACTGACGGCATGTTTCCAAGTTTTTCTCCTTTCAAAAGATAGGGTAAGGCAATTAAGTTTCTGAAAGATCCGACACTAAGTTTTACCCTATATGGCTCTGGTTTTTTATCAGATACAATGTAACATCCTAGTGAACCTCTGCCGGACTCAACACGCTTGTATACAGAGTCAATGGCGCCTTTTGGATTTGGTTTTAGTTTTACTCTTACAGATCCTGACTTTGGCATCTTTTCTAGTGCATGTCTTATTATTCTGCAACTTTCCATCATATCAAGCCAAGGAACTTTAGACCTTGCATATGAGTCACCCTCTTTGAGCACATTAGTTTGGAAATCTAATTCATCATAAACATCATATGGTTCTTTCTTTCGGAGGTCATAGTCTACACCGCTAGCGCGCAATACAGAACCCGTTGTGCCTAGGCGTATGGCATCTTGTCTAGATAATACTCCTGTTTTTTCGGTTCTGGAGATCAATATAGGATTATCATAAAATACAGCTCCGTACTCTTTGATACGTTTTTCAAAATAATTTACTTGTCTCAGACATACATCTTCAAAATTTGGGGGCAAATCATTTCGAACACCGCCAGGAACAAAATGAGCATGTGTCACACGTGCGCCAGACATTTTTTCCATTAAGTCAATTAAGAATTCACGATCTCCTGCAGGCCACATAAACATTGTAGAGTGGCCTAAGAAAATACCATATATTGCAAGCCAGTACATAGTATAGATACATCTGTTTAATTCTGAGGCTATTACACGAATGTACTTTGCACGTTCAGGTACTTCAATACCAAGAAGTTCTTCAGCACCTAAAACGTACGGATACAAGACATTGCATGAATCGTGAATTACTGGTCTTTCCAAGTGAGGAATGTTGGTGATATAGTTTCTGTACTCTGCCATCTTCTCTTCTCCCCTATGAACATATCCAGGATCTGGATCACATGCAACAATAAAGTCACCATCGATTTGTACAATGATTCTCATGTGGCCCGAACCGGGATGCTGAGGACCAACATTGAGAGTCATGATTCTCTCATCCACTTTTTGGAGTGCTAATCCAGGAGGTAATTCTGCAGTCATTTTTTATCTTCCTTTTATTGCGAAATCCTTTCTAAGTGGAGGTAAGTCGGCCCAGTCTTCAGGTAAGAGTAATCGTCTATTATCCGGATGACCATCAAAGTAAACACCTAACATTTCAAAAACCTCTCTTTCATAAAATTCAACACTGTAAAATATGTCTCGCAAAGTCGGAAGTCTTGTAGCATCTTTTCCAGGTATAGGATTTTCTTCCCTAGGAGCTCTTGTGGCCAATGCAATAACCTGTTTTGCCAAGGTAGGATCGGTATAGGAACCTAAATGATAAACCACCTCAATTTCCTTGTCTTGTGGATAATCTACCCCAGAAACAGATTCTGCATGATCAAAATTTAATTCATCGCGTATAAACTCGGCAACTTGATGTACATTTTCTTTCTTAACATTAATCCCAACTCTATCTGGCTTAACAAACGAAATCTGTGTTACTTCACCAAATTTTCCAACAATTTTATCAGCAATTCCTTTTTCAAACTGAGGCAACTCAACCTCCTTTGCTGCAGGAGAGGGTTTTGCCGCAGGCTTAGATTCAGATGTTTCTTTTTTATCTTCTGTACTCATCATACATACTTCCTAGCCTTCATTCTCTTGATTTTTTCTTGTAATAACATACAACCTTGAATTAGAGTTTCAGGTCTAGGCGGGCAACCTGGAACATAGACGTCTACGGGAATAACTCCGTCAATTCCTGGAAGCACATTATATGAATCAAAATAAAGCCCACCAGTAATTGCGCATGCACCCATTGCAATAACATATTTTGGTTCTGGCATTTGATCATAAACTAAACGTAAACGTGGTGCCATCTTTCGAGTAATTGTTCCTTGCACAACTATCAGATCACATTGTCTAAGGGATCCGAATGCTTCAATGATGCCAAATCTTTCAACATCATATCTTGGACTTGATGCTGCTCCAAACTCCACACTGCAACATGCGGTTTCTATATGAACAGGCCAAAGCGACCAGATTCGACCCCAATTAATGGCATAACCCAATGGTTTGTCGATCGCTTTTTCTAATATATCACCTAATTTTCCAACAAATACATTCGCATTTTCTGGTGTAACTAGATCCTTTAACAATCTAAATCCACTACTCCTCTAGTTTTGTGTGTATAAATAACTACCAT
>JAGQHF010000187.1 GCA_020431985.1 Nitrosarchaeum sp. | reverse complement strand
GGCGAGATTCCAAATTCTGTTACCTGAGACTCGAATTGCGTGGTGGAACGGCCTGCGTATTCAGTCATGGACGGCGTCCCCAGTCTTGATAATCATGATGTGATTTGAACCGACTTGATTTTCCTTAATATCTTTTTGCCAATATCTTACAATTTTGTTTCTAGGAACGTATTTATGTAAAAATTCAAGACTCATTCTGATGCCTATTAACAAAGACAAGCTGGCAAAGAGAAAAGAAGCAAAAGAACACAATCCAGAATTTATCAGACCAGAAAGCTGGCGTTACAAGAGACTCCAGACAACTTGGAGGAAACCAAAAGGTATTGACAATCATCAGAGAAAACAAAAAAGCCGTGGTAGGCCAGGCCTCGTTAAAGTAGGATTTGGAGGACCAAAGGAGGCAAGAGGATTGCATCCATCAGGATTTACAGATAACTTAGTGTATAACATTAATGACTTGGAGAAGTTGAACCCGAAAACAGACGGAGTAAGATTTGGCCACAGTGTCGGTACTAAAAAGAGAAAAGAGATTGTTACCAAAGCAATAGAAAATAAGTTCAGAATATTTAATGCAAGAGTGAGTGTAAGTGGTAGTAAATCTTAAAGCTAAAAAAAGACTGGTATCACGTGTTACCGGTGTTGGTGTTCACAGAATAAAATTTGATTCAGATCATTTAGATGACATTGCAGATGCAATTACAAGAGAGAATATCCGTAGTCTAATTACTGCCAATACGATCAAAGTAAAACCAATTGTAGGGACTTCAAAAGGAAGATCTCATACTAAGAAAACTCAGAGAAACAAAAGAGGCACAAAACAAGGATCAAAGCAAGGAAAGAAAGGGGCCAGAGTAGGAAAGAAAGAGATCTATGTTGCAAAAGTCCGTTCACTTAGAAGATTGCTGAAAATTGCAAAAGATAGAAAAGAAGTAACAAATCCAGAGTTTTGGTCACTATACAAAAAGATAGGTGGAAATACAGTGCGAAACAAGGCCCATCTCAGATTATTGATGGAAGAAATAGTTGCAAAAAGAAAGAACTAGAATCTGTGCATCATATTTTCTAAATCGACAATCTTACCATTGTCTATTGTGATTCCTTCCTTTGCAAGCATGTTAGATTTCACATCTCCACCATAAGCATATCCTCCAATCTTGCCATCAGATTTTATTACTCTGTGGCATGGAATAATTACAGGGTAAGGATTTTTATTCATTATACGTCCAATGATTCTCTGACCATTTTTCAACCCAACTGCTTTTGCAAGCTCACCATAAGTTGTAATTTTTCCTTTAGGCACTTCTAAAAGTTTTCGATATACTTTTTTATCAAGGTTCAAAGCTTGGTTACCTCAAGTCCAGTATTCTCAAGAAATTGCACAATCTTTTGTTTGTAGGGACCAAGCCCACTCCAATCTAATAATGCGGTAGTTGCCATTTTATTTTGTTGAAGTATGTGTTCAAACAATTCATTGTCAAGATATTCAAGAGCATGTTTAGGGATGACTGTCCCAAGTGAATATTTTCCTCGTATTAGTTCATCAGTAAATTTGTGAGGATAATGAGTCCCTCCAAAACATATAGCCATAGGATATGACTTGGTATTACTAGTCATTACATTATGAACTATATTGGCAACTGAATTGCATAAAGATACGTCAGTCCATTGTTTTTCAGTGGTTCCAATTTCAATAAAGATTGTTGGTTTTTTGAGTGCAGTAGGTCCATGATGGGTAGCTTCTATTGTAATTTCAAAATCTGAAAAATTATCTCGGTTTTGCCACAAAGTTTGCATGTATTTTTTTTGCAAGTTAGGATGAGGCATAGCAACTTGTCTTGGGTTGCCACCAAATTTTGCCTCAGCAAAATTGCCTGTGCTGTGACAAGTTAGTGCCAACACACCTGATTCTGCTGCGTGTTTGGATAAGAATACAAATCCATCATAACTGTAGTTATCTTCTAACCAATCAGCTGAAATTGCAGGGGTAGGAATGACAGTAAGATCATAATTTGAACCGTGAAATATTGGTCCATCTTTTGTCATTTTCTCTGAAAGAAATTTTGCCATATTATATCCTGCAGGATCATCACGATAAGCTACTAGCAATTCCATTAGATAAGAGATATAAGGACACCCTATTAATTTTCAGCAATGAATCCTAGGCAGACTTTGAAAAATATGGCCAATACGCTTAAGATGGCAAAAAAACCAGATAGTGACGAGTACCAGCAACACCTAAGATTGGTGTTATTGGGAATAGCAGGCGTGGGAGCAATTGGTTTTACGATTCAGTTTGTCTTTTCTGTAATCACGTTTGGTAGGTAAAATGTCGGAAGAGCAAGTTTCACATCTGTTTGCAATTAGAACCACAGGAGGACAAGAAAAGGTGGTTATGCGATTATTAGAAGCTAAGGCCAACACTAACAAAATAAACATTCAATCGGTTTTACTTGTAGACAATCTAAAAGGATATGTTGTGATTGAGGCAATAAATCCAAGCGACGCCTACATGGCAGTAGAAGGAATCAGGCACATAAGAGGTCAGTTAAGAGGAGAATTGGAATTTAAAGATATTGAAGGATATTTAGTAAAGAAATCCACGGTATCACAATTACAAGTAGATAATGTTGTAGAGATTACTGGTGGTCCATTTAAAGGAATGAAAGCAACAATCACAAGAATAGATCCAGAAAAAGAAGAAGCGACAGTTGTTTTACTGGATGCATCATATCAACTGCCTGTAACAGTTGATGCAAACTATCTGAAGCTATCAAGTGAGGGTTAGCAAGGATTAAATTTTTCATGATGAGTTGAAAAGATAATGGGCGAACAAAAAGTATCATCACTTGTAACTGGAGGAGCAGCATCTGCGGGCCCTCCATTGGGTCCTGCATTAGGTCCATTAGGAGTAAACATTATGGAAGTCATAAATGCTATCAATACTAAGACCAAAGATTTTGAAGGAATGAAGGTTCCCGTCACAGTAATTGTTAACAGTGAAACCAAAAAATATGAAATTGAAATTGGCATACCGTCTGCAGCAGCATTAATTATGAAAGAGGCAGGAATTCAAAAAGGTTCAGGCACATCAGGAACTCAGTGGGCAGGAGATATTTCGATGGATTCTATTGTAAAGGTTGCAAACACTAAACTGGAGAAATCTTATGCTTCATCCCTGAAATCAGTGGCAAAAACTATTGTTGGTACATGTCTTGCGCTTGGAGTCAAGATTGAAGGGAAGACCCCCAAAGAAATAACAGCAGAGATTAATGAAGGTAAGTGGGACGAGAAGTTCCAATAAAACCTAGTTATTTTTTAAGTAAATAGGATCTTTGTCGGTCCTCTGAAGTTCTACAAAGGTTTCAGTGCTTTGTATACCTTCTATGTTACCAATCTTTTCAATAACTACCGAGTGTAGGGTTTCCAGATTCTCAGCAATAACAGTTATCATAATATCAAATCTTCCAGTAATCTCAGAAATTGATATTACTTCACGAGTATCCATTAGTTGTTTATGGATAGAGTCTTTGAATTTTGGATCGCGGTTTATCCCAACGGAAGCCTTTACTGCAATTCCAAGCATAGCTTCGTCTATCACAATGGTGAATTTCTTGATTAGTTTCTTTTTTACTAGTCGTTTTATTCTACTATAAAGAACAGATGAGTTTATGCCAAGTTTAGATGACAATACAGGAACTGAAACTGAACCGTCCTTTGTAAGCTCAAAAAGCAGGTTCATATCTAAATCGTCAAACTTATGCATGCGCTCAAAATTTAGTCAGCGATTTAATAAATGTAGATTAGCAACCAGATTTAGTTTGAAATTACAAGTTATTTCTGTAAAATATGTAATTTTTTAAAAATAATTGAGAAACAAAAAAAACACCTCTAAACGATTTTAAGTAGGTTTTCTTGCAAAAAGTTCGTAATGATTACAGAGGTTCAGTTATCAGACATGATTAAAGGTGCAAAAGAATCTACCAAGGCACGTAAATTTAAACAGGCAGTTGAGATGATTGTAGTTTTCAAAGATATTGATGTCAAAAAAGGTTTTGCCTTAAATGAAGTAGTTCAACTACCAAAAACCAATTCCCCCGCTACTGTGTGTGTTATGGCAACAGGAGATATGGGCCAAAAAGCAAAACAGGCAAAGGCAGATGCAGTTATTGGAACTGAAGAATTAGACAGATTTGCAACAAACAAACGAGAGTCTAGAAAATTCATAAACAAATATGATTTCTTTTTAGCAGATACACAAGTAATGCCATTAGTCGGTAAAACACTAGGTCAGTTATTAGGCCCTAGAGGAAAGATGCCAACACCAGTGCCGTTTAATGCTCCAATTGAATCGTTTTTACAAAGATTTAGATCATCAATTAAGGTGAGAGCAAGGGCAACACTCTCAATGTCATGTAAGATAGGTGATGAGACTATGGATGATAATGATTTGGCAGTGAACGCTCATGCAATTTTAAACGCAGTAGAGAAGAAGCTGCCTAACGGAGAGAAGAACATTAAAAAAATTATGATCAAGACAACAATGGGAAAAGTTATCAAACAAGTAGAAGAGGTAAAGAAGAAACATGCATGAAAATAGAACACAATATCCAAAGAAAAAAACTCAAATGTATCAACAGTTACAGGAGTTACCAAAAAAATACAAGTCATTTGCACTTGTAAAAATGAATAAGGTTAGATCATCACAAATACTTCCACTAAGAAAAACGTTAAAGAACGAAGTTGAGTTTGTTAGTATAAAAAATAAAGTAGCCCAGAAGGCGCTAGAAGATCTAGATATTCCAGGAATAAAAGAAATGACAAAAGAATTGTTAGACCAGTGTCTCTTCATGTTTACAAATATGTCTCCATTTAAGCTAAATGTCTTGTTAGCAAAAAACAAGATAATGATGGCAGCAAGAGGGGGAGACATTGCAAGTATTGATGTTGTTGTTCCCGCAAAAAACACAGGAATTGCACCTGGACCAATGCTCACAGAATTTAAGGAAGCAGGAATACCAACAAAAATAGATCAAGGTACAATTTGGATTGCAAAAGATACAACCCCAGTAAAGAAAGGGGAAGCTATCAATGAAAAGCTGGCAACACTTCTCGGAAAACTAGATATCAAACCAGTGGAAGCAGGAATTTCTCTCTATGCAGCTCTTGAAGACGGATTCAAATATGCAGAACAAGAGATGATAATTGATGTAGAGAAGATAAGAAATGAATTTTCTCAAGCACATCAAGAAGCCGTTTCACTAGCCATAGAAGCTGCCTATGTTACTTCGGATAACATTAGTCAAATTTTAGCTAAAGCGGCACAGTATGCTCGCTCCTTGTCAACAGAGTCAGGATTCATGACGAATGAAACAAAAGAGCAGATACTTCAGAGAGCTCACGCCCATGCTCAATCAGTTGCAAATCAAGCAAAAGACTATACACCTAACTAGTAGACCTTTTTGTTCTAGGCAGATTCCAGTTGTATTTTATTGCTATTAATCGCAGAGCAGTAGTAGATATGATTCCAGCAATGGTTGCAACATATAACTCTCCGCCAAAATACAATATCACATAAAATATTACAATACCTACAAAGCTTGCCGATGCATAAAACTCTTTAACAAAAACCATCGGCACATGATTTACAAATACATCTCGTAAAATTCCGCCACCGATAGCAGTCAACATGCCAGCAAAGACTATTGCAAGAAAATTCAATCCAACTAGATCATATGCAAACGTAGATCCAATTATAGCAAACACACCAAGGCCTACAGCATCAAACTTCAAAAATAGATTCCAATGTTGTTTTAGATGTGAGTACAAAAAGAATACTGTAATTCCAGAACCAACAGCCACTGTTACATAAGCAGGATCAGATATTGAATTTGGAAATTGTCTCAGAATAATATCACGAATAGTTCCACCAGCCACACCAGTGATTGTTGCAAGTAGAAGTATTCCTACGATATCAGACTTATTTTCTATTGCCTTAAATGCACCAGTAACAGCAAATGCCATAGTTCCAAACAAGTCCATAATATAGATGAAGACATCAGCTGGAACTGAGAAATCAACCAATTACTTCAAAGGCAAAGTTATGGCTAATTAACATTAACACCAAATGTAATAAAATAAGATTGAAAAAAGAAAAGGTTAGCCAAATAATGAAGATAATCCTTCCATGGCTGCTTCTTCTGATTTACCTGTGTCGGCTGGAGCTTCCTCTTTCTTTTCTTCACCAGCTGGTGCTGCGGCTGCTGCGGGTGCTGCTGCAACTGCTACAGGAGCGGCTTTAATTGCTTCTTCGATGTTTACATCAGCCAAAGCTGCTACCAGTGCCTTTACTTGTGCATCGTTGACCTCAGATCCAGACGCTTTTACGACTGAACTGATATTGGCCTCGTTGACTTCTTTTTGTAGCTTGTGAAGAAGTAAAGCAGCATAAACATATTCCATTGTACCAAAAATTTCTTTGAACATAATATAAAACTATGGAGGAACTAGGCTTATGACTTAAAGATTTAGTTTAATATTTTTAGACTACGGCAGACCGAATACAATGTCCTTCTAAGATTCTTGTCTACAATGGTATCCATTCTATGTCGTAGTATGCGTTTTGCATCATCACGTTCAGCACCAGGTGGTAATGATAGCACGTTGTTTATTATTTCAGGTAATGATTCACGAATCCAACCATCAAGCATAGTGTAGATTTTGGGAGGAAGCAGATCACATTTGTCTTGATCTAAGTCAATAACGTCTGCAAAATTTTCGTGTTCTACCCTATATACCAAAGCTAATACCACGTTATCAGGAGTAGGATGTTGCAGAATTTCGATTGATCTTTCGCCTGTTTTTCCCTGAGATATTTTATTTTTTAGTCCTACAGGATTAACGATTACACCATTTACACCAACTTTACGTCCATCTACCCCCGTAACCACTCCAAAAATAAAGTCGTTATACTCGCCATTTTTTTTAGTTGAAAAGACATGAATGCCTTCCTTAAGGGTAGGTTTTCGTCCAAACATGACTAGAATCAATTTGATATTCTATTTAATGTATCATGCTGCAATGTCATAATAAAAAATCAGTGGATTTAATGCATAAAGTTTGCCTGAGCATGAGGCTGACATTCTTGATGCATTTCTCCGGAAATTTCGTTTATTAGGCAACCACAGTTTAATTCCACAAAATGAGGTTGGTCGTAATCAGATTTGATCATGAGTGAAGGTTACAAAATTTGTTTAAAACCTCTACGGACAATTTATCAGTGAATTATTACAGATAATGCCTGAAATGAACTCAACTGGATTCATTAGATGCAGTAAAAATCAATCGAGCAGAATTGTTTATTATTGTGTATTACTGTTCTCGCCAAGGTTAAACTGAAATTTAATCAAACCTTATCTTTGGAATATTCCATGTAATCTTGATGAAAACATCAACAAGACTCATAACAGCAGTAATTGCAGTACTTGTAGTCTCTGTAACTATGAGTGTACTTTCTACTGCACAGAATGTAGATGCGCAGGAAGTTACACCGTTCCCATCAAGAGAAAAGACAATCTCGGTAACTGGCATGGCAACTTCATCAGTACAACCAGACCAGCTCAACATCAGCTTTGGTGTAGAAACACAGCAGAAAACAGCTAAAGAAGCACTTGATTCAAACGCCATTCAGATGAACAAAGCTATTGATGCAATAAAACAGGCCGGAATACCGGAATCTGAAATTGAGACATCGTCTTTTAACATCTATCCAGTTTATGACTCCTATGAGGACAAACAGACTGGAAGATGGACTCAAGAACTCATAGGATATAGAGTATCCAACATTGTTACAGTACAAACAGGTAAGATGAACAGCGCAGCTGGTATCATAGACAACGCTGTAAATGCAGGAGTCAACAGAGTGGATAGCGTTTACTTTTCGTTATCTCCTGAAACATATCAAAAATTGAAGGATGGTTTACTAGAAAAAGCAATCATCAATGCAAAGACAAGAGCAGAAAATGCGCTAGAACCGCTTGACCACAAAATAATTGGGGTAAAGCACGTATCCTTAGATGAATTTGCTATGCCATATCCATCTCCTGCATACAAAACTGCATCTTACGACATGATGGAATCTGCAAGAGCACCAACACCTGTTTTCTCATCTGAGCAAGATGTCACAACAAGTGCCAATGTTGTCTTTATCATAGGAAGCAACTAGGCATTTTCCTTTTTATTTTTAAAATTATTATTCATTAATATTATAATC
>JAGQHF010000186.1 GCA_020431985.1 Nitrosarchaeum sp. | reverse complement strand
GATCAAGGTCAATGATCTGGATCTTTTCTGGTTAACTAGATTTTTTGTAACGGTATTATGTGTTTGAGAGTGCTGCTGTCAGGAAAATCCAGGTTGTACAATGACACCCTGTTCCTCTTAAGCAATCACTCAAACATAATATCGATGACATACGCATGGCTGTTACCTACACGTTATACAAAAAATGGTCTCCATTGAATGGATGCGGTGTCATGAATGACTGTTTTGTCATGTGTGACAGTTAGTTCCTCAGTCTTTTGCTCTCTTGTCATAATATCGGTGAGGTGAAAAATATGGAAAATACAGCAAAACAAGGGTATTTGGATTAACTTTTTGGCTAATTTTTTGAAATCTTGTTCTTGTGTTTGAAAAATAATCAAAAAACAAATGATTGTTAATTTTTTCTGCAATCACTTTTTTATTTGATCATTTCTTACGGTTAACGATAGTGGTCTCATAAACCAAACATTGCAGAGGTAGAAATAGAGTTGTAATGGCTTGCTGTCAATGGATAACAGGCAGGTTTTGACCGCTATCGTCTTTAATTGTTTTTGAGAAAACCGAACCGTCTCTTTCATTGTCTGGTGTTTGAAATTTCTTCATGCCCGACCAAAACTTCAGATGAGTAACTTGACTACATTTTGCGAAAATGCCTGTCTTTATGAGGCTATTAGTCTGACTACATTTCAACTAAATGATTCATGAGTTATTCAATTTTGGTCAACTAATAGAAACTATGATGGATATCAAGATTTTCTGTTAATTAGGTCATGCTCAAAGAATTGTTTGGATGGATTTGGGATCTGATATCTGGAAGCTAGGGTTTTGCAAAGCCTTTGAGGTTAATCATTTAGATTCCTGATCGCTTGGGCAGATCAGCGTTTTTATTATTAGTCGATTTATGAATATTGAAGGTACATGGCAAGGGGGTTGGAAATGTGGTTAGAATATTACGTATGTTCAAGGAGTGAGAGTTGTTTTGGTTAAGGAAAACTGTGGAGTAGTGGGAATATTCAGTCTTAGTGGGACTAATGTGGTTCCGATGGTAATTGATGCTCTAAGGGCACTTCAGCACAGAGGTCAGGAGGCATGGGGATTGGCAATTCCAAACAAACCTCCTTTGAAAAAATTAGGACTTGTATCTTCATCATCATCAGAATTCAAAAAAATCGCAGAAGAGTATGCCTCCCCTGCTGTCATTGGACATGTAAGATATTCGACTATAGGAAAAAGCAACTTGGAAAACGCGCAACCCCTCAAAGTAAAGGATCTTTGCATAGCCCACAATGGAACTATAGCAAATGTTCAAGAACTTGCAAATATGGTTGGTGGATGCTCATTCACTCCACAAAATGCAAGCGATACCTTGGTTGCAGCTCAAAGATTGGTCTCACTAATATCTGAAAAAGGCCAAATGGGAAAGGCGCTGTCTATTTTAAAAAACGAGATGGTCGGTTCCTATTGTTTTACGTTTATCTCTGATGATAACGCGGTGTATGCCGCAAGGGATCCAAAGGGATTCAGACCAATGGTTCTTGGTTATAAGGAATCAGACGATACCTATGTTGTAGCATCTGAATCATCTGCACTTGCAGCCGTAGGTGCAAAACTAGAGAGGGATGTAAAACCAGGCGAGCTCATAAAAATTAGCAAAGATGGGCTTCAGACTGAGCTATTCTCTGAGGATACCTCCCGGGCTCACTGTTCATTTGAGTTTACCTATTTTGCACACCCATCAAGCAACATGGAAGGCTCCAACATCTATGTATCAAGGAAAAGAATCGGGCAGTATCTGGCAAAAAAATTCCCAATCAAGGATGCGGATCTTGTTATCCCGGTACCGGACTCTGCAAGGCCTGCGGCCCTAGGCTATGCACAAGAACTAGGTGTTACTTTTGATGAGGGTCTCCTAAAAGACCGTTATAGCAAGAAAGGCCCTCTTCGAAGTTTTATCGAGCCTCACCAAAGTGACAGGGTAGAGATAAACAGATGGATTATCCCAATACGAGAAATAATTGAAGGTAAACACGTGGTTGTTATAGACGACAGCTTGGTTCGTGG
>JAGQHF010000185.1 GCA_020431985.1 Nitrosarchaeum sp. | reverse complement strand
CAAATCAGTGATTTTGCCATACTCAAAGTTTCTCAGATATTCCATTGGATCAAATTCCATAGTGGATGCAACATACAAAGGATCTATCACCTCGCCAGTGGTTTTGACAACCGCTCCAGTGTGAGTCACAAACACTTTCTCTTCAGATTGCGCATTTGTAATTCCAGTCATTACCAGAAAAACAAGAAAAGATGCAGATACTGCAAGCATTGTAATCATAATCAAAGTGCGTGAAGAATAAACCATGAATGATGGGATGTGCGGTTTTGGGAATATAAAGTTAGCCTAGGCTAACTTTTTTAGCCTAGTGCAAATTTTAGGACTAGGAGCCCATCATCCCAACCATCTTTGGTAGTTCTCGGTACGCCTTATTCACGAATATGTCGTTGTCTGCCTCAATCATGACAAACTCCATCGGGTTGTCAGGAGGAGGTGAAACTATGACTTTCTGTCCTGTTTTTAGAGTGCCGAGTTCAAGAATATCTCCTGCACCAAAATTAACGCGAACGTTTGTCAGTGGCTGGGAGCCAGTATTCTGTACGGTAACGCGTCCGGTTACAAACAAATTCTGTTTGTCAATTATGGGGTCAACAAAAATATCATGGTCTTGCGTAGATACTGACAGCTTTAGTACATCCATTCCAAATATGGCAGCCATCAGCCCAATAACACCAATGCCAATACCAATAACTACGGTGTATTGATTCAATGCAGTTAGATATCTTTTCTGATAATTAAGATTGTTTTATCTTGACGCCATTCCAGAATGCTACCATTCCCTCTATTTTCTTGGCAGCATCGTTTGGTTTTTCATAGTACCATGCACAGTCTTTGTTTGTCTTGCCGTTGACTGTTACAGAGTAATAGTTTGCCATTCCCTTCCATCCACAAAAGGTGGTAAGACTTGTCTTTTCAAAATATTCAGGTTTTAGTGATTCTGGAGGAAAATAATGGTTACCCTCAACAACCACAGTGTCATTGCTTTCGGCGATTACAGTGTCATTCCATATTGCTTGCATTCTACTCACCTTTCATCTCTTCTCGTGTTTTAAAGTCAGGGGTTATCCCAAGCGAATCATAGTTACCTGTAGAGCAAGTAAAACACATAGAGTCTTTTGGTATTCCAACTGCAGAAGCGAGATTTTCAGCATCATTGTAACCTAAAAAGTCGGCGCCAATATTTTTCCGTACCAATTCTGTTAGTTCAGCATCATTCATGTCTTTTCCATCAGAAAATGTTGCAAGCTCATCTTGTGAAGGGAAATCAATCCCTGCATAACAGGGAAACTTGATTGGAGGGTATGTTATCACCATGCTGATCTTTCTAGCTCCTGCCCTTCTAAGAGCCTTGATAATGGCCTTTGAGCTTGTGCCACGAACCAAGCTGTCGTCTATAACAACCACGTGTTTGCCTTCAATTATTTCTCGTATTGGGATAATCCATCTGTTTATCTCTACTCTGTCACTTTGGTGAGGCTCGATAAAACTTCGAAGAGGGCCTTTCTTGCTATAACGGTCTTTTAGGAGACCTTCATCAAAAGTAACACCTAGTTCTTGCGCATAGCCTAGGGCCGCAGGCCTTGCAGAGTCTGGTACCGGGATGACAAGATCCGCATCCTTGATTGGGAATTTTTTTGCCAGATACTGTCCAATTCTTTTCCTTGATACATAGATGTTTGAGCCTTCCATGTTGCTTGATGGATGTGCAAAATAGGTAGACTCAAATGAACAGTGAGCCCGAGAGGTATCCTCAGAGAATAGCTCAGTCTGAAGTCCATCTTTGCTAATTTTTATGAGCTCGCCT
>JAGQHF010000184.1 GCA_020431985.1 Nitrosarchaeum sp. | reverse complement strand
TTATTTTGGATTCTAAAAGCCATATCGCGGGAGTCGCCCAGCCTGGTCAACGGCGTAAGGTTCAGATCCTTATCTTCTAGGAGTTCGTGGGTTCAAATCCCACTTCCCGCACTATTATTTTCCAAAATCTTCTTGATTTTCTCCAAAAGAGTGGAATTGATAGTCTCACCAGATACCTTTCCTCTTAACTCCTTCATAGCAATACCCATCAAGGGACCCATGGCTCTCTCCTTTTGTTTCTCAATTAACTTCCTGTTGTCAGAAATGATCCTATCTAGGATACTTTCTAGCTCATCGGCATCTACCGTCTTTATGGCTGTATTTTGCATTGCCTCCTCGATAGTGTGCGACTTTCCTTCCATGATGTTCTGATAGATTATCTCAATTGACTCCTTTGTTATTTTACCCGAATCTAGAAACTCAAAGGATTTTAGAATCTCATCATTTGTGAGCAATTTTGAATCAAACCCACTTCTTTCCAGATTTGTAATTGACGAGCATAGAACCGATGCCACAAATGTTGGGTTTACCGTGCTTTTTTCAACACTTCTCTCAAACGTTTCAATGTATGGAGAGTCAAAGATCTGCTCTGCTAGCTGTTGATTGAGATTGTATTTTTCTTTTAATTCCATGATTGATTCATCCCATGATTTTGGAATGTTGCTTTTTGCTGACTCTATGTCGTCTTTTCTGACAAGTATTGTGGGAATATCGGTTTCAGGATACATTCGCGATGCTCCTGGACGAGGGCGAAGAAATACCGTTTCTCCTGTTTGCGTTGCCAGTCGTGTCTCTGCAGGAACTGCATTTTTTGCAACTCGGATTCTTTCTATTATGGAGTCTATGGCAACATCAATCTTGTTTGCTGGAGCAGCAATAATCAAAAACGCATCGTTTTGGCTAATTTTTAATAGACTCTTCACGACAGAAACATCGCTTTGCTCAATACCATAGTTTGGCAATTCATCCGAATGAAAGATTCCACCAATCCCAAAGAACTTTACGAGTTGTCCTAGCTCCTTTCCAAGGCGCACCCCCTCATACGGAGAATATCCAAACATGCCTGAAAAATTTCTCACACGTATTGCTCTGATGATAAATTTGTCTTTTAATGATTTTTGAACAATCTTTGATTTGCAGTCTTTCCATTTGTCAGTAATCTCAAAGATGTCTTCGGCTGAAATGCCATCAAATCCTGACTCTCGTATTCTTTTAGCTATCTTGACTAGTCCATGTTGTCGTTTTGCCTCAAACTCTACAACTTTTTCTAGCTGGTCTAACTGCTGGACTCCCTTTACTTCTACTACCGATCCACCGTCCTTCACTGACACATTGACATCTTGTCTGATTGAACCGATCCCACGCATAACCTTCTTTGTACTACGCAAAAGCCTGCCTAGTGATAACGCAATTTTTTTGATCTTTTTGGGATCCCCTTCCACCGGCTCTAACGCAATCTCAACAAGAGGGATGCCTAGCCTGTCAAGGCTATATTCTCTTACCTGGCCCTTGTCTCCCAAAAGTTTTGCCGCATCCTCCTCAAGGCAAATTGACTGAACACCAATCTCTTCATCATCTACCTTGATGTATCCTCCCTGTGCAACTAGCATTGTCCTTTGAAATCCAGTGGTATTTGATCCGTCTATTACGGTCTTTCTCATAGGGTATATTTCTGGAAAGATCTTAGAGTTCAGTGATGATGCTATAATCAGAACGATGTCTTTTGCATCTCCGTCTAGTTCATGTGGAGGCTCTTCGTCCTGTTCGACTAGGCAACTGCTCTGTGGATTCGCATAATATGTAATGGTCTTTGATTTTGATCTCTCAAATAACGCTGCTGGATCATATTCACCAAGCTCACTTTTTACAGCACGCAACTTTCTTTGAAACTGTATGGTATACTCATCTGATTCTATAGGCAAGCAATCACAAAACAGCTTTTTGTTTGTGGATAACTGTTGATGAATCTCCAGGCCTACCTTTAGTCCTACATCGCTGATTGAAAACTCTGATTCTGCCATGTCTCTAGTTGGTTATCTCTGAGGCAATGTTTTCTAGCATAATTCTCTTTACTTCTTCTTTGTCACTTGTATTTCCCAAAGCCCACATTACTTTTACAAGAGCAACCTCTGGAATCATGTCCTCCAGAGGAATTATTCCCAAATCTAGCAGATCTCTACCGCTCTCATATACCGTCATGCTTATTCTGCCATCAATGCATTGGGATGTCATTCCTAAGAAGACTCCTTTTTCATTTGCTTTTTTTATATTCTCATACATCACCTTTCCAACATGTCCAAGACCCGTTCCCTCGAAAATTATCGCTTCACAGTTTAGCTCTAAAATTTTTTCAAGCAAGTCAGGATCGTACCCTGGATAGTATTTTACAAGTGCAACATTTGTTTTCAGATTTGTTTTTACTTGGTATTTTTTTTCCTTAAAGAACTCACTTGAGTTGTTTCTCCTAATCTCTTTCCCTGTCACAATAAATGCAGGTGCATCTCCTACTGTTTGAAATGCGCCTCGCTTGCTGGTGTGATTCTTTCTTACTCGTGTTCCAAAATGACAAGCAATATCCACATCGTTTTCATCTTTGTGCATCACTACAAATATCCCGTTTGTCTTGCATCCTACCAAGAATCTTGCTGCTCCAATCAAATTCAATGCAGCATCTGATGACGCACGATCAGAAGATCTTTGTGAGCCTACCAGGGCAACCGGTATTGGATACCCTGCCAACGCAAATGACAGGTATGCAGATGTATAATGCATAGTGTCTGTTCCATGGGCAATTATGATTCCTGCATAGTCTGACTTGTCAAACTCGGCTAGTCTTTGTGCTATCTTTTGCCAGTTTTCTGGCATAATATTTTCTGAATATTCTGAAAAAAGCACCTCGGTGTCAATGTTGGCAATTTCAGCAAGTTCTGGAACAGACATGTTTAGCTCCTCTGCAGTCAAAACAGGAGTTACTGCTCCAGTTCTATAGTCTACCTTGCTTGCAATAGTTCCGCCTGTTGACAACAAGAGAATTTTTGGGAGCAAAGGATTTTTTTTAATATCTTCTGTGTTCTTTGCTTTACTTTCTTTGGAAGGAATTTTCTGAACACTCTGAATTTTCTCTAATTCCAACCCCACGTTATAACCGCTTTTTAATTTCAAAACAATGTGCTTATCATCGCCATGTTCATACCTAGGCATGATTATTCCCGAGTATTTCACACCATCTTGAATCTCCACCGTATCGCCAACCTTGATGCTATTTTTTTGGAGAAAGTCTAGTGACTTTCCTTTGTATCCCTTAAATTCTGACATTTACGAGGAGACTTGTTTTGGCTATTTTATAAAAACTATCTATAGTATGACGCAACGAGCTTTTCGCCCACTTTTAGATCTTTTTGTTCTCTTACCTTCTTGACGGCTTCTTCAAAGTGTTTCATGGTTACTTTGGCATCGATGCTCTTCTTTTCCACGTCTTTGACATCTGGATGTGAATCCAAGAATTCGTGAATTACCAAGGACACTGCAGTGTTTGCTATTGACGCAGTATCTGCACCGCTCATTCCATCAGTTATTTCTGCAATCTTCTCATAGTCAACCCTTTGTGGATCATTTTCATCACTGATGGTTGGGATTTTTGCAGCATTAATCTTCAAAATGCTCTTCCTACTTTCTTTGTCCGGAAGTGGAATTGAGATAATTTTATCAAATCTTCCTGGTCTGAGCAATGCAGGGTCAATCATGTCTGCTCTGTTTGTCGCAGCTAAAACAACAACTCCGTGCAGGTTTTCCATTCCGTCCAATTCGGTAAGCAACTGGCTTACCACTCTTTCTGTTACTGCAGTTTCTCCACCTGCCCCTCTGATAGGTGCAATAGAGTCAATCTCATCAAAGAAAACAACACATGGTGAGGATTGTCTTGCCCTCTTGAAAATTTCTCTGATTCCCCTTTCTGACTCACCGACCCACTTTGAGAGTAGTTCTGGTCCTCTTACTGAAACAAAGTTGGCTTCACTCTGAGTTGCAACTGCTTTTGCAAGTAAAGTCTTTCCTGTCCCACTTGGGCCGTGAAGTAAGATTCCTCTGGGCATTCTGTGCCCTAGTTTATCATATAATCCTGGATATTTCATAGGCCATTCAACTGCCTCTTGGAGTTCTCTTTTCACATCCTCCAAGCCTCCAACTTCTTCCCACTTTACATCTGGATTTTCGATAAAGACTTCTCTCATTCCTGATGGGGTGACTTCAATCAATGCTCTTTGGAAGTCTTCATGATTCACAACTAGCTTGTCAAGTGTCTCAGGTGGAATCTTTTCTTCTTCGAGGTTTAGCTCTGGAAGTAGTCTCCTCAGACATTTCATTGCACCTTCTTTACACAAATACTCTAAATCTGCTCCAACATATCCATGGCTAACTGACGAAATTTTGTCTAAATCTACATCATCGGATAATGGCATGTTTCTACTGTGAATGGCAAGAATGTCTTTTCTACCTTTCTTGTCTGGAACCTTGATCTCGATTTCTCTGTCAAATCTTCCTGGTCTCCTCAAGGCAGGATCTATTGCGTTTGGTCTGTTTGTAGCTGAAATTACGATTACCTTTCCTCTTGCCTCTAATCCGTCCATTAGTGATAGCATCTGTGACACAACTCTCCTCTCTACTTCTCCTGTGACTTCTTCTCTTTTTGGAGCTATGGAGTCAATTTCGTCAACGAAGATAATTGATGGGGCTTTCTCTCTTGCCTCTTTGAAAATCTCTCGTAGTCTGGCTTCGCTTTCTCCATAAAACTTGCTCATGATTTCAGGACCTGAAATGCTAATGAAATGCGCATTACTCTCATTTGCAACTGCCTTTGCTAGCAATGTCTTTCCTGTACCTGGAGGACCATACAACAAAACTCCCTTGGGAGCTTCTATTCCTAGCTTCTCAAAAATCTCAGGATGTCTTAGCGGTAATTCTATCATCTCTCTTACTTTCTTTATCTCGTCAGTAAGACCACCGATATCTTCGTAAGTTACTTGAGGAACTCCTCGTAGTGTCTCTCCTTTCTCTGCAATGTGAAACACTGTCTTTTGAGTTACCAACACTGCATCAGCTGCAGGGGTAACTCCTATTACTTGAAAAGTTAAACGCCCACCGAAATAAGGTACCATCACATTATCTCCTTTAATCAGGGGAACACTTTCTAGTGCATCTGCAAGATATCTCTCATCAATTGGTGGTATGGCCTCTAAAGGAGCAACTACAACTTTTTCAGCAGCAACTGCTTTTATCTTTCTAACAGAAATTGTATCTCCTATTGCAATACCGGAGTTGTTACGGCCTAACCCATCTATTCTGATAATACCTTTTCCTTCATCAGAGGGATAAAGTGGAAGACATTTTGCTACTGTTCTTCTCTTACCTTTGATTTCAATAACATCTCCTGTTGAAGCGCTTAGTGTATCCATAGAATCATAATCAATTCGTGCAACGCCTCTTCCTACATCTCTAGTGTAAGCCTCTAGGACTTTGAGAGAAAGGGCATTTTGGCTCATATAGAAAAATCCCCTGCCTAATTTTTATATCTTTGTGGTAATTTATCCGAAAATCCACCGTTATAATCACAAGCTTAAAATCCTTAATGAATAAGAAACGATCTACTTGGGTAAAAGACCATTAGTAAGAAGACGTGGCCGTGGAGGATTTCAGTTCAGATCTACATCTACTGGTAAGGTTGGAAGTCAGGCCAAGTATCCAAGATTTTCACTTTCTGAACAGCATGAGGGTCTAGTTATCGATTTAGTCCATGAGCGTGGCAGAGAAGCACCTCTGGCCAAAATAAGATTTGAGGATGGTTCTGTGTCTTTTATGCCTGCAGTTCTTGGAACCAGGGTTGGCTCGACCTTGCAATTTGGATTAAAGTCAAAAATTGAACAAGGAAACGTAATCAGTGTACAGAACATTCCGGATGGAACAATCGTTTGTAATGTCGAAAAACACTTTGGTGATGGCGGCGCTATTGTAAAGTCTGCCGGTACCAACGCAACAGTATTTTCTCATGGTGATGATGGCGTCACAATCAAACTTCCATCAGGCAAGTTTACAACACTAAATCCAAAGAATCGCGCCATGATTGGAACTCTTGCAGGTGGTGGAGTTGATGAAAGGCCATACATGAGTGCTGGAAACAAGTGGAGAAACTTTAGAGCAAAAGGGAAGAAATTTCCAATTGTCAGAGGTGTTGCACAAGCTGCTTATGTTCACCCACATGGAGGTGGAAGACACCAACATGTAGGACAGAGTTCCACGGTATCTAGAGATGCTCCTCCAGGTGCAAAGGTTGGAAGCATAGCTGCAAGAAAAACAGGCAGAGCCAGAATCAAAGAAAGGAAGTAACCATAATTTCTCTTAAACTTGATTAATGACAAAACTTTGTAGTTAATTATGACAAAACAAAGAATTCGAATCTTTGTTACCGGCAAGGTTCAAGGCGTTTTCTTCCGGCAAGCTTTGAAAGTCATGGCAATTAAAAATGATGTTTTCGGTTGGGTAAGAAATTTGCAGGATGGCCGTGTAGAGGCTGTTTTGGAAGGAGAGGATGAAAAGGTGGCTCGTTTAATAGAATGGTCTCATGGAGGTCCCGCTAATGCAAGAGTTGAAGATGTTAAGATAATTAATGAATCTTTTACTGGCGAATTCACAAAATTTGAAGTGGCATACTAGCTAATTTGTTTAAACGCCGATGTGATTAAACACATCAACTCTGAAACCTGATCATTGTTTTGAATCTCAAAAACTTGCGGAGTTTCTTTGCGGCTCTTTTGAATCTTTACGACAATCTTGTCTGCATCAGGCTTTACATCCGCAAACCATCTGAACGTCATGGACTTGCCAAAAACAATTCTGTGCATCCTAACATCCTCCACTACATTTTCATCTAACGCAAGACATTGTGTTCTGATTGTTTCAAAAAGCGGCTTCATCTCGTTTGAAATTTGTTTTTTAAAATCGTGATAATCCCTCTTTTCAAATGACACAAATCCCGTCATTGACGCATCTACGTGCTTTTTAATTATAAAGGTAGTAGTTCTGTTGGCTCCAGTCCAGACCAATAGCCCCATTTCAAGGCATACAAGATCCGCCACGTTGACGAGGAAGCGTGGATGCTCCGCCTTAGGATTGCTCCCTCCCG
>JAGQHF010000183.1 GCA_020431985.1 Nitrosarchaeum sp. | reverse complement strand
CTATTTAGCTGTGCCTATTTTTCCTCATGTATTTATAATATAACGGAGTTATGTCGAACATGGCAACAGAAAATCTTGACATGGATTATTCCAAATATGATTTTAAAGATTCTACAGAAATGTATGTGCACCTTAGTAAGAAAGGCTTGTCTAAGGAAACAGTGATTGGCATTAGTCAGATGAAAAATGAACCACAATGGATGTTGGATTTCAGACTACGTGCGTTTGATACTTTTATGAAAAAACCTATGCCAACTTGGGGTGGTGATCTTAGCACTATAGACTTTCAGAATATCTATTATTATGCAAAAGCTTCAGAAAAAACAGAAAAGAACTGGGATGATGTTCCAGCTGACGTAAAGAACACGTTTGACAAATTAGGAATACCTGAGGCTGAAAAAAAATTCCTTGCGGGTGTAGGTGCACAATACGAGTCTGAGGTAGTATATCATAATCTTAGAGAAGATTTACAGAAACAAGGTGTGCTATTTCTGGACACTGATTCCGCTCTAAAAGAGCAACCAGAAATTTTCAAAAAATATTTTGGTAAGGTAATCCCACCTGAGGATAACAAGTTTGCTGCATTGAACAGTGCTGTTTGGAGTGGTGGATCATTCATCTATGTTCCCCCTGGAGTCAAAGTTGACATGCCTCTTCAGGCATACTTTAGAATCAATGCTGAAAACATTGGCCAGTTTGAGCGAACCCTTATTGTGGTTGACGAAGGTGCAGAAGTACATTATATCGAAGGATGTACCGCTCCTGTATATTCCTCAGAGTCTCTACATTCTGCAGTTGTAGAACTTGTTGCACATAAAGATGCCAAGCTCCGATACACTACAATCCAAAACTGGAGCAACGACGTATACAATCTTGTAACAAAACGTGCATACGCGTATGAAGGTGCAACGGTTGAATGGATTGATGGTAATATTGGAAGCAAATTAACAATGAAGTATCCTGGTGTCTATCTTATGGGTGAAAGAGCCTATGGCGAAACACTTTCTATCGCATTTGCAGGGAAAGGCCAACACCAAGACACAGGTGCAAAAATGGTTCATCTTGCCCCC
The DNA here is from genome assembly GCA_020431985.1 of Nitrosarchaeum sp. GTDB lineage: Archaea > Thermoproteota > Nitrososphaeria > Nitrososphaerales > Nitrosopumilaceae > HKST03. The sequence goes on along the minus strand of JAGQHF010000183.1, from coordinate 2,273 downwards.
AATACTACTTCAAAAATAACTTCAAAGTCAGTTAGTCGGTTGGATGGACGTTCTACCTATAGAGGTCTCCTGAATGTTGCCAAAGGAGCGACAAATGTCAAATCCACAGTACGTTGTGATGCATTATTGCTAGACGATACATCAAAAACAGATACTTATCCATACATGGAAATTAATCAGGAAGATGCAACAATTACCCATGAGGCAACTGTGGGTAAAATTGGTGACGAACAAATCTTCTATCTGATGAGTAGAGGATTTACTGAAGAAGAAGCTTTATCCCTCATTGTTAACGGATTCATGGAACCCTTTACAAAAGAACTTCCAATGGAATATGCAGTAGAGCTTAACAGGCTGATAAAGCTAGAAATGGATGATTCTGTAGGTTAGTATTAGAAGAGAAATGTCTCAACAAACACTATCTAAAATCAATCCTAGTTTAATCGAGGAAATCTCTTCCTCAAGCAATGAACCAACATGGCTTCAGGATTATCGAAAAAATTCGTTATCTATATACGACAAGTTACCAATTGAGACGTCTCCTCTCTACAACAAGTATACTGATGTAAAAAAAATGGATCCAGAACAAGTGGCATTTTCGACAAAAACTGATTCTTCCGTTCCTTTATTCTTACAAAAAAGATTAAGAGAACTAGAAGATCAGACATGCATCATACAAATTGGAACAAACATCCATAAAATCAATCTAAAAGATGATTTGGCATCCCAAGGTGTTGTACTCTCTTCTATCTCTGACGCAATTAAGAATAATCCTGATCTAGTAAAAAAAGCATTAGAGTCATCAAACTCAAATGAAGACAAATTCACAGCACTAAACAACGCTGCATTCAATTCTGGTGTCTTCCTACACATACCAAAAAATGTGACTGTGCATGATCCTATCCATTTACTATGCTGTCTTTCCGAAGATGGTGTTTCAGTAATTTCAAGAAATATAATTTTTGCAGAAGAAAATAGTCAAGCTACGATTGTACAGGAATTGTATTCTCCCAAGTCCCAAAAACAACAAGCATATCTTGAATTACTTAACACTAATGTTGAACCAAACGCCCATCTTGATGTTACTTCGTTACAAATGATGGATCAAAGTGCCGTGAACTTTTGTACTAGAAGAACTGACTTGGCCCAAGACGCTAAGGTAAACTGGTACTCTGGACTATTTGGTTCGATGTTATCCAGATACAAAATAGAATACTTTCTAAATGGGACCGGTGCATCAGCAAATGATTCAGAAGTTGTGTTTGGTAATAATGAACAGGATTTTGATATTCAAACAAACGTGAATCATCAAAACCATGCAACTGAAGGTAGAGTTGTTGAAAAATCTATTTTACGAAATAAATCAAAATCATTGTTTAAGGGAATGATCAGAATTAAAGAAAATGCATCAAAGTCAAATTCATTCCTGTCAGGACGCTCGATTTTGCTCGATAAAGATGCAAAATCTGACGCGATTCCTGGATTAGAGATTTTTACAAATGATGTCAAAGCTACTCATTCTGCTTCAGTTGCACAAATTGACGAAGAACAAGTATTTTATCTTCAATCTAGATGCCTTTCGAAAGCAGAAGCCGAGAGAACTATTGTTGAAGGGTTCTTAGAGCCTCTCTCAAGGAAAATGTCTTATCAGGTCAGGGCATGGATTGCTTATCTCATAGAATCTAAATGGGAAGGAAGAGAGCTTACAATAAACACCGATGAAGAGCTAGCAAAATTTGTTGAAGTAGAAGAAACTCGTTATAATGAAGATTCGGAACTTGAACAACATTACAAGTATAGGTGATCAATCACGTCTCAGTGGATACGAGCATGTACATTAGATCAAGTAAAAGACGGTTGCCTCTTTGGATTTATTCATGATGAGAAAAAAATACTGGTAACTAATTTGAAGGGAACTATACATGCAACTGATCTAATATGTACTCATGCCGAAGCAGATTTGTCTACTGGATTTTTGAGTGATGAAGGAGTACGATGTCCATTACATCTTTCTGTTTTTAATTTAGAAAATGGAGAGCCACAAAATCCTCCTGCTGAAATTCCTCTTAGAGTATATAATGTTAAAATACAACAAGACGAGATTTACGTAGAGGTTTAAAATATGCAGACTACTCAAGATTCCTTCGAAAACTTGCGAAACGATTTTCCAATACTTGCAAGAAAAGTTAGGGACAATAAGCCACTTGTTTATCTTGATAATGCATCAACCACACAAAAACCAAATCAGGTGATTAATGCCATTACTGATTATT
>JAGQHF010000182.1 GCA_020431985.1 Nitrosarchaeum sp. | reverse complement strand
CGTTTGTCACTGGAGCTGCTGTAGGTGTATCGGGACAAGCCTTTACAGTTTTGCCAAAACAAAGCGCTTGCTATTTCTGCATGTTCCCTGAACTAAATGAAGACACAATGCCTACTTGTAGTATTGAAGGAGTTCACCCATCGATACTGTCAATAGTTGGGGGCATTGAAGTGGCAGAAGCAACCAAAATCATAATCGGAAAAAAACCTAGTTTGTCAGAAAGAATTTTACATATAGATTTAGAAAATCTTGACTTTAACAACACACGAACATTTCGGGTAGAAGAATGTCCAGTATGTGGAACTGGCAAAACTGAGTCATTGCCAAAAGAAGAACTAATTCTAGAAGAATTATGTGGAAGAAATCGTGGCAAAAGAACTTACTCTATTACCCCAACTGAGACCTTTGATCTTGATGTTGCCCTAGTGACTGGTAATGCAAGAGATAAGGGGTTTACTGTTGAAAATCAAGGGGACTTGGGTCTATCTATGAGAACTAATGAATTGTCTGTAAGCTTTATGAAGAAGGGATCAGCAGTTGTGGTAGGACCAAAAGACGAACAGGACGCAATAGCGTTATACAAAGGCCTGCTGGGAAAAGAGATCAAGGCTAAAAATAGTCTGTAATATTTTTCAATAAATTGTTAAAATTAACAGAAATCTTACAGATCATATTATAGTTAATTTTATTAATTGTAATTACTGCAACCTAAATGTATGGAAATTTCATGAAATTTTCAATTTCACCACAATAATCACAAAAAAACTTGCATTTGTGGACGAATCGTCCATTAGGCTTAAATACTAACTTTAAAGAAAAAGGCCAATAACATGAATAACGAAATAGGACGAAAAATAACTAGTCTTACATTAATGACAATTATGATTGCCGGTGGACTGACATTTGCTGCACCTGGTGTAATGCCAGCAGCACATGCAGCCAACGCCAATCTCTTTGTATCCGCAGAAAACTCACAGTTTGATAACTACATGTCAGGACCTCAAGTAATTGAGGTCGTGGTAATTGACTCAGACATTAACGATACTGATCAGGCAAAAGGTGAGCCAGACGTAACCGTAAACGGTAAGGT
>JAGQHF010000181.1 GCA_020431985.1 Nitrosarchaeum sp. | reverse complement strand
TAGATGAACATAGTTATTCGGTATATTACCAAGCAGATGCGGATGTTTTGGCCATGGATGTAGACCGAGAGTTAAGATCATTGTTAATTGGTTTGGATAATGCAAGGGAATCTATTTTAACCATTGAGTTACAGCGGGAAATCATTGATGCAGAAAATGGAGATTTTTTAATTCTGGTTGATGGTTTGGAGGCAGATTATAACATACAGTCTGATTCTGACAGTAACACCTTTTCAATTTATGTGCCTGTATTTACTGAAGAAGTTGAAATTGTAGGGACGCATGTGATTCCAGAATTTCCATTTGGTGTCATATTGACATTTATTTTGATGGTTGCATTCATGACAGTTACAACTCGAGTAAAGTCAATCAAGTGGTAACTTTATCTAGTTGCTTGCTTTTATCAGCAATTTTTATTTCACGTGCGATTCTTTTCCCCATACTCATTGGTTCATTGTATAGTAAGGAGTAATATGGGGAACCGTCCATGTAGATATTTGTTCCTGCAACAATTCTAGCAGAGAATTCAAACGACGTGAATTTTGCATTTTCATCATACACTCCCTCGATACAAAATGGGCCATTCATTCCTGGAGAAACAAATCTTTTGGCGGCATCTACAAAATTTTCACCCATGGTGTAAACTTGATCAAGTAGCGACTCTCTTAATACTAGTGGACTATTTCCAATGACATTAAACGATGGAACTTTGGTATTTTTGAGTTGTTGCTCAGATGGGATTCTCGCCAATCCTTCAATATCTGATTCATGTCTTTGGTCAACTCCAAAAAATTCCAGTTCTTCTTTTATCGGGGAGTAGAAGAATTGTAAATATGCCAACACACCAGCGGCATATTCTTGAATATACAAGGGTTCATCTTTAGAAATTATTCCTTGTGAAATCAATTGATTTCGTTTTGCATTGTAATCATTTTCACTTGCAGCCAAAAAATAGCCCTTGCCTCCAGCAGCCCCTTGTCTTTTCACAATTACCAATCTATCAATATCACTCGGGTTTTCAACTGGTGTTGGAACGGGAAGGTTTGCTTCTCGCATAAGTTTTTCTTTCATTCCTCTGTCTGATTCCCATCTCAAAATCCACTTGTTGCCAAATATTGGGATACTGATTGATTCTATTTGCTCTGAGGTCATCTGAGCAATTAATGTACCGTGTGGGATTATCACCGCATCGTTTTGTTCTAACACAAGTTGGCATTTCTTATCTAATATTTCAGAAAAGGAGTCGACTAAAATAATTTCATCAATAAATGAAAATCTGCGATATAGTTTTTCCCGTTTTTTTTCGCATACAAGTATCGTCTGCAATCCCTCATCTTTTGCTCCTTTAAGCACTTGTAGTGAGCAATGAGATCCAAGTGTTGCAACAGATGTCATGTTTATTGTGTTTTGCTAGCACTTATGAACTATGTGTGCGTGATACAAAATCAAAGACTTCATCAATGAGTTCTGCGGATAATTCAGACTTAAGATCTTCAGGTACTGTCTTCAAGATAAAATCATAAAGTGTCACGTTTTCAGGTAATTCGCCTCTTTTTTGATACAGCGAGAAGATTGCTATGCCGTTAGATATAATCGCAATTAATTTTTCTTTGTTAGTTAAATCCAAAACAAATTATCGAGATCGAGTTTTATTATAAATAATTATGCTGAAATACCAATTTCAGTAAATGGTTTGATTTTGGCAACATCTGAATGAACAATAACAGTTTGTGTATATGCTGGAATACTGTGTGTTTCTCCTTCAGGTTGAGATTGGGAAGCATAATATCCAACATATGCCGCAGTTATGATGAAAATCGCCACTACAAGGCCCATAAGAATATCCATCTTAGTTTGGATTGCAATTGTTTGGGATGATAAATGTTACTTTTATGCATATCTAATTTGTAAATCTGAAAAACGGTGGTTGTTATGTAAAAATTAATTATACCTGTAAACAGCCAATATTGAATCATGATAGAAACTGAACTAGGAACATTTCGTAGATCTCATTATTCAACCGATATCAAAACATCCGATGATGGTCTGGAAGTGACAGTTATGGGGTGGGTTCTCACTGTACGTGGTCATGGAAATATCATTTTTGTTACACTTAGAGATAAGAATGGTGAAATTTCAATAGTTGCAAAAAAAGGAGATTGTCCAGATGAAGTGCGAGAAAAACTTGCATCATTGAAAGCACATTCGTCAATAGGAATTCTCGGTAATGTAAAAACTTCCGAAAAATCTCCAAATGGGTTTGAGATTATTCCCTCAGAGCTTAGAGTGTTTTCACAAGTTGAGAAAATCCCTCCATTTGAACCAGTTGCAAAAACTGTAAAGAACATAGATACAAGGCTAGAGGTACGTCCAATTGATTTACGTCGGAAGATACTGCAACATGTTTTTAAAGTTAGGAGCGATATCTTAAAATCAATACGGGATTATTTTTATCAAAACAACTTCACAGAGATCAATACCCCAAAAATGATTGCCACTGCGACAGAAGGAGGTGCGGCACTATTTCCAATATTTTACTATAACAAAGAAGCGTTTCTGGCTCAAAGCCCACAGTTATACAAGGAACAGCTTACCATGAGTTTTGAAAAAGTGTTTGAAATTGCACCAATATTTAGAGCAGAGCCATCTAGAACTAACAGACATTTGGCAGAAGCTATATCAATTGATCTAGAAGAAGCATTTGTTGATTATAATGATGTAATGGACAGAATTGAAGAGATTATCAAAATTTCAATTAAAACAATACAACAATACACAACAAACAATCCGGATGCAGAATTTACAATTCCAGACATTCCTCAAAGTATTCCAAGATACACTTATGATGATTTAGTGGACAAAATGCAAAAAGCAGATGCAAAAACAGAATGGGGAGATGATTTGTATCCTTCAAACCTTAAAAAAATAGGAGTGGAGGGATTTTATTTCATTAAAGATTGGCCACTTGCCCCAAAACCATTTTATGTCAAAGAGAGCAAGACAAATCCAAAAATTTCTGAGTCCTTTGATTTGATGTTTGGAGATCTTGAGTTGTCTTCTGGAAGTACTAGAATTGAGAAAAGGGATGAACTTGAACAGAGAATGAAAAATAAAGGAATGAACACACAGGTGTTTGAATATCATTTGGGAATTTTTGATTATGGTGTTCCTCCTCACGCAGGATGTGGAATTGGATTAGAACGACTCATGATGGCCTTAACTGGAACTGAAAACATCAGAGATACAACATTTTACCCAAGAGATGTTGACAGGCTTAC
>JAGQHF010000180.1 GCA_020431985.1 Nitrosarchaeum sp. | reverse complement strand
TCTGTTAATTTTAACAATTTATTGAAAAATATTACAGACTATTTTTAGCCTTGATCTCTTTTCCCAACAGACCTTTGTATAACGCTATTGCGTCCTGTTCGTCTTTTGGTCCTACCACAACTGCTGATCCCTTCTTCATAAAGCTTACAGATAATTCATTAGTTCTCATGGATAGACCCAAGTCCCCTTGATTTTCAACAGTAAACCCCTTATCTCTTGCATTACCAGTCACTAGGGCAACATCAAGATCAAAGGTCTCAGTTGGGGTAATAGAGTAAGTTCGTTTGCCACGATTTCTTCCACACAATTCTTCTAGAATCAGTTCCTCTTTTGGCAATGACTCAGTTTCGCCGGTTCCACATACTGGACATTCTTCTACCCGAAATGTTCGTGTGCTGTTAAAGTCAAGATTTTCTAAATCTATATGCAAAATTCTTTCTGACAAACTAGGTTTTTTTCCGATTATGATTTTGGTTGCTTCTGCTACTTCAATGCCCCCAACTATTGACAGTATTGATGGGTGAACTCCTTCAATACTACAAGTAGGCATTGTGTCTTCATTTAGTTCAGGAAACATGCAGAAATAGCAAGCGCTTTGTTTTGGCAAAACTGTAAAGGCTTGTCCCGAGACACCTACAGCAGCTCCAGTGACAAACGGAATGCCAAACTTTACACATGCTTTATTGAGTGCATAACGAGCATTAACACTATCTAATGCATCAATAACAACATCACATCCCTCAACAACTTCAAGTGCGGTGTAATCGTTAACAGAAACTGCCAATGCTTCAATCTTACAATCCGGATTTAGCTTTTGTAATTTTTTTGCAGCAACCTCTACTTTAACTTGCCCAACATCATCCTCATCAAACATGGTCTGTCTATGTAGATTAGATAATTCTATTACATCTCTGTCAACAATTCGTAACGTTCCAACACCCATAGCAGCTAGTCTAGATGTTATGGGATTACCTAAGCCACCAGTTCCTACAACACAAACTTTAGAATTTTTTAGTTTTAATTGTCCTTGATAACCAATTTCTTCTAACATTACTTGTCGTGAAAATCTGTCGAGTTCCTTTGATGATAGTTCATCAGAGCCGCCAGCAACTGCAGGTAAAATGTAAATTTCATCTCCATCATTTAGTACAGTATCCATACCACCGGAAAACTTGGCATTCTTACCGTTGATATAGATGTTAATCAATGAACGAGGAGTGCCGTCATTTTCTAAAACTCTTCTTTTAAAATCATCACCCATAGATTCAGAAACTTTTGCGAATGCATTTGAGAGAGAATCTACTGAAAGTTCAATTTTTCTCTCTCCTCCACCTTGGTTTAGTACAGATGGAATTGTAAAGATGATGTTAGCCACTAGTTTACCACCGCTGATATCTCTCCAATGTCTGCCTTCATTACAGCAGGTTTTTTCAGTACTTCCATTATAGATTCAGTCGCCTTGAGCCCGTTTCCAGTGACATAACATATTACCTTATCATTAGAATCAATTTTTCCTTGTTCAACCATTTTTTGAAGAACAGCTACCGATACTCCTCCCGCAGGTTCAGTGAAAATTCCTTCAGTCTTTGCAAGAAGCAATATGGCATCGAGGATTTCTTTAT
>JAGQHF010000179.1 GCA_020431985.1 Nitrosarchaeum sp. | reverse complement strand
TTTTACAATGAATAATGATTGTTCAGTCAATTCTACTTCTTCTTAATTCCGCCTTTGACGTATTTTTTTGTCCATTTCAATTTTCTAGGATCACGTTTTAGATCTAATGCATTTTTCTTACATTTAGAAGAGCAAAACCATAAAACAGTCCCGTCATTCTTGGCTAGCATAGTACCAGATCCTTTGGCTACGGGTCTATCACAGAAATTGCAGGGTTTAACTAAAAGGCTCATATTATTACCTACTTTATCTTCTTGGCTTCACGTTCTGTCTCTCTGAGCATCAGAATTTCACCCAACCTCACAGACCCTTTGACATTTCTTGTCAGAATCCTGCCTTTGTCTTTGCCAGACAGAACTTTTACTCGAACCTGAATTACTTCTCCTGCAATACCAGTTCTACCAACAATTTGTATAATTTCAGATTGAGTTACTTCTTCTGTTGTAGCACTCATTGATCAGTCTTGCCGCCTTTGATTTTAGCAATTGATGACACAACTTGTTCTACAATATGTTGTGCGTCACCAGCATCCAATATTGCAGCTGCTGCTGAAGTTATATCAATACCCAAAGACTTGCCTAACTCTTGTTTGCTTGGTACAAAGGCATACGCTGCACCCTGCTCTTCGCACAAGATTGGAAGATGAGCTACCACCTCAGGAGGTTCAACATCCTCAGCTATAACTATTAGTTTGCTTGTACCGCGTTCAATCGCTTTAGTCGCTTCGTTGGTTCCTTTCTTTACTTTTCCACTTGTGGATGCAATTCTGACTGCCTCAAGAATTGGATTAACCAAGTCCTCCGGCGTCTCAAACTTTACATAATAAGCTTTACCCATATCACGTCACCCTTAGGGATCATTCTCCATTCTCATCATGCAAGTGCTTGGTTTTAAAAGTGTTATCTGGAAATAATAGATTCAGATTTTTTTATGAATTTTGACATTAAAGAATCAAGTTTTTCTTGATTTTCAGCTTCTGCATAGATTCTAATAATTGGCTCTGTACCGCTAGGTCTAATCATTACCCAGCTATTTTGGTTTATCTGTATCTTAATGCCATCAGTAATGTCTGATTCGGGATACTCTTTTTTCAATTCTGAGATTAGTTTTTTGGAGGAATCTAAAGAACAAGGAATCTTATCCTTAGTGGTAAAATTAGAATGAAGAGAAAAAATCTCTTGGGATAGCGTTTTTTCAGAGTATGACAGGAATTCAAACATTAATGCAAGAGTCATACAACCATCTCTTACTTGATTATGTTTACCATACATGAATCCACCATTCTCTTCAAATCCAACCAATGCATTAATTGGTATCATCTTTCGTGAAACTTCAACACTTCCAACTTTGGTTCGAATCACATCAGAATCAAACTCCTGTGCAATTGTTTCTATTGCGGAACTTGAATTCAAACAGGTAACAACAATAGAATTAGGATTTTTTTGTAATAGATGTCTTGTTAGTAACAATGCAGACTTGTCACCTGTTAGAATTTTACCACTGTTATCACAGAATATACTTCTATCGCCATCACCATCAAATGCTATCCCTAAATTGGCATTGTTATTTTTGACCGTTTCTGACAATTCTAATAGATTTTGAGGAGTGGGTTCTGATCCTCTTCCAGGAAAGCTACCATCAATGTTTTGATTAATTAGAATAGTTTCACACGATAATTTTTCGCATAAAAGTGGGGCGGCAACTGCTTGAGTTCCATTTCCCAAGTCCAATACAACCTTGAATTTTTTTGATTTTATTTTGTTAGAATCAATTTGCGAGATTACTCCATCAACATATACCTGAATTGTTTTTTCCTCAATTCCAATTTTTCCCCATTTGGAGTTTTTCGTCCATTTTTTGTTAAGATAAATATCTTCGATTACAAGTTCATCTTCTCTTGATATTTCCACTCCATCAGATGCAGAAAATTTGATTCCGTTATACTGTGGAGGGTTATGAGAAGCAGTAATCATAATACCAGCAGCATATCCTAGATTCTTTGTTGTGTATTCCAGACACGGAGTTGGAACAAGTCCTGCAATGTTACAATCAAGTCCAGCCGAATTTAGCGTGGCACATACAACTTTGGTGATAATACGACTAGAGTTTCTACCGTCATATCCTACTAGTATTGGTCCTTTTTTGAAAAAATGAGCAGATGCAAGTACAATATCGTGAATGAATTCCAGAGTAAGATCCTCACCGAATATACCTCTTATGCCATTGGTTCCAAAGAATTTTGCCATGAGGATGAGCCAACTTTACCAAATTTGTGGCTATCTGTAGCAAATAGGAGATTATGGTTTGATGAGTCATAATTTTAACAACAAAGTTCGCATAATTTGTTCTTCATCAAATTATTCTTCAAGTGATTTATAGCATAAAGTGAAACCTCCAGTAGGAATACCTGGCATAGATGTATTTTATGTGGATGGAGTATGCGAGAAATGCAATAAACATTTTCTCATAAAAGAAGAAATAAGAGAACATCAAAAAATGTGTCAGAATTGATTTAGTGTAAAAACTCAGTATAGATAGAAAATGACTATTGAAAATAATCAAACAATATGTGAGTAAGCAGGCTTTGTGTATACGAAATATTCTAGATGGAGAATTTGTCTCGTAACGGTTAAGTTTGTGTAAAATGACAAATTCGTTGCGGGAGTCGCCCAGCCTGGTCAAAGGCGCAGGGCTTAGGACCCTGTCTCTAAGGAGTTCGTGGGTTCAAATCCCACCTCCCGCACTAACAGTATTTCTCTTAATGATTAATAATGAGAAAATATTGATCAAAAAATCATGAAGATCGTAATTGGAATAACAGTTGTGGGTAGAGATAGAGAAGGAATTGTTGCTGTTTTTACAAACTTTGTTTTTGAGAAAGGAGGAAACATTGAGAAAGTTAATCAAAACGTAATCAAAGGATTGTTTGGAATGTATCTTGAAGCATCATTTACAAAACAAATCGATATAAAACAATTTGATTCAGCAATTCAAACACTTGCAAAAAAGGAAAAAATGGATGTAAGCGTACATCATGAAACAAATTCACAAAAAAAAATAGCATTGTTCGTAACTAAAGAACCGCTTTGCCTTCAAACAATCCTCAATGCAAAAACAAATGGACTGTTAAAAGACAATATTTCGGTAATCGTAGGAACGGAAAATACATTGGAGAATATTGCAAAAAAAGCAAGAATTCCATTTATTTCAGTTGAAGATAAAAATCAAGAACAGGCTGAGACAAAAATTATTGATGTTTGTAGAAAACACGACATAGATCTAATAGTACTTGCAAGATACATGAGAATTTTAACACCAAACTTTGTTTGGAGATATCCAAATAGAATCATCAACATTCATCCATCATTACTGCCAGCATTTCCTGGTGCAATGGCATATGCACAGGCATTTGAACGAGGAACAAAGATTGTAGGAGTTACATCTCATTATGTAACGGAGAACTTGGATCAAGGTCCAATTATATTTCAGGATTCCTTCAAAGTTGATCCAAATGATACGCTAGAGGAAATAAAATCAAAAGGGCAAAAATTAGAAGCTCAGACATTGTTAAAAGCAGTAAAATTACATTTAGAGAACAAACTTGAAGTCAGATGGAGAAAAGTCCACATCAAGTGATAGAATGGTAGAGATTAATTCCTTATTTGATCCTAATCTGAGAAAACATATCAAAAACAAAAGATGTGTTGCAGTGATTCCTGTTGGTTCGATTGAACAACATGGAGCCCATCTTCCCATATCTACAGATACAGACATTGTCACTGAAGTGGCAAAGAGAGTAGCAATAAAGAACAAATTTTTACTTGTTCCCACAATATCCCTTGGAGTGTCTTATGAACACGCTCCATTTTTCAATCTAAGTATAAGAAATTCAACATTAAGCGCAATACTTCAAGATCTATGCAAGTCACTTACAGATAACGGAATAAAGGACATGTTTGTGATAAACGGTCATCATGGTAATCAAAAAGCAGTGAAAGATTTTGAAAAAAGAATGAAGAAAATGGGAAAGAACAGGATAAGGATATTTTCTGTATCATATTGGCATTTCATAAAAGATGAGTTTGATCATGCAGGATTTGTTGAGACTTCATTGATGCTTGCAATATCAAAAAATGTAAAAATGAACCGTGCAAAAAAGGGACTCATAACAGAAGGGATGAGTAAAAAAGAAATCACAAGGTTAGGCAGTATGGCTTCAAAATCGTTTCCAAAAGTAACAAAAAATGGAGTATGGGGAGATCCCACCAAAGCCACAAAAGAAGATGGACGTGCCTTGCTAAACGAAATTACAAAAAATATATCAAAAATGTGTCAAACTTACCTTACTGGACGTAAATTATAGTTACACCAATGAAATTTTAATATAATAGCTCATTATCAATGCCAATAAGTGAAATAAATGTCCGTAGATATGGCAGTAAAAGTACTGGATGAGAGTATCGATCAAGTAGTGTTGATCAAGCTCAAAGGTGGAAAAACAATACGAGGAAATCTGTTAGGTTTTGACCAACACATGAACCTGCTACTTGATGCTTCAGAGGAGATTCCTGCTGAGGGCAATTCAAAGAGCCTTGGAACAATTGTGGTAAGAGGAGACAACGTAGTAATGATATCTCCTCCACCAGCAAATTAGGTGAACTAGATGGTAAAAGGCACAACCTCAATGGGTGGTTTTACAAAGAAAAAAGTACACATCAGATGTAGAAGATGTGGTAAGAACTCACTTCATAAAAAACATCACACATGTGCAAGTTGTGGATTCCCAGAGGCTAAACGAAGGAAATATTCTTGGATTAAATGGTACACATAGATGCAAGAGATTGCTATTCTTCTTAGTTCGTTGGCGGGTGTTGCTACAGCTGCAGCTGTAAGAAAAATACCCAGAAATAAGACACAGTTGCTTAGTTTAGGTGCTAGCTCACACATCAAAAGTCAGATAAGAACTCTAAATATTGAAAAAGACATCCTTACCAAAACAATCTCTAGACTATATCAGGCAGATTCTGAATTTTCTAAAATTCAACGCGATAAATTATTAGTTAAATATCAACATCAGTTAGGAATTATTTTAGCAAGGTTAGAAAAATTGGAACAGGCAAGCCAGCATCCAGACTTGGGTCCAGTAGGAGATGGATTGATTACTTTAATGGATCAAAAATTATCAAAGTTAGATGATAGGTTATACGAGTTGTCCTCCAAGATTGCAACGGTTGACGTATCAGTACCAGAAATCAAGTCAGACAAACCAAAAAATGACGAAAAAGTCGAAACCAAAGAAAATAAAATATCATTTGGTTTTGAAAAGTCAAAGCACACTCAAGAACCCATCATAATTCCACCAAGAAAAAGACAGTCGTTTGAATTAACTACACTAACAAAGTTATCAAGAAGTGAGCCAAAATTCCCGTCATTTGAAACTCAAAATGTAAGAGAAATAATTCAAGAAAAACCAATTGGAAACAATGCAAAACAAGGCATAGAAACAGAACAAATTCAGATAAAACCAATCTCTCAAGAAATAGTCAAACCAGAAATAGTGATAGAACCAGAAGTTAAACTAGACACAAAACCAGATATCATCAAAGAAGTTGCAAAGATTACGAAACACAAGGCTTTGCCATCTCCAGATAAACCAAGACCTGTAGTTTTAGATGAAGACTTTGATGATGATAGTGACTCTGATGATCTAGACAAGATCAAAGGGGAAATAATGAGTGTTCTCTCAAAGTTGGATCAAGCAGAGGTAGAGTGATTGTCTTACGATGATGCCATTGCGGCATTATCAAATGATGCCTTAAAGTTAGTAAGAGATAATTTTGTTATTGGGCTTGGTAGTGGAAGGGCAGCCACTGCTCTAGTAATGTCACTTGCCAATTTGATAAAAATAAAAAGATACAGTATTGCAGGTGTTCCCACATCACTCCAGATAAAACAAATTGCAGAAAGAGAAAGGATTCCTATAATTGAGGCGGATCAGATAGAGAGTATCGATATTGTTTTTGACGGAGCAGATCAAATCAGCGATGAGGGTTTTGTAATCAAAGGAGGCGGAGGTGCACTGCTTCGTGAGAACATTTTGTTTAGCTTAGCAAAAAAAGTTGTTGTCATGGCAGACAAAACAAAGTTTGTTAAGAATCTTACATGGCCAGTTCCAGTAGAAATTCATCCTCTTGCAAGAAGCTCAATAATAAAAAAAATAACAGACATAGGTGGAAAACCTAAACTACGACTGCTAGATAGAGGGTATCCGTTCTTTACAGAAAATGGAAACATCATTTTAGATTGTGATTTTGGCATAATAAAGAATCCAAAAATTTTAACACAAAAAATTAAAATGATGCCGGGGGTTGTAGAATCAGGAATATTTCTACGAAAGCCTGATATAATTTATCAAGCCAATTCCAGCGGAAAATTCAAAATAATTTAGTTATGTCTAATAGCATCCATAAATGCTTGATGTTTTATCAACAAATTTGCCATTTCTTCTCGCAGTTGAGGGTCATTCATGATAGGATAGAGTATTTCGTCCATCATCTTATCTGACATCATAGCCATGTGCGTAGGATCGTTCAACATAAGTTTGTACATACGAGTACTCATCTCGTCATTTATCCAGAAATGATGAATCAGATCCATCAATCGGTCAGATTGTAGAGTGATTGATTTAGAGTTATCATATGTGTATGTTGGACACCAACTACAATTTTCATGTGGGATTTCCTGAGTCACGGATTTATGCACCGAAATCATCCAGGCAGGATTATTCCTTAAAGAATCTTCCATTTGGGAATGAGTTCTCATTATAACTATCATCTTTTCACGTAGCTCAGGTTCACTTGCTATTGGGCCTAGAATATTATACAAAAGTCGGGGTTCTTCTTTTATTTGCAAAATCCAATCCGACATGGTGGTTTCTATCACTGTGGGGTTTTTTATCATCATATCGTGCCAATGATTCATTATGTTTGGATTAGATTCCAAATGCACTATCAAGTAGCTCGTCATATCAGGTCGATTCGAAATTAATCTGAAATCATATTTTGCAAAATCTCTGTCAATTAATTTCACATATGTTGTGGGAGTAACGCAAGCGGGATAGCCGTTATTTTTTTGTAATAAAACAAGTCCATCTTTACATGTTAACATGTCAGGATCTGCAAACATTTTCCATTGCTTTCTAGGTGGAAAATATTCAGCAGAAGATTCGTGTGTAGGCATAGAAATGAAGAGGATTCCAAAGAGGATTATAAATAAAAAGATGAATTTAGTAGTCAACATACCACATAAGAGACTTGTTAGAAATGATTTGAATATTGCTGTGTATGTCTTGGGACGAGTTTGCCATGACCAAGTTTGCCAACCACGTTAAATTCGTCAACCACAGGTTCTCCCCTAACTATAGTTTTTACAGGCCAACCACGTAGATTACGTCCCTCGTAAACGATATAGTCAGAAAATCCGCCAAACATATCATTTGTCACTTTTTTTTCTTTTTTTAAGTCAAGTAGGGTTATGTCAGCGTCAGAACCTTGGCTAATAATTCCTTTTTGTGGAAACATTCCAAATATCTGTGCTGCATTTTGGCTTGTGAATTTTATGAACTGGTGTAAATTGATTCGATTTTTGTTTATACCATCACTTAACAGGATTGGAACTAATGTTCCAATGCCGGGAAATCCAGCAAGCGCACTCCAAACATTGTCTCCCCCAAGCTTTAGTTTAAGCTGATTTGCTACATGATCAGTACCTACTGTGTTGATCAAATTAGAAGATAAAGCATTCCAAACTGCTATATTATCAGATTCGGTTCTAATAGGAGGCATCACCTTTGCTAGATATCCATCCTGATTTTCATATGATAATGTTAGATAATGAGGGCAGGTTTCAACAAATATCTTAGTGCCAAGCTTACGTTCTTCTGTAATCTGACGTAATGCTATTTCTGAACCTATATGGACAAAGTAAATCGTGCATCCATATTCGCGTCCATAACTGCAAACTGTCTTAATTGCTTTTGCTTCAAATTCAGGAGATCGGCTTGCAGACCACGCTGAGAGTCCATCTTGGTTTTTTTCTTTAGCTGTGCTAATTCCACATGCGCAGGATTCATAATCTTCGGCATGCACGAGAACTGGACATCCAAGATGGGATGCTTGTTCTACTGTTTTTTTTACAATTTCATCATTAACATTTACGTTGGATGCAATTAATTCAGAAGAATAAGGAGGCATATCCATATAGACATGTCCAATATCGCCGCCAAGATTCATGTAAATTTTAAATGATGTAATGCCTTTGTCGACACAAAATTGCATCTCTTGAATTTGTTGAGTGTTGAATACAGATGCATGTATTGCATAATCAATGTAATGATTTTTTGATGCTGCCTCAAGTTGTTCTTCCAAGGTAGTCTTAAAGGAGGTTCCTAGCCTCAACATTCTCATCATTGTTGTTATACCCCCTATTGCAGCTGCATGTGACTCAGTTTGAGCAGCCTTATCAATTGAAGAATAAACACCATAGTGAACATGTGTGTCAATTGGACCTGGAACAGAAATTAATCCATTCCCGTTTATTTTATGGTCACATGCAGGCACGTCATTAGAAAATCCTACAATCTTTCCTTCATCTATAAGGATATTTTTCTCAATTATCCCTTGAGGCAAAATAACATGCGAATCTGAAATCACAGAATCATATGTCATATGCAGTATCTAGATTCGAGTCTATTATGCTTTGAGTACATAAAATAATCCCCAGAAAATTAGTGCTAAAAATTACCACAAAATTACAGTGTTTTTAGGTGCTTTTTTGGATCAAAAAGTCTGTAGAAAATGAATAAAAACGGATTTTGATGAGTTAGGGAGGGGCCGGTGGTTTAGTGGCATAATGCCTCGTTCGCAACGAGGATGTCGGGGGTTCAATTCCCCCCCGGTCCACTCCATAAACTATTATACATAAAAGCAGGCAAGAGATTCTATGAAGGTTTTTGATGGAAAAAAGGCTGCAAATGAATACATGTCAAAGCACACATTAGCATTTTCAACGCCAGAATTAACCTTGATGAGATTTGCGTTCTGGCTGGGAGATTCAGTTCCTGATCCCGAAGGAAAGGAAGAAGGAGTTCCAAGAATGATGACATTTATGACTGAACAAGACTTTACACCAGTGCTAATTGAGGATGATAAGTTTGTTCCAACGGGAGCAGTTAGAAACTCAGGAGTATATGGAAATACCTTAAAAGAGACAAGTTCTAGTGGAAAGTTCTGTTCAGAATGTGGAACAAGTCTTTCACCTACCGCAAAGTTCTGTCCAGAGTGCGGAACCACACAAGAATAAGTTCTTCAAGATTATGTTAAATACAAAGAACGCGTAGTAGACTCATGGCTTTTAGAAAATGTGCTCATTGCGGTAGAGAGTATGAAGATGTGTTTAACAGAAGAATATGTTCCAATAAATGCTCTTTAGAGATATCCTAAACTTTAGTACCACACTTGGTACAAAATTTTGCATTTGGTCTCAAATCAGAACCACATGACGAGCAGTTGTTATTAACATTAGAGGCTCTTCTTGGTATTAAAGCAGGATCAGGAGAAGGTAATGTTCCAACATCTCCAAATGCCTCCTTTGCAGATACTATACCAGGAGGACGGCCAACAGGATTCTGTGCAGTACCAGATCTTGGAGGAGCGCTCATTCCACCTGCCATCATTCCAGGTTGTCCCATTCCAGGCATGAGTCCAGGGGACTGAGTCATTCCAGAGCCAGAGCCAGAACCCAATGATTTTTTAATTTCAAAAATTACCTTTATCGCAAGAAATTCTAGCGCAGAATACGCTACTACATAATCTCCTAACTGTTGAAAAAATTCTTTATCACTAATCTGCCCTTTTTTGTACATGTTGTTAGTATCCAGAAAAGATTCATAGTAACCTTGAGATTCGTTAAACAAGCTATCAAGCTTGTCAAAAAGCATGTTAAGAGTGTCGACTTCACCAAATGACATGAATTATCTCGTAGTTTGGAATATTAATTACTTTAGGATCAAAAATAGAAATTGTGTAAATGGTTTATGCCAGTGCTCTGTCTATCATATTTTTGTACGATTCTTTAGACGCTGCTCCAACTTGTTGGGCTACAATCTCACCTTTGTTGAGTAGAATCAACGTTGGAATGCTGAAGACATTGTATTTTGATGCTAGTTCATTGGCTTCGTCTACATTTACTTTGA
>JAGQHF010000178.1 GCA_020431985.1 Nitrosarchaeum sp. | reverse complement strand
CCTTTGAGTTCTATGAACAAAAGCGTACCGAGGGTAAGATCAGGTTTTATGGAATGGCCACTTGGGAGTGCTTTAGAGTAGCGTCTGATAATCCACAGTACCTTTCACTCAAAGAAATTTTGGATATGGCAAAAAAGGCAGGAGGCGAAAAACATGGGCTACGATTTGTCCAGCTTCCATTTAACCTGTATTATGATCAAGCACTCTTAACAAAGAATCAACCACAAAACGGTGACATGATTTCATTTTTGAATGCGGCTTCGTTATTGGGTGTTGGCGTTTTTACAAGCGTGCCATTCATGCAAGGGAGACTCTTAAGCCCCGGTGTTATGCCCGAATTCAGCGATGACTCTCCTGCTCTTAGGGCTTTGCAGTTTATCCGTTCTTGTCCAGGTGTATTGGCTCCGCTGGCAGGTCAAAAGTTGCCTGAACACGTATCTGAAAATTTGAAAATCATGAAAATACCTCCTCTATCAGAGGATGATTTTGTTTCTCTAGTCAAAAAACTTACTTCTTGACTCGTCTGATTCCATTTTTATTGAAACTCTTCTGGAAAGATAATAAGTGAGGAACTGAGTTCATTACTACGATAGATGGCAAAAATATATGACTATTCAAAGATTTGTGATTCTGTAAAATCACTTGATCCAAAGATACGGTTTGCCGGTGTTATCAATGAACGTGGTAGGCTAGTAGCTGGAGGTATGAAGGAAAATGTTGAACCTCTTGAGAGTGAGAAAGATGACGAGATGATCTTTATGGAACTAGCCTTGCGTGTAAAGATGAGAAAAGAATTTGACAAGCAACTGGGTCCGGTCAACTTTGCACTGGCATCGCGGCAAAGAGCATTAGCTATGAGCTTTCTTGTCAATGATGACATTCTATATGTTGTATCCGAACCTGATGCAGATTACGGGATATTGCCAAAAAGCATTCTAGAAATTCTTGAATCCTGATTATTTTTAGCGTCAATCTATAAATAGAAACATCCAGTGGAAAATCTGTGCCAGTTGATCCAGTTTGTGGAATTGAACTAGACAAAGAATTAGCTCTTGAACATGAACATAATGGAAAAAAATTCTATTTTTGTTGTAACGGGTGTAGGCGAATATTCATTAAAAAACCACGAAAATATAAAAATAATTAGATTGGATACGCTCCACACATTCTACAAAATTTTGAGTTGTTTACATCGACCTTACAGAACGGGCATGTATTTTGGGTCTTATTTACTGGCGTGTTGTAGTGCTTTCTAAATTTTTCATAGTAGAACATGGACTCTTTTGTTCTAATTGTAACGTGATCAGAGTCTTCAATTTTATCTTTTTTTTCTTTAAATGACTCGTCATCAATTATCGCATCAAACAGTCTCGTTAGTCCAGCAGTTCCTGAACCGTCCTGCATGGGGGATTTTTTCCTCCAAGCAATTTGGGCTGGAATCTTGTCCTTGAATGTATTTCGCAAAACCCATTTCCCATACAATGTGTCGTTCTCTCTTCTTACTTTGAGATTAGATGGTATTTTTTTTGCAAATTCTACAATGTTTTCACTCAGGAATGGAGTTTCGACTTCTACCCCAAGACTGTTTCCTATTATTTTTGTAGGGAAGTGCATTATGGTACACACCCTTTCAATTTCTCTATCCAGATCTTCTCCTGATTTGTTTACAAGAAAGTTATATCCTGCAAACAATTCGTCTGCCCCATCTCCTGTTATAATATCATTTTTTCCATTATCCTTTGCCCATTTTATTGCCAGGTACATCACTACATTATTCCTGATTTCGATGTCGTTGAAATTCTTGAGGATTTTTATTGTCTGTTCTACCGCATCCAAAATTTCTGCGGTATCTACATTACATATGGTTGATTTTATTCCAAATTGCTTTGAAACCATCTGGCAGTATGTTAGATCATTTGCAACAAAATCCTTTGCTATGATTGTGATCCCCTCAGGTTCTTTCTTCTTCAATAGATGTGCGATTATTGTACTATCTAATCCTCCAGACAGTGCTATAGTGGATGCTTTACAGGCATCACATGCTTCTCTTAGTAATTTCTCTAATTGTTTGGAAATATCTTCCAACACCCACATTCCGAGTGTAAAGATATAATATCTTAGCCATCCTAGAGAGTCATTTAGTGACAGATTAGAAACTTTAAATTCTTTATAGAATCCTCTTGGAGTGATGTTATTACCTGCAGAGATTGAATCAAAGACACTAATCCCTGCTTTGAGAGCTATACTTGCAAAAAAACTAGCTGAGGATCACGACATCCGTGAAGATGAAATATCTAAAATGCTGGGCGTTACTCAGGCTGCTGTCAGTAATTATATCCGAGGAACACGTGGTGATCCGTCTTTAATTGCTAAACTGTTGGCTGAAAAACAAGTTTCAATAATGATTGATGAACTAAGTGACAACTTGTCCTCAGACATGGCCTATACGCCATCTAGCCTATCGAAGTTCATTGGGTTGTGTAATTATATCAAATCAAGCTTGCTAATATGCGAAATCCATCATAATCTTGAATCGGATATTGATGAGAAGGTTTGCAAAGAATGTGAAAATATGCTTCTAAAAGGACCTGGAAGTATATACTAGCACTTTATGAGTATAATTTCAATAGTTGATAACATTCTACCAATACCAGGTGCAGAATCTGTATCTAGTTTGATGCTCTCCACCTTGGAATTTCCTTTCATTAACTTTTCTGTAATTATGTTTGCAACCGCAACCGCATTTGGTATTGAATTTCCTTTGGAACGTAGAATAATTCGACTGTTCTTTGCAAGTAATCCTAACACGTCAATGGCTGACTGCATTACGGGATCGTTTCTAATGTTTACTACGCCTTCATTGATCTGCTCTTGATCCTTTCCTTTCTTGACTTCTTCCATGAGCATTATTCAACAACTTGCAATTTTCAGTTCTTTTAAGTTTTATCGACGATTGATTCACTAGTCAAAGTAATCAATTGGGATGTTTTGATAATCTCCATTTGGCAATACTCTTCTAATAGTAATTGGTATTGCTCGTAGCTCAAGTTCCTCCATTGCAATATCTAGTGATATTCTTGCCGATTTTGGAATTGGAATGAATGGCGGAGCTCCTTGTGACAATTGAAGTGCCCTAGCCCCCATTATTCTTGCCTTCTCAAATCTAGTAAGTGTTGGTGGACCTATTGTGATTTTTCCTTTCTCACATGGAATCTCTACTGGGTCATGTTCTTCGACATTCTCGACAATCTCTCTTGCTTCGATTTCTTTAATTCTTTTTTCCAGTTCTTCTTGTTCTTTTTCTGTTAGAGCTTCTTTTCCATCTTTTCTTTCAATTAATTTTCTGTATGTGTCAAGTGCCTTATCTAGCCCCAAATTGTCCTCTTGTTCTGGTTCAAACTCTTCAACCTCTTCCCCAATTTCTTCTTCTATAGGCTCTACTAATTCAGCTTCATTAGATTCAGACAAGTAACCAAAGGGCTCTCAAAGCGTTATATAATCCAATATTT
>JAGQHF010000177.1 GCA_020431985.1 Nitrosarchaeum sp. | reverse complement strand
CTTGCAGTTGCATTCAGAACAGCAGCATCACATGACAAAAAACAAAAAGGGATTCCCAGTACAAAGGGTTCTATGTAATGTCTAAAATAGCGATCTTTGATTATGGTGCAGGAAACATATTCAGTCTTAAAAACTCATTTGAACAAGCTGGTGCTACCATAGAAGTCATTACTAGTTTTGATAAACCAAATAACTATTCTGGACTATTGCTTCCAGGGGTTGGAAACTTTGATCCTGCCATTAAAAGCATTACCAAGTTTTCAAAAACCCAATTCCAAGACTTTGTCAATAATACTACTCCTGTTTTAGGTATATGTCTTGGAATGGAAATGTTTTTTGATAAAAGTGAAGAAGGAATTGAAAATGGACTTGGTGTAATAGATGGTGAAGTCATTATTCTTCCACCATCAATGAAAGTCCCACATATGGGATGGAACGATCTTGAAATAAAAAAACCGGGAAAAATATTGCAGGGAGTAGAGAATGGATCGTGGGTTTATTTTGTTCATTCATACAGAGTAAAACCTACATCAAATGAAGTTATCACGGCTGAATCAAATTATGGAATTAGAGTTCCTGCAGTTGTTGAACACAACAATTTTTTTGGGACTCAATTCCATCCTGAAAAATCCGGACCTGTTGGAAAAATAATGATTCAAAATTTTCTTGACGAGTGTAAAAAATGAAAATCATACCTGCAATTGATTTAATGGATGGCCAGGTAGTTAGACTCTACAAGGGTAATCCATCACAAAAAACAGTTTACAGCAGTAATCCTATCGAAACAGCAAGGCAATGGGAGAAGGATGGTGCCGACATGCTACATTTGGTTGATTTAGATGCAACTCTGGGACTAGGCTCCAATATCTTGATTATAAAGCAGATACTAGACAAAGTATCAATCCCGGTTGAAGTTGCTGGAGGCCTCCGGAACGAATCGTTGATCCGAGATGTTTCAAAAATTTCAGACAGGGTTGTTTTAGGCACACTGGCCTTTAAAGACGAAATACTGCTAAAAAAACTACTTGAATCTCTGGGACCGGAAAAGATTGTCATCTCAGTTGATCATCGTGATGGTAATATTGTAATTCACGGCTGGCAAAACAATACTGGGATAAGTCTAATTGATGCAATGACCAAATTTCTTGATATGGGTTTTACGGAATTTTTACTTACTAATGTAAACCGAGACGGGACTTTGGAAGGACCTGATCTGGAATTTCTAGAACAGGTTTGTGACCTAAAAAAATCCAATGTTATAGCTAGCGGCGGCGTATCCAACATTAATGATATCAAACAAATCCAAGCAAAAAATGCGTACGGAGTTATTCTTGGAAAGGCTCTATACGAAAATAGAATCTCCATTCCGGAGGCAAAGAAAATCCAATGACTCTTACCAAACGAATAATCCCTTGTCTTGACGTAAAAAATGGCAGAGTCGTAAAGGGACTTAACTTTGAATCTATCAAAGATGCAGGTGATCCTGTCGAATTAGCTAAAAGATACAGCCATGAAGGGGCTGATGAATTGATATTTCTGGATATATCAGCATCTGATGAACAAAGAAAAACCATCAAGAATTTGGTACGGGAGGTGGCTTCTGTAATTGATATCCCGTTTACTGTAGGAGGCGGCATCCAATCTATGGATGACGCAAGAGACATTCTTCTTAATGGGGCTGACAAGGTAGGAATCAATACAGGTGCTATAAAAAATCCTCAAGTAATTACCGAATTGATGAAGCTGTTTGGAAGACAATGCGTCGTGGTTGCAATTGATGCCAAGAGAAACTATGAACTATCTGATGACGTTACGATATTTTCAGAAAAAGGGAAAAAATTCTGGTTTGAAGTTTTTATCTATGGAGGTAAACAAGGCACTGGAATTGACGCGATAAAATGGGCAAAACAGGCAGAAGAACTTGGAGCCGGTGAAATTCTACTGACAAGCATTGATAGAGATGGAACACAAGATGGATATGATATACAGCTTACACAGTCTGTGGTCAATTCTGTATCTATCCCTGTTATCGCCTCTGGTGGTTGCGGAAAACCTGATGACATTGTTGCGGTGTTTAAGGAATCCGGCGTAGATGCAGCGTTGGCAGCATCTATATTTCATTATCAAACTCACGGAGTCAAAGGAGTCAAGATGTACCTCAAGGAAAAAGAAATTCCTGTAAGATTATAAGAGATCATATAATTTGGAAACCATGCACAAGACAATTGATGACATTGACTTTGAAAAAAGCGGAGGTTTGGTGCCGGTAATTGTTCAGGATGTCAACACTAAGGACGTTCTGACTCTTGCATATACAAACAAGGAGTCCCTTGAACTTGCAAAAAAAACTGGAAACTCTTGGTTTTGGAGTAGGTCCAGAAACAAACTATGGATGAAAGGAGAAGAATCCGGCAACACACAAAAGATCAAGGCGATACTAGTTGATTGTGATTCTGATGCCATAATTTATCTTGTAGATCCTTCTGGCCCTGCGTGTCATTTGGGAGAACGGG
>JAGQHF010000176.1 GCA_020431985.1 Nitrosarchaeum sp. | reverse complement strand
GAATCCGCAAATTTTGTTAGTTGCATCATGTCTAGATATCTCTTAGATATTTGAGCACGTTCCTGTGCAGGAATGCCAGCCATTTTTAAACCAAATTCCACATTATCCTGAACCTTTAACCATGGAAAGAGAGCACCTTCCTGAAAGACCATAATTCTCTCAGGTCCTGTGGTCGTAACAGGTTTACCATCAAACAGGATATGACCTTCGTCTGGATTCTCCAATCCTGCAACAATTCTCAAGAATGTAGACTTGCCACAACCAGATGGGCCAACAAGACAGACAAACTCACCGTCTTCGACTTTAAGATTTACACCTCCAAGAGCCTTTAGCATATGGCTATCATGCTTGAAATATTTCACGATATCCTTGGCTTCAAGTTTTGTCATGAATGTCAACCTTCCTGTTCTTTGACATTTGAATTTACTTCAAGCCAGATTCCATCCAAATTATATCCATCTCGCCCCAGATACCCCAAATCATCTGCTCTTTTAGCAAATGTGGTAATAGATGGCATTATAGGATCAGAGGTAATTTGTAAATGGTTTAGCGATTCGTCAATCACAGAATCAGACAGGGATCTTCCCATTGTGTATTTCATAAATTGGCTAAAGATGATTCTAGTTTCAACGGGGTTTTCACTTATCCATTCTGCAATCTCCCTGTGTGATTCCAGCCATTTTTGGACAATCTCAGGATTTTCCTTCACATATGTTTCTCTACCAATCAAAACTACGGATGCAAATTTTTTATCATCCCATAATTCTTCCTCAGTGAATAGACGTTTGCCATCAAGCTCCAAAACAAGGATAGATGCCCAAGGTTCTGGCACCCATGCAGCGTCAATTTCACCCTTTGTAAAAAGTGTATAGATATCAGGATTTGGCATATTAAGTACCACGACAGAACCTCCTTTTTCTGCTGGAGTTAATCCATTCTCAGAAAGATAATTTCGAAGTGATACATCCTGAGTATTTCCAATTTGAGGGGCAGCGATTCGTTTGCCATCAAAGTCATCAACTGAATCAATCCTAGAGTCTGGGTGTACAACAAAGCTTGCGCCTCCACTTGCTGCGCCAGATAAGATTTTCACGTCATGGCCTTCAGATTTTAAAAATGCGTTGATTGCAGGACCAGGGCCCACATACGCAATGTCAATGGAATCTGCAAAGATAGACTCCACCACCTGAGGACCGCTATCAAATAATCTAGTCTCAATCTGGATGTTTTGAGGTAGTGACTGTTGGAATACGCCTCTTTCAATTCCAACTATAGGAATAGCATGGCCTATATTTGGAAAGTATGCCACTCTAATCTTGTTTTGAGTAGAAACATCACCAGAATTTACAACAAGTGCGACAAAGATTAAGGCCAGTACTGGAATTCCCACAATAATGACCTTTGTAAATTTCATAAAACACCGTTATAATACGAGGTTAAATAATCACCGAATTTTAGCTCAAGCTAGTCATGAAATTAATCTATTTTAACAAAAAAGATAAATTCCAAAGTATAATCGGAAGATTGTTTTGGCACAAAAAGGAATTTTAGCATTTTCAGGAGGACTAGATACTTCAGTTGTTGTAAAATATCTACAAGAAGAACATGATTTGGATGTAATTACAGTGACAGTAGATGTTGGACAAGGTGAAGATCATAAGAAAGTTGCAGCTAAAGCAAAAAAACTCGGCGTGAAAAAACATTACAATATTGACGCAAGAAAAGAATTCGTAGAGAGATTTATTTTTCCATCCATAAAAGCTAACGCATTATACCAAAAAAAGTATTGTCTCGCAACGGCTCTTGCGAGACCACTAATTGCGGAAAAAGTATTAGATATTGCACAAAAAGAAAAAGTTACAGCTCTAGCTCATGGCTGTTCTGGAAAAGGAAATGATCAGGTAAGGTTTGACATTACGTTACGCTCAGGTTCAGATTTACCAATAATAGCACCAATCCGCGATAAAAATTTGGATAGGACTACAGAACTAGAGTTTGCAAAGAAACACGGAATTGAAATCGATACAGTCGCAAAAAGATTCAGTATTGACCAGAAT
This sequence comes from Nitrosarchaeum sp., assembly GCA_020431985.1. Lineage (GTDB taxonomy): Archaea > Thermoproteota > Nitrososphaeria > Nitrososphaerales > Nitrosopumilaceae > HKST03. The sequence goes on along the minus strand of JAGQHF010000176.1, from coordinate 690 downwards.
TTGTGGGGTCGTGCAATAGAAGGAGGAATACTAGAAGACCCATATAATGAACCACCAGACGATGCCTTCATTTGGGTGAAAACAAAAAACTTGCCTGAGAAACCAACATACTTGGAAATAAAATTTGCAAACGGGATTCCAGTAGAAGTTGATGGTAAAAAGCTTGATGCGGTCAGATTAATTGAATATGTGAACAAAAAAGCAGGACAAGCAGGAGTAGGCATTGTCGATCATATAGAAGATAGAGTGGTAGGCATAAAGTCACGCGAAGTGTATGAGACTCCAGCTGCCACCTGTCTTATTGAGGCACATACAGACTTGGAAAAGATGGTCCACACTAAACATCAAAACAAATTCAAATCAATCATAGATGATGAGTGGTCATACCTTGTTTATTCAGGATTATGGCAAGACCCCCTAAAACAAGACCTAGATGGATTCATTGAGTCATCACAGTATGCTGTCACTGGAACTGTGAAACTCAAATTGTTCAAAGGTAGTGTTAGAGTAGTTGGCAGAAAATCAAAATACTCGTTGTATAGTCATGATGTCGCCACATATGATGCAGAATCTACCTTCGATCAGAGAATGGCCAATGGTTTTGTTAAATTATGGGGCATGCAATCAACAGAAGCTAATAAATTACAAAAGAAGAGGCCATCAAAGACATGAACTGCCCAGAATGTGATG
>JAGQHF010000175.1 GCA_020431985.1 Nitrosarchaeum sp. | reverse complement strand
GCAAATATCTAATTTACAGTCACAGGTATTGTCACAGTAACATTCTCCTTGCATAGCACAGTCACATTCAGTACCATTTTCTGCTTGTGCTGCACATCCACATGCTGCGTCGGACATATCATAGCAATGAATATACTTATTTTAAAAGGTTAGTACACGAGTCGGGAAAATTGTGCTCAAACCAAATTCACGAGTAGTTCTTTACACGCTTTTTGGATATTCTTGGAATGCTGGCTTAGTAACATAGGATCAGACTCAATATCTAATGCGATCTTCAGAATATGGATAAGCTCAGGTTTCCGAGTAAGCACGTTTTTGATTTGTAGGAAATTTTCTTTATTGGTATTTCCAAGATAAAAATAACAATCTGCGAGCATTGAGTTTTTGATGAAAAAATCATATTTTTTTTGCATAATTTTAGAAAAACGGGTTTTGTTGACAAAGTCAGAAAAGCCAATTGTTGATTTGAACATCCTTTCTAAGAGAGAGGGGGTTGCACGCTCAATACCTGAAGTTTCATTGACAGTGGAGATAGCCTCGTTGATGGGATTTTTTTCGAATTTTCTCATCATGTCAAGAGTATGCGATGAAGATGGGCAGTGACCATTTAACAAACAAATTGCATCAGCAAGAGAGAAAGAAGCGCATTTCTGCCAACAAGATGCAAAAATATCTGTGCCTATTCCAACAAGGCATTTTTGTGATTGAAGCATGGCATCAATGAGACAGTTCTTTGCATTATCAAGAATTAGTTCAGAGCGTTTGTCTTTAATTTTGGATAAAAAAATTTTAAGTTCCCAAGAAGAATCTTGAAGAATTTGCATTTGAGCATATTGTACTAAAATTTTTGAGTTAGATTCATCTAAGGATCCATGATGTAAACATACAAGATCATTACCAAAATGAATTATGGATTCAGAATCAGATTTATTGTCAAACACGGTGATGTCATAATCACAGTGGTTAAAACTGCAATTAGAAGATGATCTACATCCAGTTAACCCTGCAGCGTAATTCATTAAATTATGTTGTTTTAGGAATTTTTCAAAGTCCATCAGGGTTTTTGATAACAATTTGTATAAAGATCAGATTTGTTAATTTTTTCCAACTGATTCAATAGTAAAACATTTCCTTTAAATTGAGATTGATTTGGCTTTTCAACAAGCTCCTGTGGTGTAGTCCGGCTAAGCATACTGCCCTCTCAAGGCAGTGATCTCGGGTTCAAATCCCGACGGGAGCATCTAATCTATTGGATTAAGACATAGCGACAAATATGATTCTAATTTACAAAAATGAAAATAAGAATAATATTAAAAATTCATTAAATG
>JAGQHF010000174.1 GCA_020431985.1 Nitrosarchaeum sp. | reverse complement strand
TGTCATTCCATTGCAGCTATCACCCCAAATATTTCACCAGATGGAAAAAACAAAAAAAGACCATTGTTCTGTTTATCCAATCAAAATGGAAAAACATCATCAAAAGAGATGATTGAGTTATTAGCTGAATGTATATCAGAGTCTTATGGGATTAACCGAAGCGAAATTTCATTAAATGATCCATTTCAAGGGGGGTACATAACGAGAACGTATGGAAACAATCCAATTCCATGGATACAAATTGAGATGAATAGGAATATCTATTTACGTGAACCGTGGTTCAACAGGGATTCACTAATAGTAGACAATACACATCTTGTAGAACTTCAAAAAAAATTTGGAAAAACATTGGAATTATTTTTTGAAAAAATCAACCATATCTAGTATTAATAAAAAGCCATTCCAATGTCTATTAACTTGGATGCAGTGTCAGGAGAAGCACACATAGGAGAATTATCTGAGTATTTGAACAGAAGAACATAGTCGTTTTTGCAGTAATTTTCGTTAGAAATTCTATCTGAGGGTTGAACTTCAATAGACACATTTGCCACGTGCACAGTGGAATTCAAATTGGCTCCAGTTGAAACTATAGCATAGTACAAACCAGAATAGTCAGGAGTCCAAGAAAGGCTAACATTAAAAGTTTGATCTGGATTCAATGTTCCAGAGACCCAGCGTGAATCTTGTATGGTGTTGTTCTCCTCATCTGCAATTGCAATAGCATAAACAAATTGCTGGTCATGATCATAAGGATTTGTTATGTCGGCAGCAATTTGCAAAGCTTGTCCAATATTTATTTCATCAAATTGTTTGCCAAATGCATCGACAATGCCGATATTGTCTAAGGTAAAAATTCCGTTCTGAATAGGCATAGACATTGTTTGGGTAGAAATATCTTTGTTAATTTGGGGCATAGGAATATCGTCATCAAAAATATTCCAATCGATATTGATTTTGGGATTGTTTTCATATCCATTCACAATATCTTTTAAAGATTTTTTAAATTCAATATTTAATAGTTGGATTGACTCTAGTTTTTCATCATACAGTTTCTCAGTTAAAGAATCTGAAGTATTCCGTATTTCTAGAAGAATCTCTGTTATCAATTCTTTGTTAATTTTGCCATCGTTCTTGTATTTCGCAACTACTTCCTGAAGTTCATTTTTTAATGACGATTTTTCAGAGTCAATCATTTTGTTGTACTGAATTTCTATGCTTTTCAAATTTGCATCATAATCATGTTGTAATTGAGAAATGCTTTGATTGATTGTGAATATAGCGTCATCAGTTATTTTTTGTGCATCTTTTTTGAGAATATATTCAGGAAGAGTGTGAATTTCTCCGGTTTTTTCAGACAACATCTTATTTGCAATTGCATCAGATACACATTGGTATTCTGACTGTATAGTGTTGTATATTACGAAATGATTTTCTTCACATTGAGTTCCTGGAGTTATTTTCAGATAAGATGCAGCATTGTTATTACTTCCTACAATAACACCACTCACATTGTTATCAATCCATTTTTGCGCTATGGAATTTGAAACACATGTTTTAACACCAGAGGTAACACGAGTTACCAAGACATAGCCTGTTTCACATAGGACAGCACCGGACTCAGTGTTTGGTACATTCAAATCATCGGTGTTTGCAATGATATAGCCAGGTTGTGTCTTGTAATCAGAGTAGATTTCTGCCAACTTGGCTTGTGTTGCAGGAGAAAAATGCACTTGTCCAGTTGAATTGAATATTTGTTGCTCTTCGTAGTCTGCCAAGTTGTGTTTAACATTAAATTGTGCATTCATTTCAATGAGTTCAATTTTTTGAGTGGATGCAGCACTATGATATGCCAGTTTAGCTTCTTGCATTGTTCCCCCATTTGCCAAAACATTGCCCATAGCTGCTCGTCCTGCCAATACTTTTTGTTCCATGAACTCAAATTGGTCCCAAAATACGCCTTGAACAAAAGAAGGTTTGTGGTTAACAAATTGTTCAAAGGAGTTTCGGGATGAATGTTTTTCCCAAAGTCTTTCCCATTCATCAAGGTCCTGTGCAAGTCTAGCAATAGAGTCATTGCGCATTTGTTCCAAATTCTCTCGCGCCTGATTTTGCTCAAATTCTTTCCGCTCTAGTTCAGTAATCATTTTCTTTGTCTGTTCAATTTTCCTTAGGAGGTCTTGTGCAATAGGATCATTGGATAGATCCTTGGAGAGTGTCATTTGTCCAGAATCAGGATTCTGCGCATATGCGACACTAGTGACCGAAAGAGAGAGAATAACCATCAACAAAAACTGGAAAACATGTTTATCAAATCCGGTTGAAAGCAAAAATATATTGCAAATGTTAGAACGTATAGCCGACCTCACTATTTTGAACAATATGTAATGAATAATAAAGATTAGGGTCCTAATGATTTTAGGACTAATAAATTAGTATGTAATCAGTATGAATCTATTTAAAAAGGAATATTCAGTAAAAAACAGTGAGCCATAATAAAGACACTTGATCTCAAAGACAGCATTGGATTATTATTAAAAACTTCGGCCAAGTCATGGGAAAAAGCTGTGGATGTTGAATTAATGCAGCGATTTGGTCTTACAGGTGGCAAGTGGAAAATAATTACCGCACTATCTCTAAACGAAGGAATCACACAGAAACATCTTGCAGACATGACCTTTGTCGAAGCACCAACACTGGTTCCAGTAATTGACAAAATGGAGAAGGAAGGATACATCACAAGACAACCAGATCCAAAAGACAGACGAAATAACTTGATTTTCATGACAGAAAAAGCAAGAGAGATAGTCGATCCAACAATAGACTGTATCTTGGAGATTCGAGACAGAGGGTTAAACAAAATATCAAAGAAGGATCTAGAAATTGCCAGAAAAGTCTTGCAGCAAATCAAGGAAAATACGGAAGAGTTCATAATTCAGAAAGGTGAAAAAACAGAACCAAATCTTTGGATTGCTCAAAATAAAACTGGAAAGAAAATGGTGAAGTTTTAATACAAATAAAACTATGAAGAAGATTCTACTAAGGATTTAATTTATTTATGATTTCAATAACTTGTTGGGACGTAGTCATATGGACTACTGGACAGAATTAAAACTTGCAATCTTGCTGTCAATACAAAACTGTTGAATCATATTGGATTATCAGCATCTACAATCCACAGAAATGTTTGTTCCAGTATAGTGCTAAAGTATTTTGTGGATTTTATATTGTCAGACAATTGTTCAATATTCACTTTTTCTGCATCTAGATCATTTTTGCATTATAATCATTGTTGATAGAGCACGTATGTTAGGGACATATTCCATAATACCACGTAATACCATAAAAAGAACTAATTTAGAGAATTTTTAATGAGTTTATTGAGGTACGATATAAGACGAGAAAAAGATGTGTATAGACGTCAATTTTGCTAAAAGAAAACAAACTCTCTTAACTAAATAATCTCACCATCTGTAAAAAAACAGATCTTGAGAAGAAAGATCATGGAAAATGCTCATAATGATCACAAAAATCACGAGTTTTACACAAACTGTACCACATATTTTGAGTATCTTCGCAGCAAAGGAGTTTCTGACTTTGAATTTGAGGACGAATATTACTTTACCATGCCTGCAATATCAAATCACTAAAGCAAAGTTTAGGAAGTCTATGCAATAAACGGATTCATGAATCTAGAATTACAAGATATTGCAGACAAGGCAGTTGCATATGCAACAGATAAGGGTGCTATATATTGTGATGCAAGAGCCGAGGAACACTACAGAAATTCAGCGGTTATTGAAAATGGTGACATTGAGCATATCAAAGAAAGAACAGAATGTGGAATAGGTATTCGACTGCTAAACAGTGGAGCATGGGCTTTTTGTGCATTTTCAAATCCAGATAGTTTTGATAGCATAAGAAGTAGTATTGATAATGCTCTTGCAAATTCCAGATATGCGGTAAAAACCAAGGAGGAAGTGAAACTGTGTGCGATTCCAGTAAATAAAGCCAAAATAAACTCACCAGTTTTGAGAAAACCAGATATGGAAAGTTTACTCAAGATAGGTCTGGAATGCAGTGACAGCATATCAAAAATTCCTCACATCATAAAATCTATTGCAAGCCCATGGTTTTCAGAAACCTCAAAGTATTTCAAAAGTAGCGAGGGTTCAGAAATACTACAAACACATACGGACACAGTGATTGATATGATTGCGACCGCCCATGAATCAGGAATAACACAGTCAATCAACATAACAGAGGGGGGAAGAGGAGGAATGGAACAGATAATGCAGAAAGATGTTGCCTTAAATAGTGCCAAAGAAATTGCGTGCAAGGCTTCAGAGTTGACCTATGCAAAACCTGCAAAAGAAGAAGAGGCTGTTGTTGTGATGAATCCAGATTTTGTAGCTCTCCTCACACATGAGATTTTGGGGCATCCTTCTGAAGCTGACAGAGTTCTTGGAAAAGAAATGGCATGGGCAGGAGGAGCTTGGTGGAAAGGGAAGTTGGGAACCAAGATAGGGTCCGAAGCACTGAATGTGTTTGACGATCCTACAATCAGTCATAGTTTAGGCAAATATCATTATGATGATGAGGGAGTAAAAACAAAAAAAACACAGCTAATAGAAAACGGGATTTTATCAGGTCACATGCAAAATAGAGAAACAGCAAAAATTTTTGGAACAGAACCAACTGGAAACATGAGGGCGACAGACTATACGTTTATGCCTCTAATTAGAATGGCATGTACCTGTATTGGTAGTGGGGATTGGAAACACGAGGAAATGGTAAAGGACGTAAAACATGGATATTTGATTTGCAATATGAAGATACCATCAATCGATATGAGGAGGTATAATTGGAGCATATCATGTCAGTATGCGCAGAAGATTGAGAACGGAGAGATTACTGATTCGTTAAGAGATGTGATAGTAGTTGGAAATGCACCAGATTTTTTTAATTCTGTTGATGCGTGTGGAGATAATTTTATGGTGAGGCCCATCACAAATTGTGGTAAAGGAGATCCTATGCAGTCAATGATCATGGGAAATGGAGGACCGTCAGTTAGAGGTATTGCAACAGTAAAGAGTGTGTAAAATGAAGATAGAAGAAATCAGGCAAAAGGTGACGGAATGCACAAAATGCGACTTGTGCAAGACAAGAACAAATTCAGTTCCAGGAAAGGGAAGTTTTGAATCAGATGTGATTTTTGTAGGTGAGGCCCCGGGTCGTAGCGAGGATCAAAAAGGAGAGCCATTTGTAGGAGCCGCTGGAAATAAGCTTTCAATGGCATTGTATAATGCAGGAATATCAAGGGATGAAATTTACATTACCAATGTTGTAAAGTGTAGACCCCCAAATAACAGGGTTCCAAATACAAATGAGAAAG
>JAGQHF010000173.1 GCA_020431985.1 Nitrosarchaeum sp. | reverse complement strand
TTATGAGGATAATCTGGATGATAGGAAAATCCAGAAGATAAAAGAACATGGTGAAAAGTTGCAAAAACAAAACGATTGCACTGTTACTGTATTGCCAAAATCTGAATTTATCATCAAGATGTTTTATCCATATGTGTATGAGGCTAGGGCAAAACTAGTTGGCTTTGATTTGCCATATCAGATTAGCAGATTAGCAACATCATGGGGTACAGCAAGAAAAGTACACAATGCATTCTCCATCAAACTAGTAGAGAACAACCCCAGATTACCTGCAATCAGAATCAAGAGTATCGATAGTGACTCTGCGATGATACAGTTTGTAACTCCACTACGAAAAAAGAGCGAGAAGAAGAGCGTATCAATTTCTAGAGTTTACCGTGGGTATTTTGTTGATTTGAAAACATTGGCACACGTTGTGACAAATGATTCATTTGATAAAATGGATGATGTTGCAAAGACATTTGATATTAAGACAAAGTATTATCAGAACGCATTACAGAACAGTATAGAAAACACACTAACATTACACAGAATCTACTGCAAGATTGATGATGTGTTACAGAACATATTTTTGGTAAAACCAAACCAAATCAACAAACTATACTCTACAGCATCAATTGGAAAACTCTATCTTGAAAAACTACACATCAAACCCTTCTTGGAGAAAAATCCGGAATTTCCAAAAGAAGTGTTGGGATACATGATGAGTGCATATTATGGAGGAAGAGTCGAGACTAGAATAAGAAAGACGCCAGTGAAAGTAACATGTTTGGATTTTACTGCAATGTACCCTACAATGTTTTGCTTGCAGGACATGTACAGGTTTTTGACTGCAGAGAAAATCAATGCAATTGACTCAACTCAAGAAACTCAAAAGTTACTTGATAGGATTACCATACAAGACATTGCCAAACCAGAGACATGGAAGAAGATGGTGGTACTCTGCAAGGTAAAGCCAGATGGAAAGATGATTTTACCTGTGCGCTCTACTTACGAGAAGAGCAAAAAGGCACAAAACATAGGCGTGAACTACCTCCAGAGTACGGATGATACGTGCCTATGGTATCCGTTGGCCGACCTAATAGCCTCAAAGTTTCTCACAGGAAGAACACCAGTAATTGAAGAGGCCATTTCATTTGTGCCAATGGCAATCGATCACAATCTATCAGACGAAAAAATAGAGATTCTCAATGGAGTGACAGTAAATCCAAGCCAAGATAATTTCATTCAAAAACTAGTTGAGAAGAGATTGGAACTAAGACAATCCTCAGATAATCTAGACAAAATCATACAAAACACGATAAAGATTATTGCAAACACTGCATCATACGGTGACTATATCCAAGTAAATACGGAATCTGCAAAGTATGATGATGGTTTTGTTACCGTATATGGAAGTGATAAACCATTTGCAGTGGATGCAAAAACACTAACAAGAAAAGAGACTCCTTCAAGACACTTTAATCCAATCATTGGAACGTTTCTTACTGCAGGTGCAAGGTTGGTTTTGGCAATAGCAGAAAGCATTGTTTTGCAAAACAAAGGCTATGTTGCATACATGGATACTGACAGCATATTTGTATCACCAGAACATGCCAATTTGGTACAGGAATTTTTCCAGAAACTCAATCCATATGATAAAGATATACTAATGTTCAAGATTGACACTGAAGATGGAAAACCATTAGAGAATGTAACCTTTTATGGAATTGCATCAAAGAAATATGTTTTGTTTGACTATAGTAAGGACAAATTTACAATACACAAGTGTACATTGCATGGATTGGGACATTTGCTTGATGTTGATGAAAAGCAATGGTGGAACGATATACTTGAGATGCATTACTTTCCAGAGAGAAAACAAGAGATACTTGACAAATATGAAAACAAATACGCTATATCGAAACTAAACATCACAACACCAAATGTTTTGGAGAGATTTTCCAAACTAAAACCATTTAACAAAATCTTGATTGGGACAGGATACAAAAACAATGCAAACGGCAATGTTGTGATACCAACCACATCTTACCTTGATGAAAAGAAAAGACAATACGTACAGCACATGGAATTTGCAGATTACAGCACTGGTAAGAATTACCCAAATGATGAATCTCTAGATACTTCCATTTTCTGGAAACCATTGAGCCTAGTGTTAGATGATTACAATACCCACAAGGAATCAAAATCTGGAGGAGATGTTGGATTGTTGCCCAGATTACGCCTAAAAATCAACAAAAACTTGGTAAAATTCGTTGGAAAGGAGACTGCCAACTTGGACGTATCAAATGTAGTTGGAATTATTGGAGATAATCACACCACATACGACAACTTGGTAGACAAGATACTAGACATTAGGCCCAGAAACTCTTACAAGTTTGGAATATCCAGAAGCAACTTGATTGCACTACAGAAAAAGATTCGAGATGGCAACAGAAGTGATGAACCACTCAGACTCCAAAACAAGACAATAGAGAAACTAAAGCAGGTATTTTCGGGGGGTTTTCCAGAAAACTACTGGAAAAGTCACCGGAAAAATACCGAGATTATGGTGAAAAGGAGGTGAATGGATAGAATGGTTACCGAAAAAATAACAGACACTGCCGGAAAAATCAAAAACAATGCCGGAAAAATCACCGGAAAAATAATTGATGATACCGGAAAAATAAACCAAGACGCCGGAAAAATCGAATTATCAGAGGATTTTTCCGGAGAAACTTCCAAAATAACAGGAGAATCAGACATTACAAGGTACAGGGGCCAGAGAGGACGAGACAGAAAGCAACGAAACTTTCCACTACATACACTAAAGAATTTGCCACAGTTCAGAAACAAATCTCATGAAGAGGTAAGACAGTACATACTGGAAAAGAAGGGTGTAGACATTGGAAGTAATGTGAATGCGATTCATATTGCAATAATTGTTATTGTTGCCCTTGTTGCAATTACAAGCCCACTATGGATTGAAAAGTTGGCAAACTGGTACAACAAAAGAAAAGAGAAGGGAGATTAGCTTACCAGCACTGCACCTTTCATCCAAGGATGTAGTGTACAGTAATAGTTGTATTCTCCTGGATTGTCAAATGTGTATTGCCATTCAGAGCCTGCCTGAATGAATCCCGAATCAAATGATTCAGATTCCTGCTCAGTAACTGTATGCACCACCATGTCGTCATTGGTCCAGGTGACTGTAGTGCCAGACTCTACCTGTATTGCAATTGGCGTGTAGGATTCCGTAACATCCGGATTCCACGAGTCCTTTACAATTGAGACCTTGTCTGCAGATACCGCCCCATGTGTCGAAATGCCATCCCCTGCAGAACCGAGATTATCATATGTGATGATTTGTGGATCCTCTAGTTGGTACAGCAAGTCTTCCTGCCACGGAATCATCGACTTGCTTCCGGGAATGTTGCTTGGTTGCTCTAAAGGCACTAGTGCAGAGTCATCTTCCAACACATCCAGTATTGCCATGGATCCTCGCTCTTCCTGTATGCCGTGAACGTGGAACAGGTATCTTCCAGCCTCATTCCAGCTGGCCTCAATTATTGCAGTGTCCCCGTTTCCAATCAGATGTGTCTGTGCATAATGAGGCTCATTCCAAAGTATACCAGACGGCCATACTTTGAAGATTGTACTGTGAACATGGAACGGTGATTGCAAGACTCCACCAATTCCCATGACATAGAATCTTGCAAGTTCATCTTCAACTACCTGTATCGGGTTGTCCATGTACTGGTTTGCATATCCGTTAACAGGATAGAATCTTGTAAATGTTGCAAGAGGGTCTTCTGGGTCAAACTCGCTTAATA
>JAGQHF010000032.1 GCA_020431985.1 Nitrosarchaeum sp. | reverse complement strand
TGAAAGCGTATATACGGCTCGCAGACACAATTGAATTAGCGGGGTGGGGAAGTCAGACTGTTTAGGGCTAAGTCATCCCGGCGGGCTCATAACCCGCAAATCAGTAGTTCAAATCTACTCCCCGCTATAGTTTCTAAATGTGTGAAACCAAGAATTAGATTTGATAAATTTTGAATCGTCATTATTCATGTTAAGACGTTGTTCTGGTCTAGTAAGGTGTCTGTGAGCAGAGATTTTGGGTATGTATAGTTGATTTTGTATTTGTCTTGGAATTTGTGTGATTTCTTTTGTAGATGACATAGCACCACATTTGATACATTGAAAATTCTGTCCTACCCCCTTAGATTTCATTTTTTTATTACAATTAACACAAAGAGGGTTTGATTCTTGTAGAATTTTTTTTAGGGACAGAATCTTGATAAATTCGGTATTTAGTGCTCTGGGATTATGTCTAGATGCTTTACGAATTCCACCTCCAACGCAAATTTTGTCTCCTAGAGCCAGATTTCTTGCTACAAATCCAAGTCCGGTGGGACTATACACGGCGCAAAGAATCTCAGCTGATTTAGATAAAATATGGAAAAATACGTGTCCTCCACGAATAGTTTTTGGAATACTTGACACCACACCGGTGATTTTTCCAGAGTAGTATGGTTTTGTGTTATTTACATCAAGTTCGTTTTTAAGATGATCACCCGTACCTTGATTTGACTTGAAGATCATGTAGCCATCAAGTTGTTCTTTGTGTTTGAGAATTTTAGCAGCGTGTAGTAAAGAATCAATCTTTTCTCCACGTATCCCATAAAAAACAGGATCGGGTCCACGTGGAGTAATCAATACTCTATTTTTTTGTGTATCAAAGTTGTTAAATGTGAACGGTGCAGTTTTTTTTTGCATTTCTTTTACACTTTGGATTGAGATTTCTCTTTTCTTTCCAAATTGAGATTTTTTACGATAACTCAGTAGCTCTAATGTGTGGTCATTGAACTGATAACCTATTGCACCAATTGCTCCTACTAATCCCTGTCCATTTCCAAGATAGAAAAAATCTAAGTTTTGCTGTATGGCAAATTTTTTTGCATAATTTCTACCAATTAATTGCCACAGGGCTAAATTACTGAATTCGGTTAGTTTTTTGGATATGTTTTCTTTTTCATAAAAGACTAGTCCGGGGTTTGCACCATTCTTTATGTCTGAATATTTTTTAACCAGATTTTTAATTTTGTTTTTGATCCTTGAAGAATTATTAGTTTTAATTGATAGTGAGACTGCCCCATTCCCTCGTGTTTTCCATGGTATGTTAGGATTAAATCTAATTAATTTAGGAAAATCAATAAATTCACAATTTGTCTTTTTTATCTCTTCTACTATTCTATAAGCAAGAAATGTGGTACACATTCCTTTAGGTGAATCTGTATCATCAAAGCCAATAGTAAGTACTTGATTGTAATCCATGGTTTGTATTTACTTGGTCTGACATTTAGTTGTTGTAATCACAGTTGATTTAAATTAATATCAGAATATTTTGGATGTTATTGATAGTAATAGATGAGAAAAGGATTTTTGCTGAGATAGAGTCCAAAAATCCAGCATCGGTGTCCTTGAACGGCCCAGATGGAATTTTGCCGCAAGTACAAGATACAGCAATGAAGATAACTAAAAAATTTGGAATTCCAGCATATGTCTTAGCAGACACAACATGGGGGACATGTGACTTGAACTCAAATGGTGCAAAAGTACTTGGCGCAGAATTACAATTTAACATAGGTCACACTATCAATATGGATTATTTTGGAGACAGCGTTATTTTGATTGACGCATTTGATGACGTTGGTTTTGATGTGGTTGCAAAAAAATGTGCTGAAATTTTAAAAGATAAGAAAGTATCGTTGGTGACAGATAGTCAACACTTGCATCAGGTAGACAAGGTTCAAGGTATTTTGACTACTGCTGGGATAGATGTAATGATAGGCAAAGGAAAAGGGCAGTTAAATGATGGACAGGTGTTTGGATGCGAGTTTTATCCAGCTACACAGCTAAAAGATGAAGTTGATGCGTATGTATTTTTGGGTCAGAGTAATTTTCATGCATCAGGAATTGCCTTGTCAACTAACAAACCAACATACGTTTTAGATCCTTATTTTAATGAAGTTAGAGAGATAACGGAATTTGCACAAAAATTAAAACGAAAAGCAACACTTGCAATATACAAAGCAGCAGAAGCTAAATCATTTGGAGTTATTGTAGGGCTAAAAGAGGGTCAACTCTCTAAAGTATTTGCGCTGAAATTCAAGAAAGAATTGGAAAAAGAGGGAAAATCTGTACAATTATTTGCTTTGACTGACATCACAAATGAGAGGTTGCAAAATTTAAAGGGAATTGATGCATTTATTCAGGTAGCTTGTCCCCGAATATCTACCGATAATCAATTTGACAAGCCTGTTTTGTCAACGCCACAAGCAAATGCCCTACTAAAAATTTTAAGAAAGGAAAGCATTGGAGAATATTTTGAAATTCCTCATTGGTTGTAAAATCAAGAAATCAATTGCTGGAATTTTTTATCATTCATTAAGGGTTTGAAGCAATCAGAGTTTCTTGCTTTATGCTTGTACCTAATATCTTGAGAGATGATTTGCTCAAGCACGCCTAATCCTTCCGAAATTTTTGAGAGCATTATAAGGTTGCAAGCCTTGTCATATAGTATATCGGTGTTTTTTGGGTAATCAAAGAGAATTTGATTGCAACATTTAAGAGATTCAGTAAAATTCTCTAGATGAAAAAGAATTCTCTCTTTATGGTACAAAGCAATGTTATAATTTGGATTTTCGTCTAATATGACATCACAATATTGCAGGGCTGCTGCATAATCACCTTTTTTGCGCAGTGTTGAGATTTTATTCACCATTATAGATATGTCGGAAGAATCCAAATTGAGTGCAGCATCATAGCATTTGAGGGCATCGTTGAACAATTTGAGTTTACTCAAGGCATAGCCTTTGTTGTTTAGAGAACTAATATTATCAGGATTTTCCTGTAAAATTTTATCATAGTATACAATAGATTCTTTCAACTTCCCTTGTAGAAACAGTCTATTTGCCTCATCCAAAATAGAGTCAATCTTGGGATCAGTCATTAATTTCCACGGGGTTTCATCAAAATCTTTCCAAACAAGCCCTTGCCTGTGAGCATTTTTGTGTGTGCTTCTGCTGCTTGTTCAAAAGTATAGGTTGAATCAATAATTGATTTTATTTTACCCTTAGACATCCAAAATAGTCCCTCTTCAAGTTCTGCTCTCGTACCTTGAGTGGAGCCCAAGATGTTGATTCCTTTAAAGAAAATATGTCGAAGGTCGGTCTTTGCATTATATCCTGTGGTGGCACCAGTTGTTACAATTGTTCCACCATATTTTAACAAGGTTAGCTCTTTATTCCAATGTGAACCTCCAATGTGCTCAAATATCACATCAACTCCTGGTACATCCCCATATGGTTTAGAAATTTTCTTAGCAATGGTACGCACTTCTTTGTGCCAGTCTTCGTTTCTATGATCTATAGCAAAATCTGCTCCTAATTCAATTAATTTATCAAGTTTATCTTTACTGGCAGTTGCAATGACAGTGCATCCAAACAATTTTGCAATTTGGATTCCATAATTTCCAACTCCAGAGCCTCCACCCATAATTAAGACCAGCTGGCCAGGTTGTATCTTGGCACGACCAACTAACATGTGCCAAGATGTCAACATTGTCATGGATGCAGCGGCGGCATCATCATAGCTTACATTATTAGGAATTTTTACAACATTGACTTCAGGAAGATGAGTTACTTCACAATATCCGCCCCACAGAGGGCCCGTTTCAAATCCCCAGATACGTCGATTTCTACAATCATATTCCCTGCCATCTGTGCAAGCCTTGCACACACGACAGGACATGTTCCCATGAGAAACAATTCTATCTCCTACCCGAATGTTTTTTACGGAATCGCCTACAGCAATAACCTCTCCTGCAGCATCAGTGCCAGATATATGTGGTAACGGAATTGCAAGTGGCTTTCCTCTCATTCCCCATATATCATCATAGTTTAACGCCGCTGCTTTGACCCGAAATATTACCTCATTGGGTCTTGGTACGGGTTCAGGAAGATCTTTTATTTTGAGTATTTTGGAAAAATCATCATCATCAGTATATTCGTCATAAACCAAGGCTTTCATGCACTGTTGTCAATTATTTCTAGATATATGAATTGCCCAAGACCACAAACAATTATAATTATAAATTAAAGACCTAGAACATGTCTGAACCTGTCATATTACCTGGAGACAAAATAGCATCTATAGAGGAATATGAGGCCGGAGACAACACATTTGACGATGGAGATATGGTAAGAGCACTTGCAGTTGGTAAAAAAACCATCGATAAAGAGACTCGTACTGTAAATATCAAAAATCCAAAAATGCTTTCAATTCCTAAGCAAGGAGATTTGGTGATAGGAACGGTAGCGGCAGTAATGTCATCTATGATTGCTGTTACAATAGAGTACATTAATGGAATACCAACCACCTCAAAAGTTGAATGCGTGTGTTCTACTAGAGGCATTAGAAAGAAAAATGTAGCATTAGTGAATGATGTGGTATCTTTGAGAATAATAAGCCACCTAAATGGCACTATTCATGCAGCAATTAATGAACAACAATTAGGAGTTTTGTTTACAAAATGTAGAAAATGCGG
>JAGQHF010000172.1 GCA_020431985.1 Nitrosarchaeum sp. | reverse complement strand
GTGACAGTATGCTGTAATCTGGAATTGACTCAGAATCTATCCAGTCAATCTCTACTGACGTTCCAATTTTTGCACCTGCATGTTTCAGAGCTTGGTTTACACTGACATAGCTGTCAGGCAAGGTTACATACTTGCCAACCATGGCAATCTTTACTTTTTGGTTTTTGTGATTGATCATCGACTCTGCTATCTCATTCCATCTATCCCAATTTGCAGATGCATTTACCATTCCTACCTTTCCAAACTTTGTAAATATTGAATCCAGAATTCCTTGGTCATACAGAATCTGAGGTACTTGGAATATGGATTCTGCATCATGGCATGACAAGACATCATTTACAGTAACATTTGAGAAAAGAGCAATCTTCTTTTTTGTTTTTTCTTCCAAAGGTAGCGTGCATCTTACTGCCAAAAAATCAGGCTGTATACCGATTCTGCGCAGCTCCTGTACGCTATGCTGAGTAGGCTTTGTCTTTTGCTCACCCACAACATCCAGAGATGGTGCCAATGTAACATGGACAAAAATTACATTCTGCGGTCCGTCCTCTACTCGAATTTGCCTTAGGGCTTCTAAGAATGGCAGTGATTCTATGTCCCCCACCGTTCCCCCGCACTCCACTATGAGAAAGTCAAGGTTGCCATCTTCTGCTATCTTTCTTATCCTGTTTTTTATCTCGTCGGTAACGTGAGGAATTATCTGGACACATGCACCAAGATATTCCCCTCTTCTTTCTGCCTCTATCACCGAAGAGTACACTTGTGCCGTTGTTATGTTGTGACTTTTCGGAATGTTCTGGTTCAGGAACCTCTCATAGTTTCCAATGTCCATGTCGCACTCTCCGCCGTCTTCGGTTACAAAGACCTCTCCATGAGCAATTGGGTTCATTGTACCTGCGTCATAGTTTAGGTAAGGATCTATCTTAACACATGAAACCTTCTGATCTGCTAACTGTAACAACTTTGCTATGGATGAAGTAGTGACGCCCTTTCCAAGACCAGACATTACTCCTCCAGTAACGAAAATAAATTTTGTCTGCACGTTCATGAAACGGTCATCCTGTTTTTGTATGTTTTGTCGATCAGTAACAGTTGAATATTTGCGGCATGTGTGTCTTGTATTGAAGAGTCTGTATTTTGCATTGCCTTTTCTTGCCTTGTTGCTTTTTGCAGTAGGTGATGACTCTTTTGCAGCAAAGACTCACATAATAAAAATACCGTCCGGTGCATCCGATCCAAACGCCTCCTACTTCTGGTCTGAACAAGGTACTGGAGTAACGACTGGAGAAATCACCGTGCACCCTAGTGATACCATACGCTGGGAGAATGCAGATACTGCATTTCACACAATAACCTCTGTTACTAGAACAGGGGAGGTGGATGGTATGTTTGACAGCGGATTTTTCACTGCAGGAAAATCATATTCAAGGCAATTTGATGACTTGGGCGACTTTTTTTACTTTTGCAGCATCCATCCTTGGATGAATGGGGTGGTTCATGTGGTAAAGGATACTGGCAATGTCCAGTCCATCAAGAATGTGGGTTCTGGTCTTAGCCAAACGGGAATGGGGTTTGAAGTAAAATACATTTTAGACCAACGTCTTGACAGTTCCGTAAAAATTGACAGTTCTGCAAATACACTGACCTTTAAGATATTGGGGGACACACAAAGCGAACAGATTACTCTTATTCTTCCAACAGATCTGATTCAAAACCCTAATTCTGTCTGGGTTGATGGAAATGTGGCAGAGTTTACATCAGAAGACACGCAGGCTGGAAAAAAACTAAACATTTCCCTGCCTGTCAATTCTAAGGAGATAAAAATCATGGGCACTCATGTGATTCCGGAATTTGGGCTTTTTGCACTTGGAATACTGAGTATCGGGATTATTGGAACTCTGATTGCACGCAACAGACTCTTAAAGCCAAGCTTTTACAGTCATTAAAAAATTGCACGTGTTTCTTAACAATTGTTTTGTGATCTAGGCACGAATTTTTTATTTTACTTTAACGTATTACATGGTGAGAACTTCTAGATAGTGGCCCGTGCCTGAAGTTGAGTTCTCCTCCGTAAAAACAGCAAGTATCGGCCACTATACTTTGACGGTTCGGTCATTTGTGAATGGTTTGGTTTTTGAGGCTTTTCGTAAAAGAGGCTATCTTCGATTCTAGTTTCTGCTGCGGCGTTTTTTCTATCAACTTCAAAAAAGCACTTCCCACGATAACGGCATCAGCTCCTGCCTTGACATATTTTCTGACATCCTCTGGGGATGACACTCCAAAACCAACTCCTATCGGTATCTTTCCCTTTGTCTGTTTTTTTACATCTCTTATCGCTTTGAGGGTGTAGCTCTTAATTCCTGTCTTAATTCCTGTTGTTCCATAGACTGCGACCAGATACAAGAATCCTGATGATGCCTTTGCAATTGATGCAATTCGTTTGCTGCTTGTGTTTGGTGATATCAAGAATATGGTGTCTGTCTTTCCTCTTGCTGCTCTTAGGTATTCTTCTGATTCTTCAATGGACATGTCTGGTAAAATAAATCCATCAATGCCTGCATTTCTAGCGTTGTCTATGAACTTTGCATATCCCTTGTGATACAGGATGTTGGTGTATGTCATTAAGACAAGTGGTATGTCTGTCTGTTTTCTTATCCTTTTTACAATCTCAAAGAATTTCTTTACTTTTGTTCCCTTCTCAAGTGATACTGTGCTTGCATTTTGAATAACTGGTCCGTCAGCCAACGGGTCAGAAAATGGGAATCCAAGTTCTATGATGTCAACGCCGCCCCTTATTAGTCCCTTTACAGTTGATATGGTTGCTTTCTCATTAGGGAATCCTGCCATCACATAGGCTATCAATGCCTTTTCTTTTTTGGCATCCAGTGCAGCAAATTTTTCTTTAATCTTTGACATTTTTATTCAAATAGTTTTGTACTTCTTCAACATCCTTGTCTCCACGTCCAGATAATGTCACTACAACTGACTCTGATCTTTTCATGTTTCT
>JAGQHF010000171.1 GCA_020431985.1 Nitrosarchaeum sp. | reverse complement strand
GTTGCGTTGCTTGCAATTGTTGTTTTGGTAACAGGAACGCTTGCTGGACCTATTACGCTTTTGCAGCCTGCTGAGGCTCTAAAGAGTAAAGGCAACAATATGCTTGAAACAGGCTCAAAGAAAGTCTGTGGAGATAGACTGTGTTCTGAAGTGCCAAAAATGACAAAATCAGAAGATAAAAAGAAAGAACAAGTAAAAGCTGAAAAGAAATCTACAGAGGCTGAAAAGGCAAAGAATACTCCAAAGAAAGATGAGAAAGCTGAAACTATGGAAAAGGCAAAAACAGATGCAGCT
The DNA here is from genome assembly GCA_020431985.1 of Nitrosarchaeum sp. Taxonomy (GTDB): domain Archaea; phylum Thermoproteota; class Nitrososphaeria; order Nitrososphaerales; family Nitrosopumilaceae; genus HKST03. The sequence goes on along the minus strand of JAGQHF010000171.1, from coordinate 8,188 downwards.
CAAACAACCAAAGTTGCTAGAACAGTTACGGGTAGCATGGTTTCTGCAACAGACCCAGGAATGGGACATGAAAAACATCAGCTAGCAGTAATCCTGCCGCCACGCGAAAAACCATATTCAGGACATCTAACATATGATGCATCAGAACCAATCCAGCTGGTTTCTTTGATAGGCCCAGTATCTCCAAAACATTTACAGGGACAACCAACATGGACTCCTGATGGAGAAACAGTTTATGCATTGGTGTTTGTAGATCCCAAAAAATCTGCAGGTTCTTGGGTATTCTCTGGCAATGCATTAGCTGTTCACACCACAAATGAAACTCCATTTACGGTAAGTTACGCAGTAGTTCTCACTGAATAACTCTCCTTTATTTTTTAGTTAAGGCATGCCACAAATTGCTCGTTATTGACAAATAATTTTCTAGTTATAGTATATCATGCAAATCGCACCCACCTGTGAACGCATACAAAAGTTGAGTCAATCATTCTCCAAGGTTGGAAGCGGGTCTTTTACCCCGCTTCCAATCAAGGATGCAAATTATTTTGAGATGATAGGATTGTCATGTCTTGTCATGAGTGATGCATGTGGAAAATCATACTTAATTGACTAAGAGGAGGTGAATAGGTAGAAATGAAGACAATTTTGGCAGTAGCATTAATGGCAGTTCTGGCAACAGGCGTAATAGTTCCTGTATTGGATGCACATGCTATGAAGGCAGACAACTCTAACAAGCTTGCACCTAAATCATTTGGTGAAAAGACAAAAAACAAGATAGCTAGTTATGATAAACCTATGAAAAACGGTTTCGAGTCTATTAAAAAAGAACAAGTAAAGACCTTCAAGAAAATTAGTGAGCAATATAATGCAAAGCTGACTCTCAAAAGTCTCTATAGACTAGGATAGTTTTTGTCCTGATTTTTGACTTTCGGGATAAAGTGTTGGCTACATCATTAGCCACACTTGGCTTTTTCTCATGATTTTTATAGGTTCATTATTTTTGCGATAATAGATGACGCTTAAACTGAGATGTGAGGATTATGGCTTTGAGTGTGATTTTGTTCTTGAAGGAGCAAAAAACCAGTCACTACTAGAACAGCTAAGAAATCATTTTGAAGAAGAGCACGGGATTGACTATACAACTGAGGCAATTACTCAGATGATTATGAATCGTGGTCATTCTCTTGAATCAATTAGAAAAGAGTGATTTTTTAGAATTTTTTTAATTTATTTTTAACATTTAATATAGTGTCGATATAATATTTGGCAAGAATTTAAAATAGTGTAGGAATTTTTAGTTCTCAAAATTTGTTTTCAGTTACAAAATTACCTAAAGCATTTTCTTTTTATTTTATGGACACCCTAATTAATCAGTAGTGGTAATAAATTATTCTAGAGATTTTGATGTCAAGTGTCAACTAGACACTTGCAAAACCTATCCCGTAATAACAGACTCGGAAAGAGGAGAGATATTTTGCGGGGGATGCGGTTTGGTGCTAGTGCAAAACATGGCTGATACATCCTATGAAAGCAATGGGTACACTCAGGAAGAATACATGAGATTGACCAGAACAGGTCCTGCAACTTCACTTACAATGCATGATAAAGGATTGTCTACAGTTATTGGAACAAACAAGGACTCTGCAGGGAATTCCTTACCAAATAAAACAAAATACGAGTTTAACAGGCTGCGTACATGGGATCAGCGAAGCAAATCAAGAAAAACATCTGCTCTAAGTAAGGCATTTACTCTTTTACACGGAATGAAAACAAAGCTTGGCATTCCTGATAATGTTGTAGAAAATGCAGCATATATTTACAGAAAAACGGTAAACGCAAAGCTCACCAGAGGAAGGACAATGGGATCATTAGTTTCAGCAGCATTGTATGCAGCATGTAGAGAAAATAACATACCTCGGACTTTAGATGATATTGCATGTGCAGGAAATGTAGAGAGGAGAATTTTATCAAGAGATTTAAGAACAATTATCAAGAAGCTTGGATTGAATTTGAATCAATATGATACTGCATCCTTTATTTCAAAAATCTCAAACAACATGAATTTGAGGGAGAAAACAAAGAGAGATGCATTTGACATACTAAAAAAGTGTGAAGATAAAGGAATTACGGCAGGAAAACATCCAGTTGCACAGGCTGCAGCGTCACTGTATATTGCATGTATACTTAATGGTGAAAAAATAAGCCAAAAAAAATTCTCAAATGAATCAGGAGTAAGTGATGTAACAATAAGAAACAGAGCTGTACTTATCAAAAAAACCCTCAAGATTGTTGATAAAGAAAATTAGTCACAACACAATTCATTGTGAATATGACATGTATCATAACCAGTGTGCATAAAAAAGAAAGTATTGTTGTTGTAATTTTCACATGAAGATCAGAATATGATAATTTAAACAAAATTTAGAGTAGTAGGTACATCAAAAACAATTTCCTTTAATTGGTTGACCAGATTCATGATTACCCTGATCTGCTCCATAGTAATTTCACGAAGTTCTTTGATTTTTTCAGACAACATGTATACTTTTTGTTCTAGATTAGAATTTTGTTTTTGAAGATCAAAGACTTGTTTTTCAAGCTTTGAGTTTTGTTCTTTTAACTTGTTGTTTTCTGCAGTAAGTCGCTGAATTTTTTCTGATTCAGTTTCACCAGGAAACGGTGCAGGCACAGGCTCTGGTTCTGGTAATTTTATTGGTTCAGGTTCTGGTGATGGTTCTGGTATTTCAGGCGGTTTTGGTTCTTGTCTAACTTCCTGTGCAAATAATAAGGTTGGACCACAGCTAGTTAACAATATACCAAAAATGACTCCAACAATAATTTTTTTCATATTATGGCTGCACTAATCATAGCACCAATTTTTTTGTATATGAATATGATCCTATTGAGATGCAATCAACAGAGATTACTTGAAGAAATCGAATTCCTGATCTCTTTTTTGCTTTGGTAAATCTTCCATGACTGCTTGAACTACCTCATTGTGGTTGTAAGTCAAGTGTCTGAGAAACTTTGCAGATTCATCTGCTCTGGTCTGTGCATCTGCAAATAACATTTCTGGACTACTAAGTAATTTCATCATAGTATTACATTCATTGCAGGGTTCAAAGTCAAGATAGAGCTTCATATTTTGTGTCATATTTCTTAGTATTTAGACTATTTTATTGAATGCGTCATGGATGCTTCTTTTTCTCTTGGCTTAATTTTGTTGATTGCATCCAATATATCCTGCTGAGTAATTATGATGTCTTTGACATTCTGAGATTTTCCTGCAACGTGTCTTTTCAGAGCAGCAATTGCTGCTCTGTTAGCAATTGCTGCAATTTCTGCACCGCTAAACCCATTTGTCAGTTCAACGATTTGTTGTATGTCTACATCTTTTGCAAGTGGTTTCTTTTTTGAATGAATCTTGAATATGTGTTCTCGGCCTTTTGCGTCAGGTTTTGGAACTTCTATGATTCTGTCAAATCTTCCAGGTCTGAGTAATGCCTCATCAACGATGTCAAGCCTGTTTGTTGCGCCTACTATCAGCACATTGTGTAGCTCCTCCAATCCGTCAATTTCAGTCAAAATCTGGGAAACTACGTTTTCTGAAACATGAGAGGATTCGATTCCACTTCTTCTTGGTACAAGTGCATCAATTTCATCAAAAAATATTATGCAAGGTGCAGCTTGGCGAGCCTTTCTAAATATTTCCCGTATTCCCTTCTCTGATTCACCGACCCATTTTGAGAGTAGTTCTGGTCCCTTTATGCTGATAAAATTAGATTCTGTTGTTTTTGCTAAGGCTTTTGCAATCAGGGTCTTGCCTGTTCCCGGAGGGCCGTACAGCAAGACACCTTTTGGAGATTCAACATCAACATACTCAAATGCATCTTTGTATTTGATTGGCCATTCAATTGCTTCCCTCAATTCCTCTTTTAGCTCGTCTAATCCACCTACATCGTCCCAGCTTACATCTGGAACCTGTACCTGTACCTCTCTTAATGCGCTAGGTCTTACGTCCTTTAGTGCGTCCCTAAAGTCATCATTTAAAATCTGAATCTTTTGAAGTATTTCTGATGAAATTTTCTCTTCATCCAGATCAATCTCAGGCAGAATTCTTCTCAATGATCTCATGGCAGCTTCTTTCGCGAGTATTTCAAGATCTGCTCCTACGAATCCATGAGTAGTCTTTGAGATTTGTTTTAGATCAACTTTTTCATCAATTGGCATACCCCTTGTGTGAATTGAGAGAATGTCAAATCTTCCTTCCTCATCTGGGATGCCAATTTCTATTTCTCTGTCAAATCTTCCAGGTCTTCTTAGTGCGGGATCTATGGAATCAGGCCTGTTTGTAGCTGCAATAACTACAACTTTACCTCGGCTTTTCATTCCATCCATCAGTGTTAAAAGCTGTGAGACAATTCTTTTTTCCACTTCGCCTGAAACCTCATCTCTTTTTGGTGCGATGGAATCAATTTCGTCAATGAAAATTATGCTTGGTGAGTTTTCTTCGGCCTGCTTGAAAATTTCCCTGATTCTTTCCTCACTCTCACCATAATATTTGCCCATAATTTCTGGACCGCTTAGAGATATGAAATGTGCGTTTGTTTCTCCAGCAACTGCCTTTGCAAGTAAAGTCTTGCCTGTTCCCGGAGGGCCGTACAGCAAGACACCTTTTGGAGCTTCAACTCCAATTTTTTCAAATAATTCAGGGTGCCTCATTGGAAGTTCAATCATCTCACGAATCTTCTGGACTTCATTTTTTAGACCACCTAATTCATCGTAAGTGATTCTTGGTACGGTTGTATCTACTGCCTTTGTCATGGTACCAAGCTTAAAGATGGTTTCTTCTGTAACAATAACTGGTTTCGACGGTTTTGTACTTGTTACAATGAACTGAACTCTACCACCCATTTGGGTATTAAGAGAAACTACATCTCCGGTTGTAAATACATGATTAAGATAATTGTAAATCATATACTCTTGTAACCCCTCAGCTGCAATTTTTTCAGTAGGGGATAGAACAATTTGTTCTGCATTAGCAGCTTCTACTGATTTAATAGTGATTTTATCACCTATTCCTGCTCCAATATTTTGTCTAGTTATACCATCAATTTTGATAATACCGTTACCATAATCTTCAGGGGAACCTGGCCATAATTTTACGTGAGTTTTTTTGTTATATGTCAGCTCTAATATCTGACCTGTATTCCATTTTGTCTCTTCAATAATTTTAGGATCAATTACAGCTCTTCCTCTTCCCACATGTTGTTTGGGAAGCTCGTCAATTTTTAAAATAATTTCACTCATATTGTTCACCAAAAATTAGGGAGTGATTACTCAACCTCCACTGTCTTACCCTTTGGTTTTTCGACATCACTGGATTTGAAAACAAGCTCAAGAATTCCGTTTTTGTAGGAAGCCTTTGCAGAATTTTCATCTACCTTGTGTTGGATGGGTACCTTTACATGGTATTTCTTTGAATCGCGTTCAGCAGATATATCCACAGTTTTATCCTGAACCACAATTTTTACGTCAGTCTTTTCCACTCCAGGCATTTCGGCTACTAGTTTTACCAGTTTTTCTTTTTCATCTACAATCACATCTACAACTGGTTCCCTAACATCCGAAGTTGGCAACAGCCCTGGTTTTACATTGCCGTACTCTTTTACCAATGGTTTTCCGTCAGGACCAACAGTCATTGTGTAACCGTAATAAAATGGACCAGCGGAATCCTTGTTTTTGAGTTCTTCAAACAAGTCATCCAGATTAAAGAAAGACTGGGACATATGTTTGAAGATTCTATCAAATTCTTCATCAAAGAACATTGTCATATTCACCTATGTAATGTAATGTATATTACATTATATAAACATTATTACACAAACTAGGCCATTATTTTACAAAATCCTATTATAATTGACACAATATAAGATTACTTGATGAGGATTTCTAGCATATCTGTACCTGAGGTAGTTAGGGAAATAATCACAAGAAATCGATCAATCTATGACTGTATGAAAATGGATTTGATCAATTATACGGCTCTTGCAGTAAAGATCCAGCCAGAGATTGAGAGAATTCTAGGCAATTCTGTAAATTTGAATACAATAGTAGTTGCAATCAAGCGATATGCAGATTCGTTTGATGCCAAGGAGGAACTGAGAGAGGAATCTGTGCTTAAAAATGCCCGGCTTAGTTTGACGGATGGAATAATGGACATTAAATTTTCAGTAAAGGATTCACATATGGATGCCCTTGATATTCTGAATAAATTCTCAAAGATTACCAACAACTATGAGTTTTTCAGACTATCGGATTCATTCCGATTTTTGGCTGAAGATGTTGCTGATATAAGGCAAATTTTTGAAAATGTTCCAAATCCAGACGAGTTTTTCAGTACAGGTTTGGCCAAGATACGTATTACAATTCCTACCAATCAAAACCAATCAGATGTTGTATCGTATGTGGCAGAAGTCCTTCATGCAAATGGAATTGAACTGGTAAATGCATTTTTCAGCCAAGATAGCATAATTGTAATTCTGCGAGGAACGGATGCCTCTCGCGCTTATGAGATACTCCATTCTGAGATAGCTAGAGTCTAAGTCAGTTTACGAATCAAAATCATAAGGATATATTCAGTAGTTTTCGGTATACGGTAATTGGCAAAAAACAAGAAAAAGATCGTTATTTTGGGAGGAGGATTTGCTGGTTTGGAGTGTACGAAAAAATTAGAAGAACATTTCCAAAACGATCCTGAAATTGAAATTGTTTTAGTAAGTGAAGATAATTTCTTGTTGTTTACCCCAATGCTTCCACAAGTTGCATCGGGAATGATAGAAACAAGGCACATTGTGATGCCAATTAGAACAATAATAAAAAAAGCAATTTTTTATGAAGGAAGAATCAAAAATATAGATCCGTATGGAAAAATTGTAAATCTGTGGGGAAGTAGAAACAAGCGAGGAATTTCACTTCATTATGATTTTCTAGTAGTTGCCCTAGGAAGCGAGACAAATTTCTTTGGCATGAGTGATCTCGAAAAGAATGCATATCAGATGAAGACGTTAAATGATGCAGTTCTTGTAAGAAACAGAATAATAGACATGCTTGAACAAGCAGAAAATGAGACAGATCCTATTCTGAAAAAAAGTCTTCTTACATTTGTAATTGTTGGTGGAGGTTTTGCAGGAATCGAAACAGCAGGGGAGATCATGGATCTGCTTTTAGATGTGAGAAAGTATTACCCCAACATAGAGAGAGAAGACATCAGGGTGACGGTATTGGAAGCGTTACCAAACATCTTACCAGGATTTTCTGAAAGCCTAGCAAAGTTTGCACAAGAAAAGCTGACAGAACATGGAATAGAAATAAAGCTGCAAACTGCAGTAACAAGTTTTGATGGAGATGAGGTGATGATAAAGAAGTTAGATACTGAAAACAAGGATGCAGTTGACGATTCAAAAATTAGTTCTATTCAATCAAAAACTGTTATCTGGACGGCAGGGGTTACGCCCGTAAACACCATCAAGAGATCGCTTTTCAAAACAGACAAGGGTAAAATTATTGTTGATGACTATCTGGAAGTAGCAGAATTTCCGGGAGTTTTTGCAGTGGGAGACTGTGCATTATTTTTAGATCCTAAGACCAACAGACCGTTTGCTCCTACTGCACAGATAGCAGAGGCACAGGCAAAAGTAGCAGCAAATAATCTTCACGCAATGATAAAAAACAAAGAGAAGACAAAATTCGGTTACGAGTCAAAAGGCCAGATGGCAATTATTGGAAAAAGGACAGGCATTGCTTCCTTTTTGGGAATGAATATCCACGGTCTTTTGGCGTGGATTCTGTGGAGAAATGTCTATCTATCTAAAATTCCCACATGGGATAAACGGTTTAGGGTGTTTCTTGATTGGGCTGCAGATATGTTATTTGACAGGGACATATCACGGTTGAAGTTTATGCGTCGTGAACCAGAGAAGGAATATCAAGTTCTCGATGAAGTAGATGATGTTTGGTAACTATCTTCGAAGTCTATGAACTAGCATTACAGGCGCAACAATGTACATTCCAATGTTCATAGCTATTACGCCAATGCCATATCCTAGCATTTCCTGCTCTGTGTCAATGTCAACGTTATCCAGCAGAGAAAGACTTGCAAGCATAGGGGTCAAAGATATTTTGACAAACT
>JAGQHF010000170.1 GCA_020431985.1 Nitrosarchaeum sp. | reverse complement strand
CGGTTGTAATTAATAATTCAGAAGATCATGGTGGACTGTTATCTCTGGATACGATTAACGTCTTTCTAGTTGGTATGACTCATTCAGGATTGAGCGGTATTTCCTTTACGGCCAATCCTGATACAGTCAACTTAAACGAGGAAAATAGCGTTGAATCCACTTTAGATATATCCGTTGATAAAAATGCTGAATCCGGTACATATCAGACAATGCTTCAAATTTCAACAGCAGAGACAATTGATGAATCCATGAGGGTATCAAAACTTTATCCATTAACAATAGTTTTGGATTTGCCAAAAACATCACCTGCTCCCAATAATACAATACAAAATGCAGAAGCTGCATTTACAGTAAAGGATGTCATACAGTATGCCGCAATAGGAACAATAGCAATACTGATTGCAGCACTTTTGTATAACAGAATTAAAAGATCTAAGCAGAAAAAGATCTCAAAACTAGAATGATAAAAAGATTATTTCAGTGATTATTTCTGAGAATTCATTAATGCCTTGATCCTTCGTTGGTATTTGTCTTGAAAAAGAACTCTGCATGAGGGACAGCAAAAAAATCTTTGAATGTCACCAACTTTCAAAATGCTGGGCTTTTCAGAAATCTTTCTGTCACAATAGTCACACTTTATTTTGACATGCAGGTTTGAATCTATTTTCTTGATTGTTTTTCTAGGTGATTTTATGCTAGATTTAGAAAGATCCATCTTTGCACCAAGTTTTTTCATATCCAATATGGGGGAAATGGATTTGATTATACCCATACTGAATAATCGCTCATAACGTATCTTTACTGTAGGGGTACTTACTTTGATTTCTTTTGCAATTTGCCTGAATGATTTTCTTCCATCTTTAATCAAAGTTTCCAGTATTGCAATATCTGTCTCATCTAGAGGAAACGACATAATTAATTAAAATCCTCCACCATTATCTAAATTGTGCATCTTACATTTGTAAACTGCTTACTTTATTTGAAGAATTGAATATTGTATTTCAGTGAAAGTAGACCCTGTTTGTAAATCCAAAGTTGATGAAAAAGGAAATGTAACTCTGGAACATGATGGAATCCTATATCATTTTTGTTGCCCCTCATGCAAAACAGTCTTTGAAAAGAATCCCTCTAAATACAGTACTTGAGATTTTGAACTGTCTTTAAGATTCTCCAGTTAGTGCTAGTTCTGAATTATTAGTGCCCTCCAAAATCCACGTAGAACCGCCATCCATTGTTTTGTAAACACTCATCGCCAATCCGCTTGCTACTTGTTGTGCTGCGATTGCATAAATTTCCCCATTGCGTCCAGGAGCAAAGTTCCAAATGCCACGAGCATCGGTAACTTGACCTTGTGTCTTTACCATTGTATTTCCACCATCAATTGATTTTACGATCATACCATTTCCATCCAAGGTAGAAAACACATACATGGTTTTTCCATCTGATGAAAAACCAATTCCAGTAACTACGCCTCTTTCAATGTTTGAATTAACTATATTCCACTGCTTTCCTTGATCATTACTGACATAGAGCCCTGATGCTGTTCCTGCGTACACTCTATTGGGATCTAGTGGATCAGCTGCAAGTGATATGATCTGATTTGGAATTTCAAGAGAATTCCATGACATTCCATTATCAGAGGTTACAAAGAGTTCATATCCTCCGCCGGGCGAGCCATAAATCAAACCTTTTTGTGCTTGGCTTGCAGTCATTGCATGAAAATCAACTGGCATGTCTTTTACTTTTGAAACAGTGGTCCAAGAGGTTCCCTGATCTGTGCTCATCCTGAATCCAAGATTTCCACCTGTTTTTGGATGTCCGCTTGAATACATTGTTTCAGTTTCGTGATTCATAGAAAATCCCATCAAATCTGCATTGTCATTACCAACATGCCGCCATCCTTCATCTGTTTTTTCAAATAATCCTTGGTGGGTAGCAAGATAAAGTGTATCATCATTACCAGAAAGAAATATTCCAACCCCATGAATGTCACTCCAAGGTCCTTGAAGTTTTGAAGTTGGTGCATCTGTATTGGTCTGTGAAGATGATACTGCTATTATGATTATTCCAATAATAATGACGACAGGTATCGCAGCAAATACAAATTTTTTATTTTTTGATGATCGTTTTTTTCTCATAGTACAGCCTCTAAATTTTGTATATTAAAGAAGTATATCTTACATTTGTAAATCCAGTCATTGTGAAATCATTTCATCTAAAATCTGTTCAAAAATTGGATATGGTTTTGCTCCTGACACTTTGATGAATCCGTTTTCATTATTTCCGATGAAAAACCCCGGAGTCCCATCAACTCCGTAATTTCTCCCATCTTGAAGATCATTTCTTACTTCGTCTAGATGCTTGTTTGATTCTAGACACAAATTAAATTCCTCAATGTTTAATCCAAGAACAACGGCATATTGTTCAAATTCCTTTGACAAATTAACTTCTTTTAGACCGGCCCAGGAATCCTTGTTCTCAAAAATCATATCGTGAAACGGCCAAAACATTCCTTGATCGTCTGCACATTCAGCAGCCATTGCTGCAGGGACGGCATTAGGATGGATGCTTTGTATTGGAAAATCACGATAAACAAAATTTACTTTTCCTGTGTTGATGTAGTTTTCTTCAATTAACGGGAGGGTATTAGAATAGAATCGGCCACAAAATGGGCATTCATAGTCTGAAAACTCTATGATAGTAATAGGTGCATTTGGATCTCCTTTCATTGGATCATCATCTACTGACACTCTAATTGGCTGTATATTTGGCTGAACTAAAGATTGAGGACTAGTCCCAATTTTTGATTCTAGTTTTGCAACTGCAGAATCAAGATCTGATTGTGTAACTTTGTCTGAGTTAAAGTCTGAAACATAAGAGCCTGCAAAAAAAGCAGAAATTGCAATTACTGCAGTTAATGCAATAATCAAACCTGTAAAAGTTGATTTTTTGATCATTATGTTATTTGTATTTTCTTCTTCCAAAAATTCCCACTAGCAAATTTATCTTTAATCTGTATATTTATTCGATATACTTTACATATGTAAGGTATAGTATTGATATATAGAAAATTGATAGAATAACCAAATGAAAACATTTGTAATTGTATTGGCATCTATCGTTGTATTTTCTAGTGGAGCTTTTGTAATGTCTGCATACTCTGAAGAAAACACTATGATGATGGAATCAAACGGAATGAGTTCCATGAATATGTGTCAATCAATGATGAATAGTGCCCCGCAAGATGTCATAATTAAAACAATTTCAAGCCAGGTCGTATCTGTAGGTGAAGAGTCTACTGTTACTTTATTGGTGCTAGACAAAGAAACTGAAAGACCACTCGATGATGCTACTGTCATTCTTCATATAGAAAAAGGAGGTCCTATGGAAGGAATGGATGACATGAATATGATGGACATGATGGGAAAAATGTTTGAGGCAGAAAACATTGGTTCTGGAAAATATCAGATTAAAGTAAATGTGGATGAAAAAGGATACTATACAATGCATACTCATGGAATACCTGAGGAAAAATCAATGATATCTATGATGAACAATCACATGGATATTGGCATAATTGCAAAATAAAAGCAATAAACCTTTTGTAAAAATGACGGAATCCATGAAAAAACAGTTTTGCGGTTATTGTCCTGAAGATAAATGTCTACTTGACTGTAAGATATGTAGTCCAAATGAAAGTAGGTGTGATCATGGATAATCCTAAAGAAGAAATGAATGAGCCCTCAAAACATTGCGTAGAGGATGATGTTAAAATTTGTACCATGTGTGGTTCTGCTAATCTCAAAACTGAAGGAGAAGCAATTACGTGTAATGATTGTAATGCCATTTTGTGTCATGAACATAAAAAAGGAATCTAACGTGGCCAGTAAAACATGATTGCAACTCCCACCAACACTATTGCTGAACCTATTATCTCAAATTTGTCTGGCCTTTTCTTGTCCATCCAGTAACCCCAGATAATCGAAGATACAACAAAGATTCCACCGTATGTGGCGTACACCTTGCCAAAGTTTTCAAGATGTAGAGTCATCACTATCCCATAAGAGAACAGAATCAGTCCTCCAACCAAACCCATAATCTTTCCCTTGTGATCTCGCAACCACTTCCATACCAAGTATCCGCCACCAATCTCCAACAGTGCTGCAAAAAAGAACACACCAAGAGTTGAGAGAATAACTATTCCTTCTGCCAAATTCTCTCTCCTTTTCTTGGATAGTAGAAAATTATCAATACTCCAATCATTGCAATGATTGTTCCAATAATGTCATAGTTGTCTGGTTTTACTCCGTCAATTAACCAACCCCAAAATACCGACATTACAATGAACACACCACCATAGGCCGCATAGACTCTGTGAAAATGGGTTTTCTGAAATGTCGGAACTATTCCATACAGGAATAATACAAAACCACCAACTGCTCCCAATACAAAACTAAAATCTTCACGTAACCAAAGCCATACAAGATATCCTCCACCAATCTCACAAAGACAAGCTAAAAAGAACAATAGAATTGAAATGAAATTCCTTGATTGTTTTTCCATATCTTTTCAGCTATTTTTTCAATAAACTACAATTACAGTGCATTTTGAAATTACCTTTCTTAGTTGCCCATTTTAACATAGTCAAAGAGTGCTCTTGCAAGCACAATCCCAAAAATTTGGGAGTTTAACTGAAAATTTTAGAAATCTCAACAGCAACTATTGTCTTTCTATGGGAAACAGATCTCACAATTCAATAGACTTGTTGCCCTAAAATAACCACAGAATTGTTTTTTCTTAAATTCCAAAATTATGGATTCAACTGCTGCATGAATTGTTGGTTCTGTATCATACTTTGCATCATTTGGGGATTCATCATCATGTT
>JAGQHF010000002.1 GCA_020431985.1 Nitrosarchaeum sp. | reverse complement strand
GGAGTTACAAACTCAACGGTGTGTTTTCGCATTGTTATTGTTTGATTGAACTGGCTTAATTTCTGATCAAACTCTCTTATCATAGAGGTTTGTAAAGATCGTTGCATTGCAATCATCTCAAGTTCGCTGTTTGATAGATATTCAGAATCATTGCTAAACTCACTTTCTGTGATTCTGCCATTTTTGTTAATCACGGCTACAAAATGAATATCTTTATTCATTAAAAGAACGGCTTTACACAGTTCTGATTTTTTCACAAACATGTAGAAACTATTGTTTTTCATACATTGTTTTGGTTTATGAGATATTTAGGCATCCTGTTAACTTTGTTAACAGAAATAACATTAAATAGATACAGGAAATTCATGCAAATATGGGAAATCCACTAGGATTTAGATTACGAGATGAGGATCAGGATGAATTTTTAGAGATTGTATCTCAAGAAGGAATGTCAGTGTCATCACTTACAGCGAAAATCATTCATGATTGGTTGAGATTTGAAAGATCAAAAAAACATAGAGGAGACATCACTCTGGCAAGCAGAATTCTGAAAAACCGCCATGATGCAATTCCAAAAAAACTAATACCAAAAATAGTCAAAGAGGATTCAAAGTACATACTTTCAGAGATGCAATTCCAAGTAGACAACCTAGATTTTAAGGAACTTACAAAAAGAATAATGGAATGGAATAAGGAAAACGGAATAACATTTGTCATGAGAACTAGAGAAGGAAGCAAAGTATTCATGCAAAAGCATGATCTTGGGGCTGTTTGGTCAGAGATTCAGTGTAAAATGTATTGTATAATGTATGAGAAGATTGGACAAACAGTATTGTCGCAGAAATATGACCGCAGTTCGTTTAGTTTTGAAATTGCATATCATGATCAATAGCGAAATTTAGTTCGTTACAAAAAAAATAAAATAAAAAATAGGATTTACATCCATTAGTTTTTAGTATTAGTCAGTATCATTCATCTTTTCTTCTTTGTTCTGTTTCTTTTCAGTGTCGTTCATCTTTTCTTCTTTGTTCTGTTTCTTTTCAGTGTCGTTCATCTTTTCTTCTTTGTTCTGTTTCTTTTCAGTGTCGTTCATCTTTT
>JAGQHF010000169.1 GCA_020431985.1 Nitrosarchaeum sp. | reverse complement strand
TTTCTAACCTCAAAAGCAGTTAATTTTGTTATTCCAATTATCGTTGCAAAACTGAACATTTTTGTAAATGATCTTAATGCCGCTTGATAAATGGCCATTTCAAAGGCTCTTTCAAATTCTGCAATTGCATCTAATTCGTTTTCAACTTGAGGAATCAGACTCTTGTATTTTGTACTTGCAAGTTCATTAAATGAATCTCTTACCGATGCAGCTGTCATCATTCTTCCAAGCAATTCTCGTGCTGGTGGATTGGTTGGGATTATCAAGTCTTCAATCTGTTCATCTTGCAGTCCCCAAAATTTCCCTCTTATAACACTCAAGATGTTATAAAAGTCAATATCCATTCCAACCAATTTGGTCGCACTTTTGTCAGAATGACTTTTCATTGAGCCAGCTAAGTGTTGATATAGAATTTTGTCAAAATATGTGTCAAAAATTTGAATGTTCTTTTTTTCATTGTATAGTGTTGCCGCCTTAGCTATTTCCTCTCCAAACTCTGCAGAATTCAGGCTAGCTACTGCCTCTTCAAGATCTTTTGCCACAAGTGCCTTTACAACAATATCTCTTTGTTTTATCAGTTCTTCAGCATGAAGATTGATATGTGCTTCTATCTCTTCTTGTGGTTTTCCTAGTACCTTGCCCTTGAGTATTAATTTTAAGTTTGAAACTATGAATTTCATATAATAAGCCTCTAAGACTCCTGAATTACCTGATGTTTTTGCAATGGAAAAGTGAACATCTGCCAAATGACTTCTTAGTGCAGATTCAATACCACGTGAAGTGTATGGTTTTTGAACATCTCCAATTGATTCACCATAAACAGTATTTTTTATTCTAGTCATCAATTCTTCAAGATCTCTTGATTCTGCAAGTGTTTGAAAATCTGCTTTTTTCAGTAACTTGCCTCTCTTGCTATAGGATTTTACTGACGCATAGACATTTTTTGAGCTGCCCATTCCAACCAGTCTCTATGGGTAACTGATTTTAATGTTTGGCGTTTTTTTGGTGGAAATTTAAGCGATTTTGGTAAGAAAATTAGTAATATCTTGTTTTTCCTGGCTTGAAAGCCTCAAGAACGATTCAAGAATCTCCTTTTGAATAATTAGGGATTTGTCTGAAGCATCCTTTAATTTTGAGAGATCTAGCGGGAGCAATTCTATCTTGTTATCACAAAATGCCTTGACATATTTTTGAAAAATTGAATGGGTAAAACTTGGGCTCATTTTTTGTAAAATTGAGATCATTTTTTCATATTCTTTTTCTTCTGACTCTGCCTGAGCAAAGAATTTTGCAAGTAGGTTTTCTCTATTATCAGGTTCGCTTATTGATAATGCAATTAAAACCCCTTTTTTTGTAAGGTGGTAAAATGGAATTCCCTTTTCTTGTAACGCCTTTGGTCCTCGCTGTAATGGTAATCTTCCTTGCTCTTCAACTATTCCTATGGGAATTAAAATCTCGTCCAAATCTCTGAATATCCCAGAGTAGATGTTTTTCCATGCTATTCCGTGCCTCTTTGCAATTTTCTGAGAGAGTCCGGTTCGTGTTCTTTCAGCTGGATTAGCATTGCTTGCCAGAATTGCTATGATTAATCTCTGTCTATTTGCTTCCCCTGTCAATTCTTCATCTTTGGTCTTGAAGGTATTGAAAATGGATAATTGAGCATTCGATTTCTTTTTCAATTCAGATCACGTGACATAATTCCTGATTTTTATGATATTATCTGAATATATAAAAATATAACAATTTATTCTTTTGAAGATTCTAAAGTCTTCAACCCTTAAATAATTTTCATTTTCGATAAATTCAATGAAATCTAAGAACCACAAGTATGCTCTATTACTTGTGGCAGCAGTTACCATTACGGCAGCTGGTGCAATGT
>JAGQHF010000168.1 GCA_020431985.1 Nitrosarchaeum sp. | reverse complement strand
GCATTTACAATCTTTCATTGTGTTCATCCACAATACCAAGATGAATCAGAATTTCAAGACCTCGCTTGCTCATCCTTTCTTTTTTCATAATTTTTATTGTCTTTTTTACATATAATCTTCTTGTTAACAAAAGCTACAAAAATAACAAGATGAATAATACCAGATTTGACGTATCATAAACAGATTGAAATAAAAAATACAAAACGACAATCACGATAGAGAGACAAGACTTCTTGAGGTAACCGAGACTTGGTTCAATTAGATTTTTTCCTTGTTTGAATTAACCACACATCATTTTATAAAAAACGGATCTATGCATATGATGAATCAATCAAACCACAAATAGAGATAGACGAGTCCTGCGATTCCGAGTATTGTAAGCCAGAAAAACCATGGAATTTTTTGTGGTTTTCCAGAAGAAAAAATTGAATCTTTGGCATCTTTTGGCCGCATAGATTAATTTATGAGTTATAGTATTTACGAATTCAAATCATCAAACATATCATATTAGTTATAAAATATTGTCTTTCTACTATTGTTAAAATTCATTTCGAGTCTCGTTTATTCAGGGAATTGATTTGACATAGGTGAAAATATTTCAAGAGATCGTTTGACAGTGCAAATAGCTACTTGATATTAGGATTTTCTGAGACTAAGTGAAGATGATTTATTTTCCATCATAATTTAAGACCCGAACGAAGTATTGTGTGAAAACGGTTTGATGCACTGTAGGATTCATTTTTCATGTAATTCGATTGGTCTTTGGTGGTATTCTTTTGCTATTTGATTTATCCCATCAATTAATGATGTCAGTTTTGGGTATTCAGAAAGGTGTCTGGCAAGGTCATTTTTTACAATCCTGAGATAGTGAAGTTTTTTGGTAACGATTCTTTTCTTTTTTGTCTTTGACATGGAATCATCCAGATCTTTTAGATTTGCAGAAATATCACATAATTTTACCAGTTTTGCCTCAAATGATGCATCACGTAGCAGTTTGGCATAATTCGATTCCTTTTCTTTTTTTGGAAGAGATTCGTCTTTGGATAGTGACAAGACCAAAAGAGCAACTTGTTTGCCAAAAAGTTCACTAATTTCATCAAAAGTTGTGTTTGTGTCCTCCATAGTATCATGTAGCCATCCGGCACACAAAACATCATCATTTGTAATACCTATGCTCTTTAGTCTGCTTACTACTGCTTCAAGGTGTTCAAAAAAAGGGGTTTTTCCATTTCTTCTTGTTTGTCCTTTGTGTTTTTTTCGGGCAAAATCTTGAGCTAATTCAACCTTTGACATGTTTTCGAAAAAACTATTAGACTTAATCAATGTATTATCATAATAAAATCATTTCAAAGTCTAAATTTTATGAAAGAAATACGCTAGTTTAACTGATATTATTTCAGAAGGTTTTTTTAATTGTCTAGATTTTATTTTTGATTTTTTGCTTCCAATATCACTTTATTTTGTTTTATCTAAGAGATCATCAGCCTTATCTTTTATTTTGGAACTTATCTTTTTGGCTTCTCCTTCTGCCTCAGCCTTTATTTTTTTTGCCTTAGTTTCTACATCCGTTATATTCTCATCGGTCATGAAATATGTTGGTTAAACAAGCAGATAATAATTTGTAAGCTAGAATGTATAAAACAAGCTTGATTCGTGTTTTAGTTTTTAACTGAAAACAAGATCATCCTAGGATGTACAGATCATAATCGAGAATACACAAAATAAACAAAAAAGAAAGAGGGGTTGTGGTTTTAGAGATTTAGCATGGAGGTAACAATTTGTTACAATGGTGATGAAAATCTTCTTCGAACTTATGATATAATCAAATTTCTGGTACCAGTACATAGTGAAGATTTCAGAGATCATAGGAAATATTTCAAGGGAAATAAAAAATAGATGTTAAACTAGACAGAATCATAAGAACTCTTCATATTGAAAAGAAAGGACTCCGTGGATTAGCCATAGCTGAAAGCTTTAGACAACATACTACAAAATCTATTTTATCAGGTATTGTGATGAGACGAGATTTTGTAATTGATGGATTTGTATTTGGAAGTGTCACAATTGAAGGTGATGATGCCACGGATGCCATTTTAAAGATGTATGAGGAACTTCAGAGACCAGACATTAGTTATGTTTTGATTTCTGGTTTGATAATTTCAATGTACAATATAATTGACATCAAAAAACTGTATAGTTATTTAAAAATTCCAATAATTGGAATATCTTATAACGAGTCTCCAGGCATTGAACATGCCCTAAAACATCATTTTCCAAATTCGTTTGAATCAAAAATTTCTTTATATCATAAATTAGGGAAAAGAGAAAAAATTACACTAAATACATCTCACAATATTTTTGTCAGAAAAGAAGGCTGTACTTTGAGCGATGTAAAGCATCTATTGAATGAATTGACAATGTATGGTTCTATTCCAGAACCCATACGTGTTTCTCAATTGCTTGCAAAAACATTACTCCAGAAAAGATTATCATTCTGAATCATTCTTTTTTGTAATGTTGTTTTCAGACGAATTCGTTGGAGATTCAATCTGTTTTTCGATTTTTTCAAATCTTAAAATCAAAAACACAGATATGGCACTAATTATTGCGATGTAATATTCTCCTATCCCAGATGCAAGACCTATGCTTGCAACAACCCATAATGTGGCGGCGCTTGTTATCCCTTTTACATGTCCTTTGTGAGCTATAATAGTTCCTGCTCCCAAAAATCCTATCCCTGCAACTATTCCTGCAGCAATCCTTGATGGGTCTATATCAAAAGACAGTGATGATACCGCGAAAACACATGCGCCCAACGAAACTAACATATGAGTCCTTAAACCTGCGGGTCTGTGTTTTAACTCTCTTTCAAAACCAATAGAAGCACCAAGAGCAATTCCAAGCAACAATCTAAAAATCATTTCAACATCAAAATTTTG
>JAGQHF010000167.1 GCA_020431985.1 Nitrosarchaeum sp. | reverse complement strand
ACATTGTCTGAATTTATGGATCTAGAGTTTGATAGAAAAGACAAAGATTCCAGAGGCGGTTTCATTTTGGCAACCTACGGGGGCAAGAAGATAAGCCTCTTTGAGATAAAGAAAGGACAGGCAAGGGTGAGTACAGGACACAAATGTCGACACAAACGAGGAAAAATCCAAACCCTCGAACCACTGCAGGGGTTGTCTTGAATCCAGTAACATCTGATCTCATAATCGCACTTGATGATTCTGTCATGGTTGAGATTCACGAAAATACCAATAACGGTGAACTTTATCCAAGGTACAGAAATCTAGTCGAGAATCACATGAAATCCTAGATCTCTTTTATCTCTGTGATTGTTCCCTGCACTGAATCCATCTTTATGATGGCTCTTTTGTCATCCCATCCAAGGGCAACGTACCAGTCTCCTGCATCATCGTCATACTTTGTCTCCAAAGTTTCAATGTCTTCAGGTTTTGCGTTGTACTCTTTTCCAATTCCAGATGTTGCTAATGCGACTGCGTCTTTTTCTTTTTCCAGTCTTCTCTTCATCAGGCCTATTCCGGGAACCATGCTGGTGATTGTTTTTCTGTTCTAATATAGTTAATTGACGAAAAAAGGCTCTATTCCTTGGGCTCTAAGGGGTTTGTTACTTTTATCTTGCCAGTGACGTTTTTGATTTTGTCAGTAACTTCCTCTGCTTTTTTCACTACTTCTTTTCCCTCGATTTGAGATATGGTGTCTTTTGCTTTATCAACAGAAGTCTCAATCTCTGGTTTTAGCACCTCTGCCGCATTGGTATACGCCAAAATTCCCATTATTGCAATAACACCTACAACTATACCGATGATGATGCCTTTTACCAATGATAATAACCCATATTTGACAGAATTAAATCTTGATTATCAATCATACGCGTCTTGTCTGTACTAATTCAATATCTTGAATGCAACAATGTCTCTCAAGTTTGAAATGCTCACAATATTTCAAATAGCCCCATACCCAAACAAAACCAAAATGAAACTAACCTCAAGGTTCTCAAACAAACTTGGCAAGACCTCTCTTCTGGTACCTGTTGCCTCTGTCCTATCCGTGCTTGGTCCCGCAATTACTGTCTCTGGCGGATTTTGGGATGCGATATCCCACCTTCTAAAGGAACCGGAATTCTTCTGGACAATCCAGCATGTTACGGTTTACTTTGGCGTGTCACTTATTACGATTGCAGCAATTATTGGAATCTTTTTGTTGCTGAAAAAACCCATCAACGGTTCACTCAAAACGGGAATCAAACTTGTGATTGCAGGTGCCGCCGTCCAGCTTGTCTCGGGGTTTGGTGACTCGATATCACATGAACTTTACGGAATTGACGGACTGATTTCGTGGTCACACCAACCGCTTGAGATTGGTCTGGTGTTGGGTTCGCTTGGCGGATTTTTGATTCTAAAAAACATTGAATATACAAGACTTCGGCTTTTGCTGCCCTTTTCAATTATTTCGTTTATCTTCTTTACCGTGTGGCTTGGGTTTAACCTAGCACTGATATTTGGCCATACCATACAGTGCATACCTGTCTATGAGATATTCTCGTCTGGTTGCGCAATCCTGTAGTTTTTCATCTTTACATATGTTGCAATAATCATCAAGACCGAACCTACCAACAGCAAACTTCCAGCAGGAATCATATCGTGTGATCTTGTCTCTCCAAACTCCACCTCAAGTCTCACTGGCTTTTCTGCGATGTTTGTGATCTTTGCATGATACTTGCTGTCTTTAATTTCAAAGTATCCTACTGACATCTTTGTCTGAATTACCTGTTCTTCTATTATGTTGCTGTTTGCATCTAGTATTTGGACAAATATTTTCTCGCCTGCAAATTCATCTACAAAAATTTTATAGTATCCGATGCCTTCTCTGTATTTCTCTGCTCTGGTGTTGTAAGAGCTTGATTCCTCCAACCAAAATACATCTGAGATTCTTTGTCCTTCTAAGAACACAAAAGAGATCCAGATCATTCCAGAAATGCAAAGCATAATTCCTATTTTTAAAAGAGATATCTTCAATTCAGATATTTTTTGTGCATTTCACATAATAGTATTCTGAGGGCTCGGAGGGCTTCGATCCCTCGACCTGGCGGTCCGAAGCCGCCCGCACTATCCAGACTGTGCTACGAGTCCAAACAAGTAAGATTTTAACGGGCCTAAATACCTGTCTAGATACTT
>JAGQHF010000031.1 GCA_020431985.1 Nitrosarchaeum sp. | reverse complement strand
TTGCGCTTTTATACTTAAATTGAAATACAAATCAGATATCCGGTTCTGAGGACTTGTATTGTTGTTAGACAGGTATTGCCCAGAATCGGTTATCATAAAATATTTTGTCACTTGTGTTTTTTAACATACTCTATGTGTTTTCTGTACAAGCCGGATTCATACAATGGATTTTTTGCAACAAGGGATTTTTTTATAAGATCATCTTTTGAATTTAACATGTGTTTTTCCGGTATTCCCTGTAAATCCAATGTCAAACAAAGTTCTTTCCAGCAGGAAACCTCTTTGGGGTTTCTATTTGCTGTTGCATAGTAAATGTAGAGGAGTCGCAGTTTATTGTACTCGTCAATCTCAAGCGATTTGCCTTGATTGTATTTTTGTCTTAAATGTTGAAAGAAAATTAAACCATTCTTTGTCAAAACATAGTCAAACAGTTTCGGATAGTCGTTTAATTCAAGCGGATAAAGTGGATTTTCATCAAAAATCAACGACATCATATGAACAGACGTGTTATTTTGTATTTGGATGAAAGTGTATTTCAAAGATTTGTGCCATATTTCATACATTGGAATTTATATCACGTTTGTCCACGAGATGAATAGTGGTAAGATCAAGATATTGGAAAATTACATCCGATGAAATGGAGAACTTTGCGTATGATGAGAAAAAGTTGCTAAATTGGGAGATTAAATGTGTGAGATCTCCTGAATCAGAGGCAATTTTCATTGGTGTGTTTCTTTACAGAAACGGCACCCCATATGATTATGAAGCAGTAAAAGGCATAACATATTACTATAACAACATATCCAGGAAAGAGATTCCAGAAATAACAAAATTTCTTCAAGATAGATTTAATGGAAGAGAGATGGAAAAAGGTGAAAGAATATTTCTAAAAGATTCAACCGAGATTTATAGCCCCAAGGATTTGGCAAATCTAGCCAAGGAACTAGAAAAGAAGTTCAATGCCAAAGCAACAATATCGTTAGAATTTGAAGGGTTGAGCCATGAAGAATTAAAAGAAGCAGGTTTGCCCGAAGCAAAATTATTGCCGATTCCCGGCAAATAGATAAGGCAGTTTAAAGTAACAGGAAACAGATGTCAGAAATTCAAGAGATAAGCGCACATCTTCAGGAGCTACGAAAAAGAGCAATGAGGATCGTTCTAGTTGTCGGAATAATCACGGTGTTTCTCTTGACGTTTCATGCAGAGCCTTTTGTGTTTAATGGTATTCAAATGTATTATCCTCTTCCTGAACCTCTTGACAACATAGCAGCCCAGATTACGAATCATATGAGAGATAATCTTGTTCCAAAAGATGTCCAGCTAATCCAAACTGCTCCCGGACAGGCATTTTTTGCTCAAGTATACATTGCCGCATTGGTAGGAGTGGTTTTCAGCATGCCAGTGATAATAAAGGAGTTTGTGGGATTCATTAAACCTGCTCTCAAAGAAAATGAAATCAATGTAAGCCGCAGCATATCGCTGCCCGCATTGGGGTTGTTTGCTACAGGATGCGTGTTTTCATACATCCTTGTTGTGCCGTACATTTTGGAATTTCTTTACAGATATGGAGAATCAGCAGGACTAGTTACATTTCTCAATGTGATTGACTTTGTCACCTTTGTTTTACAGTTCCTGCTTGCATTTGGTTTGTCCTTTCAGCTTCCATTGATAATGTACGCAGTAACGGCCTCTGGAATAATAGATACAAAATTCTGGAGGAAGAACATTAGATATGCCATAGTGGCAATAGTAGTATTTGGGGCCGTGATAACCCCAGACGGAAGCGGGGTCACCATGTGGTTTATCGCAGGACCCATGATAGCATTGTACGTTGCAGGCATGGTAGTTATTGAACGTAAAGAACGGAAAATGTTGAACACTTAAATCTGAAATCAACAAATACAGAGTATATGATTGGAAGCAGTGTTACTAATTTCATAGCTGGCCAAGAATGGATCTTTATCATAATTGTTGCGGCAATATTCATTTTTGGAGCAAAGAAGATTCCCGAACTTGCAAAGACTTTTGGCAGGGCAAAAGGAGAGTTTGAGAAAGGCAAGATAGAGGGAGAAAAAGAGCTCGAGGACTTTAAAGA
>JAGQHF010000030.1 GCA_020431985.1 Nitrosarchaeum sp. | reverse complement strand
GTTTTAATTTTAGTATGTATTTTTGTTTTAAATGAATCTAACATGACAGATTAGAATTACTTATGAACTTCCTATGTTCTGTCTAGTATTATTATGAAGTTTTTTGCTATTTTTCTGATTTTAATTGGATTAATCATTCCAGTATTTGCCGAATCCCCAGATTTTACGGTTGCACAAGTGTACTGGAAGGAGGCAGCCTTTCCAAGCCATGAAGGGAGCAGAGCTACAATAATTGTAATAGATCAGGATATGAACAGTCATCCAAATGTTATAGACTATATCTGGATTTCAGTTTATTCTGACACTGACCGCAATGGATTCAAGATGACACTCTTTGAAACGGATTTTGATTCGGGGACATTTGAGGGAAATGTGACATTTACACACACGCCTCCATCTGGAAGAGGGTTCATGCACACTGTTGATGGAGACACCATCTTTGCAAAGTATACAGATACACTGATTCCAGCAAATTACACTATTCCAGAAAGTGCATCGCCAACAGAACAAGGTTTAGAGTTCTTTTCATCAGCCATAGTTGGTGGAAGTTCACCTCCTCTTGAGCGGGTGCCAGCATCGCATTTTAGGCTACTAGATCTAAAAGGAGATTCCATACAGGAGGATTCGATTTCAGTAAATCAACAGATAAGACTTGTATCCGATCTAGAAAACCAAATGGATCATCTACAGCGCTTTGCATACCTAGTATTGATACAAAATGAGAAGAACCAGGCAGAGTCATTGTCATGGATTACAGGAAATTTTACCTCATCCCAAAGTATAACATCGGATACAACTTGGATTCCATTCAAGAAAGGTCTGTACACTGCAACTGTATTTGTATGGGAGTCAATTGACAACCCAACTGCATTATCCCCACCACTATCAATGGAGATCAACGTAGAGGATGAAAACTAGATTTATTCTGATATTAATCGCAATCGCTTTGGGATTTCTCGTTTTATCTTTTTCAATAGTTGGCCTAGTGGGAGAAAAGGGAACCATTACAAGGTCTGAATTCATGGATGTAGATTTGTTTAAAATTAGAATACTTGACTGGATAAACCAAGAGCGGGCAAAAAATGGCCTTTCCGCTCTGAACTTGGACGATAAATTAAACGAGATTGCATACAAGGAGGGATTAAAAATATCCAATGGAGGACAAGATGCAATTGAAAGCCTGCAAGATCAGGAATTAACACAGATTGTAGCTTCATATGATTACCAATGCAAAAAGCAAGACGGCAGTTTTGATGAAATACATGGCATATTCTTTCCATCAGAACATATCAGATTTCGACAAATTGAACCCGTTGTGGATTGGTATTTGAGTCAAATTATTAATGATGAAAATATTAGTACTCTCTTGTTTGAACCGGATTTTGAAAAGACGGGAATAGCAATTACAATGTCCACTGAAAAATTCTATGTGTTTCAGCTAGTATGTTGATGATTTATCTTATCTGGAATTTGAATTAGGATGCAGAGAAACTCAAGAGAAAGAATTGAACCTAAAGTATTGTCATTTCTATAATCTAGATCCGATCTTGGCCAAACAGATTTCTAAAGACTTAAGTCCAATATTTCCTGACTTCGAAACATTGGCACAAGAAGCTTCCAAGGATACACTGAAATCAATATTTGCATTGCAAAAGGGCTTGGCAGACATGATGGATCTCTCAAGGTATCCAGATGACACACAGGGAAGAATATCTGCCTTGTGCACCGCAATAATTCACGAAGCAGTAGAGCTACAAATGACTACAAACTGGAAGTGGTGGAAAAAGCCCACAAGGTTTGATGAAAAACATGCAAAAGAAGAGCTGATTGACATCTGGCATTTTGTAGTACAGGCATCACTTGAGCTAGGCCTTACACCAGAAGACATACTCGACGAGTACAAACGCAAAAACGAGATAAACCGACAAAGACAGAGAGATGGCTACTAGATTCTTGCAAAGATTCTATCTAGGTTTGTTTCTCCAATCAGGTTTACCAGTTGAATATTTTTTTGAAAATACTCAATTTCATTTCTCGTAACAGAAAGATATGGATCAGGGCTACGTGAACCAATTATTCGTCCAGTCTCATCAATCCCGCTTTCATGCAACATGATTAAAGAGTGGCCAGATCTGTGTCCCCAGACATCCTTCCCGCAGATTACGATTTTTCGGACATTTTGACTTTTATTGACAAACCGAACTATTGCATCAATTCCCTTGTTTTCAGAGAATAACCTTCCAACGATTGCAACATCATGCAATATTTCAGATTTCTTTATTTCCTTTAGGAGATTGATGCTGCCAAGCGTGCAAACGGCAGTGTCAGATTTGGAATTACCAAGATAGAATTCTTCTTTTATTGGCAGAACTACTTTGCAGATGTCCCCGATTAACTCGCCAAGCCTATCCATTTACTATTTCACGCATGGTTTTTACAATAAATTCAATGTCTTTCGAAGACACTTTTGGGTGTACGGGTAATGACAGAACGTTTTTTGTTGCCCAATCTGTGTTTGGCAGACTAGATTTAGCATTGTAGAAAGGTATTTTGTGTATTGGTATTGGATAGTAAACTGCTGCTCCAATTCCTTTGGCATGCAGTTTTTCCAACATTGAATCCCTTTTTTTCGTAGCAATTGTGTATAGAGACCAGTTTCTCTTCTCACCTTTCCGCTCTTCAGGTGTTTGCAGGTCTAGGTTGGATAGTTCAGATGACAGCATCATAGTATTTTTTCTTCTTACATCAATGAATTTTGGCAGTTTCTTGATTTGCACTTTGGCAACGGCTGCACTAATCTCAGGAAGTCTCAGATTCAGTCCAAATATTTTAGAATCATATCCTTTTACCATTCCATGGTTTCTAATCATTAGTAATTTGTCGTATAGTTTTTTGTTGTTTGTAACTACAATTCCGCCTTCCCCTGATGTCATTACCTTGCCTGGATAAAGGCTGTAACAACCAAGATCAAAAAATGTACCAGTGTATTTTTTGTGTAAGGTGGTTCCAAGTGACTGCGCAGCATCTTCTACTATACCAAGATCATTTTTTCTCGCAAGCTCACCGAGTTCTTCTAAAAACGCTGCATGTCCGTATAGATGAACAGGCATTATTGCCTTTGTTTTCTTTGTTATTTTTTTTCTGACAGATTCTGGATTAATTGTAAAGTTTTCCTGCAAAACATCAGCAAACACAGGTTTTGCCCCTGTTGAAGCAATAGCATTTGCACTTGCAACAAACGAAAAAGATGGGACAATCACCTCGTCTCCACTTTTGATGCCAAGAGAATAGAGTGCCGCCTGAAGTGCAGCAGTTCCAGAGTTTACCGCTACGGCATATTTGGATTTTACAAATTTTTTTACCAGTCCCTCAAACTCCTGAACGTTCTTGCCACCATTCATTGCCGCAGATGTAAGTACACCACTTTTTAGCACGTAATTTACTGCGCTTATCTCCTCTTTGCCAAGTACAGGAATGTTAATTGGTATTTTCAACAAGGGTTGTTTTTATAACTAGTCTATAAACCTCCATACGCATGAATTTTTATATTTCAAAATTTGGCAAACGGCATTATGAAGACCAGACACCTTGAAAGAGAAGATCCTGCTTACAAGGTGTTTTTGTATGTTTTCTATGTGTGCGCTTTTGTCATGGCATCATCTTTGGTGTTTGGCGTCTATGTCACCATGATAGAGTGGATGGAAAATGGCACTTATGTAATGGGCGAGGCCATTCACAACACAACAATTCCGTTTGAGAACTTTGCTCGAGTTTCTACTTGGATATTTTTCTCTACAATAATTGGATGGTACTGCGTCTCCAGAATTGGATGGAGAAAGACTGCAGGAAACAAGATTCCTGGAAAGAGGATGGCATTACTGCAGCTGATGCTTTTGGGTTTTTGTATAATAACTCTGTATGAAGTGATGTACAATTTCACGGTCCTAAACGCACAGATCACGGCAGGAATAATAGATGGCATGGTTCCTGACATTGACAGACTGTCAGTGGCATATCCAGACCCTGACAGGCCATGGAACCTTGTCTTTGCAACAAAGGTGTTTCTTGCATCATTTATCATCAGTGCTCATGCATTTTATCTAAGCACAAAACCACGTAAGAGCTTAGACGAGTAAGTTTTCGAGATTTCAATTGAAATGAAAAGATAATCAGTTGTCTAGTCCTGATTCGTATCTGGGAGGTCTCTTCAGTGCTTTCTCTATGGCCTCCAGATTTGCAATCTCATTTTTAGAGTTTAGCGTCAATGTCTTTACCATCTCTGGTCCCAGCTGTACAGCTTGTTCTGGCAATACATCCAAAAACTTTCTGATTCCTCTTTTGTAATTTTCTATCAGTTCCAATCCTTCTTCTAGTGTCATAGATAGTATACACTTGTCTTGGAATTTTAGTTTTTAATTTGCCAAATAGCTTTATAGCCACACATTCCAGAACCGTATTGATTTGGATGTAACAGATAAGGTGGATTTGATTGAAAGACCACCAACTGAAGAAGTGGTTACACGTGATGAGTTATTAGAATTATTCAAGATAAATTCCTCTCCAAAACACTATATCGGCTTAGAGATTTCAGGATTCTTGCATCTTGGAAGCCTGATTAGCACTGGTTTTAAGATTAATGACTTTGTAAAGGCAGGGGTAAAGTGTACGGTATTTCTCGCAGACTGGCATACCCTCATCAACGACAAGCTAGGAGGAAACTGGGAGACAATATCCAAGGTTTCGCAATACTATAGTGATGCGTTCAAGGCAGTTTGTCCTGAGGTCGATATTGTTTTAGGCTCAAATCTCTACAAAGAAAAAACAGAATACTGGTCTGAGCTTGTAAAGTTTACCAAGAACATGTCTCTTGCAAGAACAATGCGAACTCTGACAATCATGGGTCGCTCAGAAAATGAGGAAAAGATCGATCTTGCAAAATTGCTGTATCCCCCAATGCAGGCAGTGGACATTCATTCTCTGGATGTGGACATAGCCCATGCAGGAATGGACCAGAGGAAGATCCACATGCTAGTCAGAGAGATTTTTCCCAAGATGAAATGGAAGGTTCCAGTGGCGGTTCATCATAGGCTTTTGCCTGGACTGTCAATGCCAAACAAAGATAGCAGTCAGGCACTAGGAAAGATGAGCAAGTCAGATCCAAATTCTGGAGTCTTTATCCACAATACGGATGATGAGATAAGGACGAAGATGAAAAAGGCTTGGTGTGAAGAAGCAAATATTGAGAACAATCCCGTTTTAGAGATTGCTAAACATGTTATCTTTCACGAATTCAACGAAATAAAAATTGACAGACCAGAAAAGTTTGGAGGCAATGTAGAATATCCGGACTATAATAGTCTTGAAAAAGACTTTGCAGATAAAAAACTGCACCCGACAGATCTCAAACAAAGTGTAGGTGAATATCTCGTGAGGATCATTTCCCCAATCAGAGAAAAACTGCAACTAAGCCAAGAGCTGTTTGATGAAATAAAAAAGAGCTACTAGACCTTAAGATCAGGATTTGTCTGTTCTTCCAAATTATATTTTGACTTGTATCCTCGCGGATTTATCATCAAGTCCCTGTAGGTATATGTTGAAGAATTTCCAATTATTACGGTACTAATCATTCCCAATTGGTCAGAAAAGTTTGGAAGGTTCTCCAAATCAGTCAAGACAATGTTTTGGGATTCACGAAATGCACCCTTAATTATTGCAACAGGAGTTGTTGGCTTTCTGTGTTTGAGAAGAATTTTTCTTGTATCCTGCAACTGATGAATTCGTTTTTTGCTGGCAGGATTGTAGATTACAATGACAAAGTCACCTTCTGCAGCTGCTGTAACCCTTTTCTCAATAATCTCCCAAGGCACCAGCAAGTCACTCATGCTTACAACCGCAAAATCAGTCATTAGGGGTGAACCAATGATGGATGCGCACGAATTTAATGCAGAAACTCCTGGAACAATCTCGACTTCAAGTCCATCATGAGGATTCCATCCGGTCTCTGCAAGTGTCTCATAGATTAATCCTGCCATTCCATAGATTCCTGGATCTCCGCTTGAAACAAGGGATACAATTTTTCCAGATTTTGCCAAATCAATGCATTGATGAGCACGTTCAACTTCTTGAGTCATTGCATACCGGTAGATTGTCTTTCCTTCAATTAGATCACTTACCAAGTTTACATATGTCTCATAACCAACAATTGTGTCACTTTCGGCAATTACCTGCTTTGCCCGAAAGGTCATGTGATCATGATGGCCGGGACCGACACCTACAATGTAGAGTTTACCGCTCATTTTGAATAAAATCGGATTTCAAGTAATTTATCCCTTTATCACTGAAAAGGATCAACTACTGGACAGTTAACTACATACTCACTGTTTGCAAGACGTGCCAAGCTTACTGTAATCTCGTTGTTTTTCACAAAGTAATCAACATCAGATTTTGATTCCAAGATTTTTGCAGACTCGGGAGAGTTCCATTCCACAAGATGGGTTCTCATGATAGGGCTATAGTTTTCATTGCCAGGCAAACCGCTAGTTATCCCCGGCTGGAATCCCAATGGCCCTGTACCCTTGATGCCGTTTTGGAAATGATAAACATCCATTATGGAGCTGTCATTTAGAGCAGAAAGATTCGGTGAGTGTACAACTCCCATCATCTCAGCGGAAATGAGAGGAGTAGCGCCGGCAACAATGCAGTATGTTGTCGTTCCATCTGGACCCCATCCACGATGGGCTACAAAAGTTACATTCATTGTCTTGTTATCAATTGCAGTTATTTGACCACCCTCAAAAGACAGATCATCAGATATTACTTGGTTGTCTCTAACCTTCATTTGTCCATCAGGCCAAACTATCTGTGGTACATTAACCACAAAACCAGTTTCGTGGAAATCAACTCGACTACCTTTATGGGCCTCAATAACTTTATCAGCAGAATCTAGACGAATGGCGTTCTGTCCTTTCTTCCAACTCACCTCTACAACAGAGCTAAGTGGATTATAGTCAGATTTGGATGGAATTGTTGTAAATATTTCTTCCTGAGATCCATAAAGTCCGTCTCCTCCTATACCATTTGTAAACACAAAGATTTTCTGAGAAGGTTTTACATTTGCAAGAGAGGAGGCCGTCTTAATCTTCCAGTCCTGCAAGTCTGATAGTTTTTTTGCATAATCATGGTCGCTAGAATCCGTAATTATGTAGGAGACTAACTGCTCGTTGTACAATCCCTTGTGCGTCGGAATTGTGACAGGAACGTTTAGTCTTGAAAGCAATATGGATGGTTCAGATTTTTCAACTTCAATTTTTTGGACAATTACATCACTTGGTTGTCCACGAATCCAACCGTCAACACTTGCAGTCACAGTGAATTCTTCTGGTTCTGGATAATGCAATGCAAGTGCAGCTCCTGTAAACTCGACAGTGCCAGATTTATGTGAGTCAATCAAAGATAGGCCGTAAATGTTCTTTCCATCTATGCTCCATGTCATTTGTCCCCTTGCATCATCTGGATTAATCTCGTGAAGAATTACAATTTGTACTGGCTTGCTAGAAGTATAGGTCATAGAGCCATCATAGATTGTTCCAGGGTTTGGAGAAAGAATCATTGCTAGTTGGTGACTTTCGTGTCCGATTCCCGGGTCTTGACCTGATGTTACGGTCTGGGTGAAGTGAAGTTTTCTGGTAGATCCCGCATCCGCATATTGACTAGATATTGCAGATGTTGCGAGAATTCCTATAAGAAAAACTCCAACTGCCAAGATTATCAAAATAGTCTTCAACATTGATGATTACCTATTTTCCCTTAAATGACTTTATTTAGTTGACTTTGTCCAGCTTGAATTCATCATGTATTGCCTTTACAGCAATATTGGCATCAGAATTTTTTACCACAAAGGACAGATTTAGCTCTGATGATCCCTGAGTAATCATTGAAACGTTTATCTTATTTTTTTCTATGGAGCTGAATACTTTGGAGGCTACGCCTATTGTTCCTCGCATGCCCGAACCTATAAGCGCAATTATGGCCATGTCTGTTGTTACTTCAAGTTTCTTGATGATCTTTCCTAACAGCTCCAGCTCCAGCGCATTTACCGCTTTGTCTAGATCATTGTTTTTTACAACTATGGTAATGCTGGATTCTGAAGGGTTTTGAGATATCATCATTACGTTTATGCCTGCTTTGGCCAAAGTGGAGAAAATTTTCGCGGCAGTTCCAGGAGTACCAACCATGCTTCCTCCTCTTATGTCGATGAGTCCGTTATGGTGTATGTAGCTAACACACTTTACAGTATTTTTTACCGACTCTCCAGGAGATGACGTAACCAGAGTTCCCTCATTGTCTAGGTTAAATGAATTGCGTATCCTCATTGGAATTTTTTTCTGAACTAGCGGCTCAAATGTGCGAGGATGAATTTGCTTCGCCCCAAACATTGCCATCTCAATTGCCTCGACATATGAGACCTCTTTGAGCAGCTTTGCACTTTTTACGATTTTTGGATCAGCAGTCATTAATCCATCAACATCACTCATAAGCCATATCTCATCTGCCTTTATGCATGCGCCAATAATTGTAGCAGTATAATCAGAACCTCCTCGGCCGAATGTGGTTATGTGTCCATGCTGATCAGCCCCAGTGAATCCGCCAATGACAGGAATGGTATTGTTTGAAAATAGCAAGTCTAAGGTTTTGGAAACTCGCAGTCGAGTTGTATCCATTAATGGCTTGGATTCGCCAAAATTCGAATCTGTGACTATTCCAACATCTTTTCCAGTTAGTGAGGAGGATTTCTTTCCATGATTCCGTAGAGCAAATGAAACTAGTTTTATTGACAGACGCTCCCCAAACGAGTTCAAATAATCTTTAGATCTTGGAGTTACCTCTCCTAGCAAGACCATTCCGTCAATGAGTGCAACTAGTTCGTCAAAATCTTCATTTAATTGTTGTAGGAGTTTCTTCTTGAGATCAGATTTTTTTATGGTCTGTTTCGCCACTTGTTTGTGTCTGTTGATTATGTTAGCAACTAGTTGCTGAGCTTTGCTTTTGTTTTCTTTTTCTATGGATTCAGAGATTTCTATCAGATCATCTGTAGTTCCATTAAGAGCAGAACAGACTACAGCAATTTTGTTGTGTTTTGACAAGTAATGCAGATTTTTGGCAACAGATTGGATGTCTTTGGCAGTGGATATTGAGCTACCGCCATACTTCACTACAAGTTTCAATTCAAGATATCTGGACTATGCTATCCTTAAATGCTTTAACTTTCCACACGCGGTGCCAAGTAAAAATGAATCCTACCTATGTTGGCTACCTTAAATTCAATTCTTAGTGGTTTTGCGCTAGAAAATTCGCACATTATATGGCCTGCTGTTGTACCGACTGCCTTGACTACAGGATTTAGGTATTCCAAGCTATAAGTTCCGGTGCTGTCTTGTTTGGAAGAGATTTCCTCAATCTCATCATTGTCCTTATCTAGTTCAATTATCACCTCGCCGGAGTCTCCCTTTCCGGAGAACTCTGACTTTGATTCAGAAGTAAATATGGTGAGATAATCAGATACTACCTGCACATCACCTAAAATCTTGTCAAACGCGGAAGGTGATAATATAATTTTAGAATCATAAGGTATCTTGGGTAGAGGAGTGTCGGTTGCAGAGCTTTCAATCAATCTCATTTTGTATTTTTTGTTTTTGCCAATGGTAACTAGTAACATGTTTTGATCAGATATGCTGATTTCAATACTATCTTTTTTTTCTGCTCTTTTGATAAGTTTGGAAAATTCATCAATCCTTACTCCAAATTTAATGTCACTGTCACACTCATATTTTTCAAAAGCAGAGTTTGGCCACGAGATGTCAATCAAGGCAACATGTGATGGATCCATTCCTCTAAATGTAATACCCTCTGCCGTGGCAACAAAAGTAGCTTCTTCAACAAGTGTAGATATTGCAGATATTATTGCCTTGAGATCATCAGAGCCGCTTGTTTTTGCTTCGAAGGTCAAGTCGATATTGGTGGACTAAACGTTCCAGTTAAACGTTATGCGTAGTTGCGCCAAGTGTATCTACATTTTGTACATCGATAAAATTGTGTTGTTGGTTCATCTGCACTTCTTGTCTGCAGCATCCACCACACTGCTTCATCGTTTTTACATTTCTCACATTCTATTTTTATTGTAGGTAGTGCCTCTTCACCCTCGTTCTCTGCCAAAACGTTGAATTCTGAAGTGGGTTCTTCTTGAACTGTTTTAGTTGTTTGTTTGTTATCTTTGCCCTCCACATAGTTGCACTTGGGACAGATCAGCTCAAAATCACTTTTTTTTAACTTGACTTCACAGTTGGGGCAAAACTTCATCTAATTTACCTGAATCTTGGAATTAAATAATTGTTTAAACTCATTGG
>JAGQHF010000029.1 GCA_020431985.1 Nitrosarchaeum sp. | reverse complement strand
TGCTTAACTGTAGGGATTGCTGGTTTTGGAACAAAAGTTTTTACAATTTTTCTTTGCCATGCTGTTTTTGATAACACCTCCAAAGGATATCGGTCCATAATCATTTTGATTTGTTTGACATTCTCAGGATTATCAGAAACTATGACCTCGTTGATACTTTCACCGTACCAAGCCTCGGGCATAAGTCGTGAGACCATACTGACCGCTCTCTCCCCAGTAATTTTCCAAGTCCAAGTTTTTGAATACTTGTCAAGTACATACTCCAATGTCCCAATATTTTCCATGGATGTTGCCATAATTTGTCGATAAAACATTTTGTTGCTTTATGAATCTTCACGTTTTAACCGATCATTTGTAAATTTCAGAGAAATGGACAATAGTTAAAATAGGATATTGTATGATACCATTGGCAGTAATTTTTCTGCCTAGTTAGCAAGAAAATTAATGAGGTTTGTTAACAGGATGTGGTTCTGTATTCTCATCATGGCAATCACAATTACACAGATGTGTAGAGTGGTTGTTTAAGCAATCTATGCACTCATAATGCCTACGCTGTTCGCAAGATCCGCAAATCATCCTAAAATTAGTTTGTTATAGAAAGATTTGAATTTTTTCCAGCTAGTAAGCCACTTCACTCCTCTGTAGCAATTTTTCGGTAAGATCCACATAACCCTGAGGGTCTAATTCTTTTGCAAAATTCTTGTCTATATTGATGAGATATATAGAATGTAAATGGGCATTCAGAATGTCATCATATTTGATCGGGGGATTCTTGTAATATCGATCGCACAGGTCCTTTATCTTACTTACTTCCGAGGGATCTCTAGCATTAGGCGGGAGAAGAAACAGTTTTGGCACAGGAATCAGCCCAATAACAGGAGTCGCTAATGAAAATTTTGAACAGAATTTACTATACCTTGCTATTTTACTCATTATCCTTGCAGCATAGTAATCTATTGTATCCATTGCATGATCAGGAGGAGTGAATCCAGTTTCTATCTCAACTATTGTGTTTCCGCCCCCTTTTACTGCAAAAATATCACATACCAAAATTTCAGAGACATGTTTTTCAACATCTACAGCATAACCTCGCGAAATGAGATTTGCAGCACAGATTAATTCTAAAACAGAATGATTGATTTTAACAAGGTTCTTTTGATACATTTCAATTAACTGGTGTCGGACAAAATTAAGTTTGGGTCGATCTTTTTCAGTAAGAATTTTTGAGAGATTATCAGTTACCTCATAGACATCATTACGAAATTTCTCTAAGTCCATCCGTACAAAAATATTTTTTCTTGCTGCTTTAAGAATTCAAATGGGTGTCATAACTTGACAATTCTGGTAGAAAATAATCGACCTGCAAGTAATATGGCAGATATAGCGCTTAGCAAAACAAGTAACGTAATCGAACCAAATTCTGGAATTACATGAGTTCCAATAATTTGAAATGAACCATTACGTGTTGGCGAATAATCTATTTTGATTTGGCGTGTTTCCTCAGTACTGTTTAACTCTTCAAAAAGAACCATTCTTTGATTTGACATTACAGTGAATGGAGAGTCCATACCTGATGAAGATTTAGAGTCTAAGAGGGCCCTCGGAATATCAAGAATTACAGAATCTATATCTTGGCCTCTGATTTGAATTGAAAGTGTTTTAGTTTCTAGTTTCAGTGAACCTTCAGCGTTTATAGTTGTCCCTTTAGAGGAATTGAATGGTATGCAGTATACACCTCCATTATCAGCAGTTATAGGAATTTCAGTTGTAGTGCAGTCGGATATGCTTCCCACATCATAGGAAATTAATTTGAATTTTGTTTTAAATTGTCGATTATCAGAACCACTCTGTACCTTGATTATATAATCACCGTCTTCTTTCCAAAGCGAGCTTTGAGTATTAAGGATGAATGAGAAATCCCCATTAAGATCTGCTGAAATTTGATCAACTGTAACAACGTTTCCAATTGGGCTGGTTACAACTGCCAGGATTGGAGAGATATTGTTTTCAGGTCTCAAATGGCCAGTAACCTTCACAAGAGAGTTATGGTCATAGATTTTTGAGTCAGTCCATACAGTGATAGGAAATAATTCTTTGTACAAATCAATGTCCTCTGGAGCTATGTGTACACAGCTTGGACAATTGTTTGATTGACCAAATGAGATAGGTAAAGTACCCACTACACAAAAAATAGTAAACACCCCAAGATAGAGAAAATTCATCTTTTTATGAATTGAATTATAATATTTAGAGATTTGTGATGAATTATTCCAAGTGGGAGAATTGCTCAAAAATAGTTGAAACAAGGCAAATTTTTATTCATACTTCGGCTTAATTGCAAAGTTAATGGTATGAATTCGTGAGACCATATTTAGTCATTTTATTGATTATGACGTGTATAGTGTCCATATATCCTATTGTATCTGCACATGCGGAATTATGGGATTTAATTATTATCGCAGATGTCGAAAAAGCTGTTATTTTGTCCGGGCAGTCGCCAGTCATAATAGGACAGATAGTAGATCACGCCTCAAAACCAGTAGGAGATGTCAAAGTCCACATCAGAACTGGCCAAGAATCTGTTTTTACTTTCACAGATAATGAAGGAAAATTCAGGGTGTCACTGTATGATATGGATAGAATTCCAGGCACATACATTGTAAGCATTGTCGGAAAGACTTCTGATGGAAAAATTGGTATTGTCAAAACAGAGTTTCAGGTAAAGGGAGAAATTAGTAAAGTTTCCTTGCTTGAGAAAAAAATCAGTACTGCGGAGGCCAAGAGATACCTTACTTCAAATGAAGAAAAATTTGCAAAAGATCCTATAGGACAGACTTTGTTCAAATACTACAAAAAATTACAACAGGAGTACTTGGAGGAAAAAGAGAAGGCAAGTATTATTGAAACAGAAAGACATCTTTTTGAGCAGCAAAAAAGGACATCTGATGAGCTTAGACTGGCAGCGATAAAAGAATTCAAGCCATCATATGGATCATTCTCAGGTTACAAATATGATGACTATGTGAGGAATTTAAATCCAGAAATCAGAGATGAAATACTGAGCCAAATTAATTTCACTAAAAATCTATTTGAAGAGGGAAGACTGATTCGTGAAGAAATTCTAAAAAATGGCGGCACCACAGATGAAGCAAGACAAGCATATTTAGAAAAAATCGCCACTACACAGGAGTTTTTGAGTAGGTTAAGCTCAGAGAATACAGAACAATTCGAAAATAGTACAGACATGACAGTTGAAAACTCGCAGAATACAGATAATTATGGAGCAGAAAATATCAAAGAGATAGAATTAACCGAAACAGACATAGATGTTAAACTCGATGGGAATATAGTATTTGTAAACATAAACGGCACAAGTATCAAGTTTCTAGTTAATGGAACTGGGGTCTATCAGATAGAGAATATCAGAAATCAAACCCATGAATAATTTATCAGTTCTGCACCTACATTATAATTAAAATCAAGATAAGCAAATTGTGGAAATAGGCACAACATACTCCATTCTTCCCGTGGATCTAAAATGTATGCAGTTATCTATAATGCAAAATTTACTATTTTGAAAAAATTGGCATGGCAAGTATGCAAGGAATGTGATTTTTGAAAAACTCAGGAGTTCAAAAAAAATCAATCGGTTGTGCTTAAAACATATTTTTTCAAGGTTGATTTCAGACAAAGACTAAATACATTTACCATTTAAAATAGGACTGAAGGTATGAGCGGAGCTAAATCAACAAGAATGATTCTACATAAAGAATCTTGCATAACTTGCAAAAGAATTGTGAATGAGATTCAGAAAATGAAAAAGGATGTAGAAAAAAGGGATTTTTTTAAGGAGCCGTTATCAGAGAAAGAATTAAGAGAAATAATCAAAACGACTGGAAAAAGCCCCATAGAATTAATCAGAAAAAGAGATAAAATGTATAAGGAGTTAGAATTTGAAACAAAGAACTATTCAGATAAACAGGTTATAGAATTTATGCTAAAATATCCAGGACTAATCGCACGCCCCATAATCATAACAAAAGACAAAGGGTATGTTGGAAAAGAAAGTCTCAAGAATATGCAGAGTTAGCCATCCTTGTCGTCAAAGATTTTGACTGCCTCAATATGAGAGCAGTTAGCCTTTAGTCCCCTCCCATGATGAAACTTGTAGAAATTTTTGAATCCAGGGCACTCACATGTGTCATGTGTTACAAAATAAGATTTTTCAGGATCTGAAGAAGACCGTATTTGGTATAGATCATCATCAATTTTCACTACACCCCCGCTTTCAACCAGTTTTTTTGCTTTTTTTATTGTGTTGATACTCATTGTAAACAGTTAATCATTTTTTCTCTTTAATCTTTTTAATACATCTGACCAACTAGATTCATCATTATTACCTTGAGCAAGTGCATTTTCGTAAAGTAGCTCAAATGTCCAGTTCAAAATCTCTCTCCATATAGCTTTTAATGATTCATCATCTGTCCAAAAAACACTAGCCTTAACTGAATTCATAGCCAAGATGTTGTTTGCGTTTTTAATAGAATTTTTTTCCCATTTTTCGATGACTCTGTCACAAAATGACAGTATTTCTTTTTTTGTCAGAACCAACTCATCAGGATCAAAATCAGATTTTGTGTTCATCACATCATTTAATAAATTTAGGGCGATTAGAATTTTTTGGATTTTGTATATTAACAGTACTAATCATATCAAGAGACAAACCCAGAATTGTTTGTAATTGTTATAAGCACAATAGTTTAGTTTTCATTATTGACACTAAAAAGGTATATTGTGACTAGACTCCTGACAATGATTCTAGTGTTAATGATCACACTTCTTTTGACAATTGTACTTGTAGGATCCAATATGGATTCTATTTTAAAACAAGGAGTTGTGTTTCAAGTACGAAGTGAAATAGCTAATAATCCATCCATAGCCAAGAGTTTTTCAAATGTAAATGAATTCGAATCGTTTATTCAAGAAAAAATTGATGCCAGAGTTAAACAATTAGGCTTAGATGAACCATGGTACACGCCGCAAAGAATAGGAATCACCATGTACAAGATAATGATTCTGGATTTTGGTAACGCAACTTTTCTGTCAAGTGATTCAGGATCATCAGATGTAAAGGAGATAATACTAGAAAAATTGCCCAGAACAATTCTGCTTTTTACAACTTCCACCATAA
This sequence comes from Nitrosarchaeum sp., assembly GCA_020431985.1. Classification (GTDB taxonomy): domain Archaea; phylum Thermoproteota; class Nitrososphaeria; order Nitrososphaerales; family Nitrosopumilaceae; genus HKST03. Next base: position 33,534 of record JAGQHF010000029.1, on the reverse strand, counting down.
TCATTTCCATATTGGGTATCTTTTTGGGGGCAATGTCCGGAAGCAAAATAAATTCAACCATAGACAGAATGACCTCAAGTTTCGCAATAGTCAGCTCCAGTTTTCCCGTTTGGTGGATAGGAATGTTGATGATTTTTGTGTTTGCCTTCACGTATCACATTTTTCCCGCAAGGGCAACTCCATCAATTCTACCATCTGAACCTGGTTATTTTTTTGCACTAATGCACCATATGGCCCTGCCGTTGATTACAATTGTCATGATAGGTTTTGGATCTTGGGCATATTTGGTAAGAAATTTCATGGTGGGCATAATGCAAGAGGACTTTGTAACATCACAAAAAATTATGGGGATTAACAAAAAAAATATCATATACAAACATGCCCTAAAAAATGCCGCACCTCCAATCATCACTATTTTGGCATTGAGCTTGTCAGGGTCATTGGGAGGTGCGATAATTACAGAAGCAGTGTTTGATTGGCCTGGAATGGGTAGACTGTATTTTGAGGCAATTACCATGATGGATCTGCCAGTGATAGTAGGTTCAACTTATGTATTGACAGTGTTTTTTTTAATCAGTATTTTTGTTGCTGATGTACTCTATGGTTATTTTGACCCCAGGATGAGAGTAGAATAATGAGTGAAAGTGCAACACGAGAAATCAAAAAAGAAATTCTAAAGAGTAAACTTGGCATGGCGGGAATTGTCATTTTGGCAACACTAATTGTGATGTCAGTTGTGGCAATAGTAACAATTCCTGTGGATACATTCAAAGAATGGAATAATCCCAGTAATTGGATTTCATATCCAAAGGTAGCAAGTCCTGCATGGATTAATCTGTTTTTGAGTGAAAAAATACCAGAACATAAGATATTAGACAAGCCTGCAGAATATCGAGATAAAACAGGAGACATCACAGTAGTTTCCAATCAATTTGGAGTTGATTTTGAGTATGATGATTTTCCAAATGATTTCATATACGAGTTTGAAGCGCAATATGTTGGTGCTCCTCTTTTACAAATTTCTGTCATTAGACCTGATGAGATAAAACTACACTTGATGTCAATGCAGCTTCCAAATTTTGAATCGGCAACAATTCACGGTGAAAGGATTTTTTCTACAGATAAAATGATAAGAAAAAACATACAGTTACAATCAACATCATTTAATTTTCCCCTGGAAAAACTTTCCACAGAAGACATTGTTTTTTCACAAACAGATAGTAATGAGCCACTCAAAGGAAGGTATGTTTTTGTTGTAAACATATATGGAAATGACTTGAATGTTGATGTTTTAAAATCTAAAATGATAATTGGCGGGAAATCATTTGGGGCATTAGGAACAGACGAGTTTAGAAGGGATCTAGCAATAGGGCTGCTTTGGGGTACACCGTTAGCGCTTTTCATAGGGATCACGGTATCCATATCTTCAGTAATCTTGGGATTGTTGTATGGGGTGTATGCTGGCTATAAAGGGAAATCATCCGACGAGATAATGATGCGGTTTAATGATGTCATATACGCTCTCCCAGCTCTTCCATTCTTGATAATTTTATCCGTAACTATAAGCAATAGTATTTTTCTGATGATTGGTTTTTTGATGATTTTTGGTTGGGTAGGGATTGCAAAAGTAGCAAGAAGCATGTCATTGCAAATAAAGACACGTGGATATGTTGAAGCATCAGAAATAATGGGGCAAAAAAGCTCAAAAATAATACTTAGGCACATACTTCCTCAATTGTTGCCTTATGCATTTGCTAGTATTGCAATTTCAGTTCCCGCTGCAATTACCACAGAGGCAGGTCTGAGCTTTCTAGGTCTGGGGGATCCCTCATTTCCAACATGGGGACAAATACTGCATGATGCAAGTGTTTATGGTGCCACAGCAAGAGGCATTTGGTGGTGGATAATACCGCCTGGAATGATGATTGCAATTACAGGACTAGCTTTTGTGTTTATAGGTAATGCTTTTGATACAATAGTAAACCCAAAATTAAAGAGATAGAGGTTATTTTTTAAAATAACTAGCGATTGTTTTGATGGCATCATCACTTAGTTTGATGGTATAAACTGATGCGTTTGGATTTTTTATATCAGATAGTGACTCGGCAAAATTAGTTTTTGCTTGTTCTGTTTCCCCAGCCTCATGAGCACATAATGTGAAAGCCTTAAGATTCAGATTGTTTTTTAACAGATATTCAATGAACATCTGGTACCCATCAGTGTTATTCCAATCTAGACTTCGTTCATTGCAAGCAGTTATCCAGACATCTATAGAGTTATGAAAGATGACCTTTTTACGCAGTTGTTCTAAAGACATTGCTTAGAAATCTGCTCTTTGCATTTTAGAACCACATCGAGGACATGAACCACCCTTATGCTTATTGTTACAAACCAGGCAAACATAGCGAACTCCAGAACTACCGCCAGAGTTCATCCCAAAAAATCCTCCACCTGTGCCGGAATCACCATACCCACGCATACGGCTCATGTAACGTCTTCGTAATAGGAGCGGAAACGCAATAAACAATGCCAGCGCAGCTCCAAGTCCATACGGGAATGGCAATATCATCTGCAAACCAATACTGATAGCTAAAGATGCAAATAGAAATATCAAATAAGTTTTGTAATTAAACAACTCACATACATTATCTTGAAAATACTTATAAAGTTAATGCCTAATTCGCACAAACCTTGGCACTGGGCATATGAAAGCCCAATGGAACTGCATACATAGTAATCTGAAAGGTTATTGTGGAAGACCCTGACTCCACAAAGATGAATTGTGTTGAACAGGAGTCAGAGGTGGCCATTTTAACCATGTCTAGGTCAAATTAGCGTGTATCTTGACTATCCATCGTAACTAAAAGGACTGGTACAATCGAGAAACGTGCCAGAAGATAACATTACATGAATTTAACTAGGGCAGTCATAGTTTTCCAAGAGTGCCTTTTGGATCAATTTTTCTTTTTATCTCCAATAGAACAGAATTTTCAGTATGCTCTGTTTTTACATCAGAGCCCAAATCATAGAAAATAGTATAGTAATAGATTTCAAAAAATACTGACCAGTTTTCTCCCAGACCGTGATACATCACTAATCGTACACTATCCTGACCATCATATTCCTTGATTGAAAATCCTGAGGATTTTGCACGATCCTTTAAAATTGAAATCCATTCATCGATACCATGTTTTCCTCGCATTGATAATGCAATCTCTTTTCCACCTGTTTCTGCAGCATTTCTGGCTATTGATGATATGGTTTCAGGATCTATGTTTTTGATTAGCTCCTTAAGTGCTGATTTCAACATAATTACCCAGCCCACCTCTGGTGCATAAAGATCCCAGCTCAGATGGGAGTCAATAATCTGGTTGACATAGGTGTTAAGACTTACTTTTTGCTCCTTCGATATTTTTCTTAGATTATCTAACGTGGGTGTGCTTATCCTAAAACTTGCATGTTCTGTTGGCGCACGCTCTTTTTTTTCCATTTTTTTATGATGATTAAATCATTCATTTTAATCTACTAATCTCTTGTGTTACAGTGTAGCACAGAAGATACTAAGATGTTATAACGAATTTTTTCCTAATTAAAGCATGTACAAATTGACATGTCGAGATATAGGGATTGATTGTGACTTTGTGGTAGAGAATTCAGAGAAGAAAATCATTTGCGATAGTTTCAATCTACACACAACTGCAAAACATAACCGAGTGATTCCAATGAGGAAAGTTCTTGGCACGATAGAAAAGAAGAATAAAGAACAACATAATGAGAGAAAAACCAACAACATTGATGAATCTGAAACATTAAAACTAGAAAAATGGTCACTTGGGAGGAGACATTTTTCATAAAATGTGGCATGGAGAGAATTTCACAATGACAGATTCCAATACTGGAATGTCAAATAAACACAGACTAGTGGCAAAATGTGGCAGATGTGGAAAAGCAGCTATCATACAAGATATTTCGTCTAGTGAGAAATTTTGTGGATATTGTGGCACCGTAGTTGAACAGAAAATAACTGGACTCAACAATGACAACTATGATTTTGTAAATGACAATAGACATGTTGGTAGCCCTCAGTCACTTGCATTTCATGATTTTGGATTATCCACAATAATTGGGAAGACAAACAAGGATGCAAAAGGAAATTCACTACATTCCACAGTGAACAACACAATAAGACGTATACGTATTCAGGATCGACGAAGTCAGACAAACAAGAACACGGACACAAATCTTAGAATTGCATTTGATACACTTGAAAGAATTCAGGACAAGATACAAGTTTCAAATGCAATAAAGGAGCAAGCTGCATACATCTACCGAAAAGCAAATGAACAGAAGATGACGCAAGGTCGTTCTATTCAAGCAATGGCTACTGCATCAATGTATGCAGCGTGCAGAAGTACACATACACTTAGAACATTAAGGGATATGTCAGAGGCTACAAACATCAAGAGAAGAACCATTGCCCAGAGCTACAGGGCAATTGTAAAACAGCTGAATCTGAAAATAATGGTGGTTGATCAGACACATTGTATATTAAAAATCGCAAACAACTTGGAGTTACCCGCAAACCTCAAGCAGATTTCATTAGAGATGATAAGACAGGCTGAATCGATTGGAATTCTAGCAGGAAGAGATCCAGTTGGAATGTCTGCTGCAGCCATATATTATGCATGTATAACACGACATGAACCATTCACGCAAGTTCAAATTGCAAAAGCAGCAGGAATTACAGTTGTAACGTTACGAAATAGGTTTCATGAGCTTCAAAAAAAGCTTAAGATACAGGATTGAATACGAATGAAAGATTATTTGATTCATAAAGAATCTGAAAACCAATAACAATGCACGATGCACTATACCATTGATGGATAAGTAGCAGTTAAGAGCATTTTTTCGCATAGCCTAGCCTTTGTACAATGATTATAAAGTTTTGTCAAGATTTTTTCTTTTTGTCAGAGACAAACTGTTACACTATTGAAAGTTTTACTTGGTTGCCATTACTATCCCAAGCGAATACGTCATCATCATGATATGGAAATTTAACGATAAGAGACACCAAACCAAAAAAATTATGAAGATCAGTAACAGAAGGATTCGCAGAACCACTAGGATGTGAATGAACTATTCCAACATAACTCATGTCAAAAGGTAGGAAAGAATGAGGAAATCCTGCAAATGTAGGGCCAGTATAGCTAAAAGGAGGAATTACCAAACCCGTTACTTGGATTGTTCCTTGTTTAGATTTACCCTTTAGGATAAGAATTCCCTCATTAGGATGTTTCATCTGGCAAAAAGACAATATACTGTCCAAAACATCATGTTGCAACATGACCTGTCGTTCAATCTTTTTTTTCTTAAAAAACATATGATGAATAAAATTTTAGGTTAATCAATTTTTAAACATTTTTCGAGATGGTGAATCTAGTATTTGTAAATTGTTGCAGCTTCAGCTCCAAGGTCGAATGACGATCGGAGTTGCTATGATCAGCTTGTTCAATTTCCTCTGAAAGGACATCTATTTTTTCCTCATAAATTTTCTTTTCATCAATGAGTTTTGTTAATTCCTTTTCTAGGTCATGTAGAGACGAGATATCAAATTGGTCAGACTCAACCTTAAGATTATGGAGTTTTGTTTGAAACTCATTGATTTGCCCAATAAAGGATTCAAGCATTTCAATTGTTTCTGTAATTTGAGTCATAGATTTGTCTACATCTTTGACAGATATAGAACCAGACAAAATTCCTTTTCGTACATTTTCCAAAATAATGATTATTAGATCTTTATTTTTTGAATTTATGGTCTCGATTGGATCTGTGATTAATTTTTCTAAAAAGAGTTTTTGTTCTCGATCTGACGATATGTGTTCATATCTTCCCAGAGGTCTTGAAATTTTGGTAAATTGAGAATCAATTTGGTTTTTAATGGTAGGTAAATCAGAACTTACTTTGTCTATATCATGTCTTAATTTCAGATATGCACCATAGTCTTTTGTTGATTTAAATTCATCAATGGAGTTTTGCAATGATGAAATTTTTTTTTCGCTTGATTTCACAAAATCTGTCCACTCAGAAATCTTTTGTTTATTTTGTAGAATTTCAGTTCTGGACATGGTTATATCATGAACCAAACTAGTCACATCATTGTAGATGTTTATATCATCTTGATAATTTTTTAAAATTCTTGTTATTTCCGTATTATTCGATTGCAGCTTTGATAAGATTTCTTTAAGTTGTTCAGCATATTTTTTTGCAAAAATATGAATAATTCTAGTTTGTCTACCTAACACATCTCCAAGTTTTTTTAGGATTTGATTAAGTAGGGCGGATAATTCCTTAACATCATCCATAGAAGTTATCCTAGGTAACGGAACTACATCTCGCTTTATTGTACTGATTACCTGTTTTTTGCCTCTTACAACAATAATTCTAAGATGTTTATCTATTTCATCCACATCAAGATTGTCCTGTTCTAATGTATGGCCTATTTGAATTAGGTCATCGATCAATGGTGCAGCATCATTTCGGATAGATTCCACCATACTCAAAGTTTGTTTTTTACGTTTGGCTAGAGTGTTTTCAGTTAATTTAGGAATATCATCTACCAAGACACTTTCAGGTTCAGTAGATGGTATCTCTTCTTTCTTTTTTCCCCAACCAAATACCATACCGTTATTGCTCCTACTTGATTAAATGTGTTAGAACATTAAAATTTAAAATTAATTAATGCAAAAGAAAGCGATGGAAAAAGATAGAAAATCATACCAAACAGGAATTGTAAAAAAAAGCACCACAATAAATGCATCTAAAAAAGAGGTGTGGTGTGAGATTAGTAAAATTGCAGGGTTGGCTGCATGGGTAGTTGGCGTTAAAAAAACAACATACACTTCCAAAAAAAAGAGAGGTGTGGGGGCAATAAGAGAAATAACGTTTGAAAATGGAAATACAATAGAGGAGCACATCATACAATGGAACCCCATGGAGAGTTTTACGTACATTGCAACGGAGGGACTCCCACTTCGTGCGTATGTTGCGACCATATCCATAACTCAAAAAGCCAAAAATAAAACCCAGATAACATGGAAATCATATATTAATTCCAAAAAAATGACAAAAAAACAATTTTTAGGGTTTACAAGTGACATGGAACTGTTTTACAGAACATCACTCAACAACCTCAAATCAGCACTAGAAAAATAAGCGGTTAATGTGTAAATAGGATTAGAGAAGAGAAAACTCATGAGCGATATGAGATTTTTAATATTGGGTGTAGGATTAATGTTTGCAGGATTCTTAATGTTTGGGATTTTTGGTAATGAGTACAGAGATGCCAATTTAGAAATGTTAGAATTCAATGATTGTTTTGAATATACAGATGAGACGGGGCCAGTTCAGGTCAACTGTACATACAAGATCTTTGATCAAACCATCTTCCTTGTCGTGGTAGGAGCATTACTGCTTGGAGGTACGATATCCCTGATTAAAGGAATTAGAGGTAAATGGGATAACGAAGTAAAACCTGAAGACATGGTAGGTCCAGGTAACAGTGAAAATTCAGAAAATAAAGATAATTGATTTCAATCTTCAGACAATGTATCGCCTGAATTTAGGTTCTCTTCCTCAGATTCATCTTCCATCATGCGTTGAAAATAGATTTCTTCGTATGGCATTTTGCTTCTGTGTTTACTAACGAAATTTAGATTTAAGCCTAATGAGAGCAAAAACAGTATGAATCAGAACGGTTTTTCAATTAATCGTTTGAGATTTTCAAACACTTGGCCAATTTCATTCATGCGTTCATTAAACTGCGCATCTGTTATTTCATCAGGTTTGATTAATGTTATAATCACTTCGGATTCATTACCGCTAGAGACGACTCGCATCGGTACACTCCATTTGGATTCTTTATCAACATACAGATGATCCAAAATCCCAAGTGATTTATTTTCATGGAATTTGAGCTTTGCAGGCCCTCTTGGAGTTACAAATGACCACCACCCATCATCTGACATTTTTGCATCAGGCATCATTTTTGAGGGGGCATTTAGTATGGCATCAAATGCATCGCCAATATTTTTTTCAACTGTGAATGTGAGCGTTCTGGATCTCTTCATATAACTAAAACCACGAATCGATTAAAAAAGTTGTAGTATGAATTATTAGCATGTTTTAGGCCCACACATAACTTTGAAAGGAGGTTTCATGAGTAGATGTTAGTTAGTAGATTCTCAATTCCTGCCCTAGCCGTTTAGAAAGAAAGTGATGATTTCTGACCTTAGCCGAAATCATCAAAATTGTAGACTAATTTTCTTTTCGTATGAGTGTGGAAGTGGAACGAACTTTGTCGAGTTTCTGTATATTCCAAGATACAATTTCACGTATCTTTTCAAAGTTTTCAGCCTCTAGTTTTACCATCATGTCATGAGTGCCTATAGTTTCAAAGACATCCTTGACTTGTTCTAGCTCACCAAGCTTTTCTATAAGATCAGCTTCAGCACCCAGCTCACAATTTAAGAGAACATAAGCAATGGTCATAAAAATGGTATAAAGACTGAATATTTGTAAGTTGGGGTCATGGGAAATTGTGTAAATAATGACATAAGATCTCCATTTTTGCAATCAAATAAGTAAAAAATTGATGGGTAAAACCATCCAATAATTAACGCGTGTTTGCACTATCCATAATTTATATCAAAAGAAAGACTCCATGAATTATTGATAATAGGTAAAATCAAAAAAAATGAAAAAAAAATAGAATTCGAATTACACATAACTTGCGTCAGTTGTAAACGTAAGGTTCCTGGCGGAATGAAAACTTCAGAAAAATATTATGGTACAGACTTGTTTTGTGAAGAAATAAAAAAATTCAGAGAAAACTATCTTTGTGGAAGATGCAGAGATGAAAAAAGAATTCTAAAAAATAGAATGAAACCGTAAGATCACCAATACAAAAGTAATCCGATATTTACAAATCACGGGATTTATCTTCTTATTAAATTCAAAAAAGCAAGGTAATAGAATAAAAACGAGTATAAATCAAAAACAAATTTTGACAAATTCATGTTCTTCGTGAACGTCTTGTCGTTTTATGCGGTTGTTCAGGATCCTGCAAAGAGGCAAGTTCAGGTCTTGCCATAGTATAGTATACATGCATACAGTTTTTTTCCCTGCATATCTGACACCATAATCGATTGTCAAGTAACTTAATTTCCACTATAGAATCTTTCAGATGTCTGTCTCTGAGCAATATACCATTTTTGTCTATACCAACAAACGACAAGTGGGAGGCATAATTTTTTAGCCACTTGTCTTTTTCAATAGCCTGAAGTATTATGTCAAGAACCCATGAAGACAGTTTTATGTCTTCGGTGGTATTCTCCCAAGCCTTTCGTATTATATCATGCGTTTTTTTTGCCATTGTAAGATTGATCTGGCGTGCGTTGCTTTTTGGCATGTCTTTAATAAAACATCTCAGACTTTTAATTTTTTGTTATTAGGTTCAAAGCACTTTAAACATGGGGATTTTTTTTAGTAATCTTTAAAGTCCATACTAGTATATACTCGTATGTAATAGGATAGTTAGAAATATGAAAGAAATAATTTATGAAACAAATGGGATGTTAAGGCACATACATTATCAACATATAACACATACAAGAATGATTTTAGGAGAATTCTTACCACCATGTGTTCTATAATTGGATGCATCTCAAAATCAGAAGCTTCAGGTCCAATTGTTAATGCATTAAAGAAAATGGAATATAGAGGATATGATAGTGTAGGTGTTGCGACCAGCTCTAATTCAAAAATATCTGTAAAGAAAGGTATTGGAAAAGTAAATCAAGTGAATGGAAATCTCAAGCTAGACTCCATGCCAGGTAATGTTGCCATAGGGCATACAAGATGGGCCACTCACGGAAAAGTGAACGATGTAAATGCACATCCACACCTTTGTGCTGATAGTTCAATAGCAGTTGTCCACAATGGAATAATTGAAAACTATGATAAAATAAGAAAAGAGTTAGAAAAGGAAGGGATTGTTTTCAAAAGCGATACAGATACAGAAGTCATACCAAACCTATTAGGTCAGAATCGCAGGCAGACAAATGACATAATTGAAACAGTAATCAGAACATGTTCCAAACTAAAAGGGCAATACAGCTTTGTTGCGATGATGGAAGATGGATCGTTGGTTGCTGCAAGATATCACGAACCATTGATCGTGGGAATTGGAGAAAATGAATACTTTGTATCAAGTGATGTGTTGGGATTTATTGAGAAAACAGATCAAGCAATATATCTTGAAAATGAGCAGTTTGTTGTTTTAAACGACAAAGGTTATCAGATTTATGACTTTAATGGAAAACCAGCACCATTCAAGATTGTTACCGTTCCAAAACAATTTGGCAATGTTGACAAAGGAACATTTGAACATTTTACAAGAAAAGAAATTTTTGAGCAGCCAACTACAGTATTCAATACGGCAGATAACATTAACAATGATTGGGAATTATTTGCAAACATTATGAAAGAAGCATCAAACGTATACATTACTGGAAGCGGAACTAGTTATCACACCGCCCTAGTGGCAAAATATTTGCTCCCCATTTACACTCCAATATCCCCCGAAGCGATAATGTCAAGCGAAATGAATTATTCAAAAAACAGATTGAGAAAAGATTCATTGTTGATTGCCATATCCCAAAGTGGAGAAAGTGCAGATGTTTTAGAAGCAGTGTCAATCGCCAAAAATAGAGACTTGAGGGTGATTTCTGTGATAAACTCATTAACATCATCGTTAGAAAGAGAGTCGGACGCATCTGTAGGATTGTATTGCGGACCAGAGATAGGAGTGGCAGCTACGAAGAGTTTTACATCACAGCTTGTTACATTTTACAAGATTATAGAGACATTATCAGACAACACGTTTGACTTCAGATCTATTGGAAAATCAATTGTACAGGTACTTGATGAAGAACCATCCATAATGACAATCGCAAAGGAATTGAAAAAAGCATCTGGCATATACATACTGGGAAGAGGCATTCATTATCCCATAGCAAAAGAAGGAGCATTAAAGATAAAAGAGCTATCATACATGCATGCAGAAGGCTTTCCGACAGGGGAACTTAAACACGGCCCTTTGGCCCTAATGGATGAATCAAGCTACGTCATAGTAATAAATCCAAAAGACGAGACATATGAAGACAGCCTATCAAACATTCAAGAAGTCAAAGCACGTGGTGCCAAAGTTGTTGGAATATCCAACATAAAGCATGACATCTACGATCACTGGATAAAAATTCCAACAATGGAACCAGAAATACTCTATCCGCTTGTAGAAATAATACCATTCCAGCTTTTGGCATATTACACGGCTTTGGAAAACGGGGCAGATCCAGATTATCCACGAAACCTTGCAAAGTGTGTAACAGTCAAATAATAACGTAGAAAATCAAGAACGAACCAAATAATTTTTTAGTCATTAGATTGGATTTGACATGTGAAGAAATCAACAGTGGGTGTAATAGTGGTAATTGTCAGCATAGCAGTTTTTTACATCACAATGTCAATGTTGTGGCGTCTTTGAGATTCAATTTTAAAAATAAAAACTCAGATCGGCATCTCAATCATTCATGTTAAACTTTTGATTCAGGAATTCCTTCATATATCAATAACATCTTTTCAAGTAAGAGATTCTGAACTGCCATTTCCATTGTATTTGACGAATTAGTTATTATATTCTGAGATAAATTAATCTCACGTTCCAGTCTTTCTCTAATTGCCTGATCGTTGAGAATCTGATGCTTGAGTGAAATCGCCTGTTTTTTACTGCTTGTATAGATTTGTACCCAATAGTATCCTGTTTGACTGTCATCTATTTCTATTTCTTTAATTTGCATGTTGGTTTTGTGGAATGTATGCATTTATGGATTTTTAAGAGAATCATGCTTAATCTTAAATCAGATAACACAGGCATTATAATGTGAAAGAGAGATTCCTTAATCTTTGTAGTTGCACATCACTGGAAATAATTACAGCGATAGGAGTTACTGGATATTTGTTTTATCTTGAAGAGATAGTTTTAGCGATGATTTCAACCATCATCTTTGCCAAGTTGATAGCGTTTCACTTTATAATGGAATATTTTGACAAAAGGCAAAAAACCAACAGAATTGTAAAAATCTCAAAAAAAGGTTTGTGACGTTACGCTCATTTCATAGAAATTGCAAATAAGGGTTTGCTCAGTTATTCCAATACCTTACCAAATTGAAAAATATGAAATTACAGCATTGCAGTAAAGAACAAAAAGAATTACTCCTAGGACGTATAATTGACTAAATGCCTCTCAGTTGTAGGCGATTCCATGACAATATCAAGTGGGATTCAAAAATAGATACAATAGTTTTAAAAGATAGAATTTCAGCAAATACAAAAATAAAGAGAGAGTCTCTTTTTATTTTACTAATCTAGGATTGATTGGGGTCGCTCTCGAAATAGTGTTTGCAACCGGGGATGCTCTTTTGGCAAGACAGATTAATTCTTCTAAAACTTCATCAGAAGCATTCGATTCTATCTTAAAAGATATGTTGATTCCTTGATATCCAGGATTTGTATCATCTAATTGAAGCAATCCATGAAGATCAATGTCTCCTTCTAGAGTTGACTCTATAGAATCGATTTTTATTCCCTTTGCAGCTGCATGTGCGACTAAACTAGTGGTTATACACCCAGCCAAGCCCGCCAAAAGATATTCTACAGGATTGGCCCCAGTATCAGTACCCAAGAGAATAGAAGGTTCGTCTTTGGTAAAGACATATGGTTTTTTTCTTGAAAATGTCTGGCATGCTCCATCAAAATCAGATATGGTTGTCTGATTAACAGTGCCACCTTTCCATTTGTTTTCTGCACGGAAATTGAACTTTGCAATTTCACCGTTTTCTTTGATGTTGTCAATCGTTTCAAAAAGTCGAGTGACATTTACACCATTCACTATTTTTGTTTGAATTTGTTGTGTTTTCACAATAATGATATCATGATATCATTATATTAATATTGTGATATTTGATATCATGATATCATAATTTATATATTGATAGTGTTAAACGATATCATGACAAAAGATATTTTGATCCGTGGGTTTGATGATGCGGTTCATTCAGAACTTGGAAAAAAATCTGATCAGATGGGAGTCTCAGTTAATTCGATTGTAAAAGACGCTGTAGAACAGTGGTTAAACAGGAAAACTGACATCCCTCATGTTCACGATCTTTTGATTTACTCGGATGAAAAATCAATGAATAATTTTCTAAAATCTTTAGATAGAATGACAAATGATATGGAATGGTTCAAATCATTCGCAGCCCCGCCAAAACATAGTACTGAGAAGATTTTATCAAAACTGAATTGGTTCAATGGGACACTAAAACCATACATGCCACATGGAAGTAACGGTTCAAAATATTGTGGTAAAGTTATGCAAAACATCATGAGAAATTCGGAAAAAAAACCATTATGTTGTGTAGACTTTATGATTACAGATATTGCTGGTAGTTCATTCAAGTATGCAGTAGAATTAGAAAAAGGGTATGATGAAGCAAGGCTTCCAGGATTGATGTTTTGCCCATACAAGGCAAGTGATCTTATGAAATCAGATATCACCGATATGATTGAATTGTTTATGATGCATGATAGAATTTTCATCATAAAAAATGATGACATCTACAAATTACATATAACACAAGAGAGCATCCATAAAATATTTTTAAACTAGATTCAATATTTTAAAAATTCTATTAAATTTCATGGCAACACAGAAACTTGAATCATTTTAGAAGTGAAAATTAATACGATTACATAAAGTTACAGTCATCTGACACCACCATCATTGCTGGAATATACTTGAGCTCAGATTTTTCATAACATGACTATTGAAAACAAAAATCTAAAATCAGTTTGACCATCAGTCATTACTTTTTGTAAGAAACAGTTCATTTAGTATACGTTCACCATAGAAGATGAAAATCACAAATGAATGAAACGACACAAACTCAAATCAACTTGGGTGATTACAACAAACCACAAGAACAAACCAAAGCTGTTGGAATCGGGAAGATTTCAGGCAAAGTCATCAACATCAAGGACTTTCGCACCAATAGAGGAAAACCATCACACTATACCCCACAAGAGGCAATAGGCGATGATGGGATGACGAACTACAATATCATTGACACTGTAGAATCTTTTGATGTGAATGGCCAGCAGGTAAGTTCCTTCTTTGTAACTCCTGCAATAGTAAAGCAGATTCAAAGAGTTCCCAACTACCAAACCGAGCTTGAGTCTGGCAAGGTTTTTGGACCATGCAAGGTAGGTCAGAAAAAATCTGCAAGAACCAATGCAAACTATTGGTGCCTGTTATTTCCAGGAGAGGTAGGTTACTAACCTTTTCTTATTTTTAAAATATTCCATCTTCTCTAATTGTGAACACTCATTGATAGAGTATTTGAGAAATTGTGTTTATTGTCAGAGATGTGAAAGAGAATGACAAATCTGTGAGTTAGAAAAATCAGAACAGATTATAGAAACTATGAACCGATCCTAATTCAAAAACAACGAGAAATACTTGGGAAACTTTAAGACCACACTTTTCATAACATGAATCGTTTCCCCACCAATCATTCTACTACGCAGAACAACGGTTTCTCGTCAAGATAGTTACGTCAAGATGATATTTAAGAATGATCAACAGGTCACACATCAAAGATTCGAGTTCCAAGATTATTGTTGATTAACTAATACATAGAGCTACGCATTGTCCTATACTCAATGATAATTCATACATCATGATTATATCCTGAAAAGCAATATCAAATCATGCAGAGGTTTACAACTTGGCGATGCTATAGATGTGCGCTTTCGTTTAACAAAGAACACATTGCCGTAGCACATCAAGACATCTTCAAACATCCCATACAAAAAATAGAAACGGCAATTATTAATTAATTCCAATTATTTCTTTTTTGTACAGAAAAGTCGGAAAATATTGTGAGGCAGTATTGAGGCGCCAGGTAAGGGATTCGAACCCCTGTACGCTTGCGCGTAGCCGTTTTCGAGACGGCCGCCTTACCACTTGGCTAACCTGGCATTTTTTCTAAAAACAACCACATAATAAAGCAAATTAGAATTCCGCGGAAGGAGTTTTATCTATACCAAACAACTCAGAATTAAAGCGTTTTTTGATTTGAGTTTTTGTGCGTAACCATTCATCATCAGTTATAGTATCAGAAAAAATTGAATGGAATGTTCCTGATTCAAATCTATAACCAAATAATGCTCGAAGTTCGTCTTTTTCCACATCCAAGAGAGGAAAATACGAGATTATTTTCGAGATCGAGTCATCATTAGTTGTTTTGATTTCAAAAATCTTATCGGAGATGCCTTTAGGCATGCCATAATCTTGCATTATTCACAACAGATTTTCAAGGATAAAAATTTGTCATTTATTTTTTCTTTTAATAAAAAATACACAGATCAAAATTAAGCCAAAGATGACCCATCCTATTGCATATCCAGATAAATCTTCTTGAAGAGAAACAGGGTTTGAAACACCTAGCATCATACCCCAGCTTATGGCACCTCCCAAAACGAAGCTTATTCCAGCCCAAAGAAGCCATTTTTGCATAATCTGATTGAGTGTAATCATGAAATAAGGATATGCATAAAGAAACACAAAATAGAACATTAAGTCAGCAAAGAATATTGGGTCTAAATCTAAAATCGCTGGTACAGAGAGATAAAACTAAACTGGAATCATTTTCGAATAGAGTCATCGCAATTGATGCATACAATGCAATTTATCAGTTCTTAGCAATAATAAGAGGCCCTGACGGGATGCAGCTATCCGATTCACAGGGAAGAATTACTAGTCATTTGAGTGGATTGCTGTATAGAAATGTCAATTTCTTGTCGCTAGGCATAAAACCAGTATACGTGTTTGATGGAAAACCGCCATCTCTTAAAACTGCGGAGATTGAAAGGAGAAAACAAATTAAAAAAGATGCCACGATAAAATATGAAAAGGCAATTGCCGACGGTAATTTAGAAAATGCAAGAAAGTATGCACAACAAACTACAAGTATGAAAGATGGTATGGTCGAAGATTCTAAAACGCTTTTAGGACATTTTGGAATTCCATTTATTGATGCCCTATCAGAAGGAGAAGCCACAGCTGCGTATCTTACCCAAATAGACTTGGCGTATGCTTCAGCAAGTCAAGACTTTGATTCAATCTTGTTTGGAGCAAAAAAACTGGTCAGGAACTTTACAAATAGTGGAAGAAGAAAAATTCCAAATAGAAATACCTATGTTGAGATAGAACCCGAAGTAATCGAAACCCAGAAAACACTGGATTTTTTAGAAGTTACAAGAGAACAACTTGTAGACATAGGCATATTGATTGGAACAGACTTTAACCCTGATGGTTTTGAGAGAATTGGACCAAAGACGGCACTGAGGATGATAAAACAATATTCAAGACTAGAGGATATACCTCAGATTCAAGAGCAGTTAAGCCAGATAGATTATGAGAAGATTAGGAAAATATTCCTAGAACCACAGGTTGAACGAGTCAATGAGATAGAATTTGGCGACGTGAATTATGATGGAATTACAAATTATTTGGTAAAAGAGAGAGATTTCTCAGAAGACAGAGTGCAAGCGTCGTTAAACAGATTAAAAAAAGCATTAGAGAAAAAAAGTCACAATTTAGACCAGTGGTTTTAATTACATTGTGATTTAATAATAAGCCATCCCGTTTCACTTTAATATTGCAAACGGAAGCAAGGAAAATTCTAAAAGACGCACCCATAATGTGGAGACGTATAAACTCAATCGGTGTCATATTAGACTGTAACTCTACATATGCTGCAAAACTCGGTTATGCAAAATCAGAGATTATAGGCAAAACAATTTTTGAACATGTACCAAAAAACTCTTGGGAAGCCATGAATGAATCCCTCAAAACATGGTTTGAGACAGGAAAGGTAGTAGACAGAAAAATCACATTCAAAAAACAAGACAACAGTGAATTTCCAGGAATACTACAAGCAACAAGTCTTTACGATGAAGAGAAAAACCTCATAGGAAGTAATACAGTAATTTTTGACAGTAATGAATTAACAGATCAAAAAATTAAAGAATTAAGAAAATATTTTGAAGAATCAAAACAGAAGTTAGATGAATTAAAGATTACAGATTATGCTAAGTTTGATGAAAACTCCAAATCAGAATATGATGGACTAAGAAACATGTTTGATATGTTATTGAGTGTTGATCTTAAAACACTAAGGGATTGAATGTCAGAAGATCATTTTTTCTCTTGAATTGAATTTTTTAGATCATCAAAAGCAGACTGAACTTCACTCACAGCAGCTCCGTCTTCCAGTGTGCTGATATCTCCGATTTGGTCGTTGCTTGCGATGGATTTCAGTAATCGCCTCATAATCTTTCCACTGCGAGTTTTAGGAAGTTTTGACACAAAGTAAATTTGTTTTGGGGTAGCAATCGCGCCTATCTCGTTACGGATTTTAGAAACAATCTCCTCTCGCAAGGAATCATGAGGTTTTGATGAGCTTTCTTTCAGAACAACAAATGAAATTATTACCTCACCTTTTACATCGTCAGGTATCCCACAGACTGCAGATTCAGATACGTCGGAATGAGATACAATGCAGCTTTCAAGTTCAGCAGTTCCTATTCTATGCCCCGCTACCTTTAGTACGTCATCAGCCCGTCCCAGCAACCAGAAGTATCCATCGTCATCTCGTATTGCAAAATCACCAGGATAGTAACAATTTTTGAATTTAGACCAATAGACGTTTTTGTATTTTGTATCATCTCCCCACAAGGTCAGTAGCATTCCAGGCCAAGGATTTTTGATTATAAGATACCCCTTGGTATTTGGTGGAAGATCAGTGCCATTTTCATCCACTACAGACATAGAAATTCCAGGAATGGGTAAGGTACCAGATCCAGGTTTTAATGGAATTGTTTCCAATCCAGGCAGTGCAGATATTAGCATTCCACCAGTTTCTGTTTGCCACCAAGTATCTATTATTGGACACTTTTCTTTACCGATAACAGAGTAGTACCACTTCCAGACTTCAGGGTTTATTGGTTCTCCAACTGTTCCAAGTAGACGTATTGACGATAGATCAAACGAATTTGGAATGTCGTCTCCAAATTTGATGAACATTCTCAAAGACGTAGGAGTGGTATAAAAAATGGTGACATGGTATTTTTGAATTATATCCCAAATGCGTGATGCATCAGGAAAATCAGGGGCGCCTTCATACATTACTTCGGTTGCACCATGTAGCAATGGAGCATAAACGACATAGCTATGACCAGTGACCCATCCTATATCAGCTGTACAAAAGAAGATATCAGAATCTTTAATGTCAAATGCCCACTTGAATGTAGAATAGAGATGAGTAAGGTAACCCCCAGTACCATGTAGCACTCCTTTTGGTTTGCCAGTAGTACCAGATGTATAGAGGATGAAAAGTGGATGTGAGCTTTCCAAGTGTTCTGGTGTGCATGTGTCAGATGCTTCTTTCAAAAGATCATTCCAGAGAACATCCTTGTCATTTAATTGAATTTTTGTTTTTGTCCGTTCAAATACGATTACATTTTTCACAAAATTTAGTCCAGAGATTGCCTCATCAATTACCTCTTTGAGAGGAACAATAGATCCTCTCCTATAACCGCCATCAGCAGTGATTATAATTTTTGATTTGGAGTCCTCAACTCTGTCACGAATAGAGGAAGCGCTAAATCCTGAAAATATCACAGTATGAGTAGCTCCTATTCTAGAGCAAGCTAGCATTGAAATCGGCAATTCAGGAATCATTGGCAAATAGATAGTAACACGATCACCCTTTTTGACACCTAGTGACTTTAGAGAGTTGGCAAGTTTTTGTACTTGGGTCCACATATCTGCGTATGTTATAACGCGAGACTCGCCATTTTCGCCTTCCCACATTATTGCAGGCTTTTTTGACCTAGTAGATTGATGAATATCCAGAGCATTGTATGATGCGTTGATTTTTCCCCCAACAAACCACTTGGCAAACGGAGGAGTCCATTCAAGAGTTTTCTGCCATGGTGAAAACCATGAAAGATTTTTTGCCTGTTCATCCCAAAAATGCACGTAATCTGAATTGGCTAACTTTCTAGTCTCGTTGTCGTTATTTCCAAGACCAATATTGAAAGATTCCATCATACATCATAGTAAACGGAACTTTCTAAATGTTTTAACTGTTAAGAAAATTATTCACATGATAAAATTAGTACAAGAAAAGAGACATGGAAGGAAAATCAGATCATTATAGTAGAAAAACAATAAATAAAAATGAAAAAATTATTGGGCTTCCATTCTGGCAAGCCAATCGTTTTCGGGATTGTCTTCGGTGTTATTTGGTGTCACCTTTTGGGGTGGTTCTGGAATTGTTTGTGATGCTTCAGATTCAAGCGAAGACTGGTTTGATGCTTCTGTGTAGTGAACTGAAGATTCTGGTACTGGTTCTGTAGGTGCCTCTGGAAGGTTTGTTTGAACAGATTGTTCAGAAGAGTCAAGATATGATACGGCTGATTCTTGGAGATGTTTTTGTGGAGCAATTGTATTTTGTACATCCATGTCAAGATCTGTGATTCGTCTCTGTACATTTGAGATTTCCGCAGTTTCGTGTGTTATGTGTTCAATAAGGTCTGTAGTGCAAGACTTTACTGTTTCAAACGTTGTATCAGAAATTTCATTGCTCTTGTACTGGACTTTAGCGTCAAACAGCAACATTTTAGCAGATTTCATTTGCTCATTTAGTTCGCCAAGTCGTGTTTCTAGTCTATTTTTTATCTCGTGTTCTGTTTCATCTAATGATGCAAGCTTTGTTTTATATTTCTCGTGGATTATTTCTGCATCTACTTTCATTTCATCATTTTCTGAAACAATGTCAATCAGAGCCTTTAGACGACGTAGGGTTAGCTGTTTTTCGCGCAAAAGTCGTTGTGAATCGAGTCTCCATTTTGGAATAAATATAACAACATCACCTTGAATGACCAGTTGTTCATATTGGATCTGCTGCAACCCTTGTGAACCACAGTCAACACCCACAAATTGGATGCTACCGTCAATGTCTGTTATTGTTCCAACAACTTTGCCCATAAATGTCCCGTACATGTCCTTGACTTTTTTGCCGATGATATCGATGTCACTATGGGTCATGTCTAAAAGTTTAGAGATTTGTATAACCCACAAAGGGTTAGAAAGGTTTCTAGTTTTGGTAAGATTATTTTAACTAGTTAAAATTCAGTCTCAGAAATTTTAAAATTTAGCAGATTTCAAGCAAAAGTATGATCGAGCGAGAAGAATTAGAGCAGATTTTGTATTTTATTTCTAAACGATGGATAGACATTACAAAAGATCCAGAAAATAAGACAATAGGTAAACTACCTACCAGTTTTTGGATGAACTCTGTCGGAGGCAAGGCAGGAAAGGGGAGATGGGTTACTGCCTTAATGTATACAGAAAACGAAGCAGACGCAAATGCTTTCAAAGAAGTCCTGCTCAGATGGCAGACAAAAGGAATGGAAAAATCAAATACCCCCGATCTAATTCAATTAGGTAAGAAGAAATAGAATATTAATAATTGATAAACATCTAGGAAATATTGTCAGAATTCAGTATAGAAGAGCAAAAAATTCTGTCAAACCATTTTTCAAACACAGATGATAATGTGTTTGCCATTACTACACCTAATCAAGTCGATAGAGGTGCACTGATGTCAAGATACAGTAGAACAGACAAGTCTATGCGCAAGGTATTCTTGGATGAATTTTTAGAAAACAAAAACAGAGGAGAGGAGTTTTACAATAAAGTTCTCTTAGAATATGGTGATGATTCTGTTGCAGAGTTAGGAGAGGCACAAATTGCAATTGAAGGTGTTTCTAACATTGCAGTAAAAACAATTGAAGATAGAAGAATAGGGTTATCGTACTTGGAAAAATCTTCAAGATACGTTTCGTGGAATGAGAAAACAAATGGCCAGTATAAATTTTACAGAGACTCAAGTATAATGGAGTCAAAATTCGCAGACTTGTATCTAGATTCATGTAATACGTCATTTGAGACATACTCCAAAAGCATTGAGCCTATGACAAATTACATAAGAGAGAAATATCCAATCGACAGATATTCTTTCAAGGATTCGGATGGAACCGAAAAATTATTTTCAAAATTAAAAGATGAAACCAACATAAAATCCGCCAGATTTATCTACAAAAGCTCCACCAAAGCAAAGGCATTAGATATTCTGAGAGGACTTTTACCAGCATCAACACTTACCAATGTTGGAATAACAGGAAACGGAAGGGCATTTGAATACATGCTGAACATCTTGAACGCATCAGAATTAGAAGAAGAACGCGATTTAGCTTTTAAGATAAAAAGAGAGTTAAACAAAATTATAAAATCATTTGTTAGACGGACAGATAGCAGATATGGTAAGGAACTTCAAAACTACATAAAAGAAACACAAAAAACGGCATTTAAAATAATGATAAAAGAGATAAAACCATTGCTGAAACAAGGGCAGTATACTAAACTTGTAGATTCGGAGCCTGAAAAGAAGGCAATGGACGCGATAATTACAAGTCTGTTATTTGAAAGATCTCAGGGCACCTCTTATCACAATATTTTACGTCAGGTAAAAGTCATGTCTGACGATGAAAAGAAAAGAATAGTTATGAAATTTACAAAATTACGAAAAAATAGAAGGCATAGGCCAACCAGAGCTTTTGAAAATACCTATTACACATTAGATTTACAAAATAACTTTGGAATGTTTCGGGATCTGCACAGACATAGAGTGCTAACGATAGAAAGACAGTTGTTAACTACAAACCATGGTTTTTCCATTCCAGAAGAGGTAAGAGTAATAGGCATTGAAAAAGAATTTCAAGATTGTTTGCTAAAATCCAAATATGCGTTCGAGAAAATTAGTAAAAAATTTCCTGAGCAAGCACAATATGTAGTAAATTTTGCATACAATTATCCATACTATATGAAGTTAAATTTGCGCGAAGCATGTCATTTGATTGAGCTAAGAACAGTACCTCAAGGCCACAAGGATTACAGGTATGTAACTCAACAAATGTTTAGAGAAATACAGAGAGTACATCCAAATCTTTCAAAAATAATAAAATTTGTCGATTTGAAAGAATATGATTTAGAGAGATTTGAATCAGAAAAGCGAACAGAAGAAAAAAGAAAAAATAGATAAATCCTCCAACTCACAGAATGTATTCATGGTAGATAAAGTTCTTAAAACAAAAGATGAGTGGAGAGTACAACTTACAGATGAACAATTTGAGATTTGTATAAACAAAGGCACCGAACCTCCATTTAGCGGAAAATATCACAACAGTAAAGAAAAAGGGATTTACAAATGTGTGTGTTGTGGAGAGCCATTATTCAAATCAGACACAAAATTTGACTCGGGTTCGGGATGGCCTAGTTTTTGGGAACCCATATCAGATGAAAAAATAGAGTATGTGTCAGACACATCATTTGGAATGATCAGGACAGAAGTCAATTGTATGAAATGCGGTGCACATTTAGGTCATGTATTTGATGATGGTCCAAAACCGACCAGCCTAAGATACTGTATAAATTCCATCTCACTAGACTTGGACAAAACAGATTAAGCAGATTCTAGAAAAAATGTAAAAATCATTAATAAAACGTGGTAAATGATAACAGGGTTAGATAAAGAAATGAAGAAGAATTATGAAAAACGAAGAGGTAAAAAGATTTGAGAATCATATTATGTGGATTTGGTGTAGTAGGTCAAAGCTTAGTCAAGCTGTTCGTTTCCAGATCAGAAGATCTTTATGCAAAATACGGATTAAAGCCACGAGTAGTAGGGGTATTTGATAGCAGAGGGAGCGCTGTAGACCAATCAGGATTAGATCTAGAGAAACTAATCGATACAAAGAAAAAAACAGGGACTGTGAAAAACTATTCAAAAACAAAAAATGCATTGTCTGGAATAGACATGATAAAAAACCTTGATGCAGAGGTGCTCATAGAAACCACGGCAAGCAACTACAAGGATGCAGAACCAGGGATGTCACACATTACAAATGCGATGAAACATAAGATGCACGTCATATCTGTCAACAAGGGACCTTTAGCTTTGGCGTTTCCATCATTAATGGAATTGGCCACGTATAATCAAGTGATGTTCAAGTTTAGTGGGACAGTAGGAGGCGGAACACCAATACTGGATTATGCTAAAAACAGTCTCAGAGGAGAGAGGATAACATCATTTGCTGGAATTTTAAACGGTACAACAAATTACATTTTAACAAATATGACAAACGGACTCTCTTTTGATGAAGCCCTGCAAGATGCAAAGAAGAAGGGATATGTCGAGGCAGATGAATCTTTAGACTTGGATGGGCTTGATGCTGCAGCGAAGTTGGTCATACTTGCAAATTGGATAATGGATATGAAAGTCACCATGCCAGACATTGACTGTACTGGAATACGAACCGTTACAACTAGCGATATCAAAAATGCAGCAAAAAACAAGTGCGCAGTTAAATTGATAGCATCATGTAATAAAGAATTGAAAGTGTCACCAATTGAAGTTCCGATTGATGATCCTCTTTGCGTCAATGGAACTCTTAATGCAATTGCATTTACATCTGAGCATTCTGGTACTCAAACTATTATAGGAAGGGGGGCAGGAGGAATAGAAACAGCTAGCTCCATACTCAGAGATTTGCTTGATATAAGAAAGGAAATAGCTCGAATTTAGGATACATGTGCAAGATAGAAAAATGAAATCTAACCTAATTTCAAAAAGTGAAACAGCCAAGCTTTTAGAAAAGATCTCAAAAAGATGGAACATCTCATTTCCAAAAAT
Source organism: Nitrosarchaeum sp. (assembly GCA_020431985.1). Classification (GTDB taxonomy): domain Archaea; phylum Thermoproteota; class Nitrososphaeria; order Nitrososphaerales; family Nitrosopumilaceae; genus HKST03. The sequence continues at coordinate 9,535 of JAGQHF010000029.1, read as the reverse complement.
TAAAAATTTAAGAGTTCATCAGATTTCGGAACAAGCCCAGATAATTACAGGAAATGAGATGAAAATACTAAGTATCGATGATGAATACATACCATTTCTGTCTGAAACAGAACTGCTGAAAAAATTCCCCTATGTCATGGTGGATATGGGTGCCGTGAAATTCATGTGTAATGGAGCAAACGTAATGAGACCAGGAATAAAAAAATATTCTGATTTTGAAAAAGACAATATGGTCTGCATTATAGAAGAGTCACAGAATAAATTTTTGGCCGTAGGTAAAGCACTGGTTTCTAGTCAAGACATAGGAACCATGGAAAAGGGCGAAATAATAAAAAACATACACTATATTTCAGATAAATATTGGGAAATTGGGAAAACTATCTATAGCTAGTTTATTTTTTCAGTAAACTCTTCGGTTCCACTATCAGTTATTACAAGTACGTCAAGCCCATCACCGCTTGCAGAGTCTCTTAGGGTGGCAGATCTAATTGCTTTTTTAGCCAAATCAACTGCTTCATTTTTGGTCATATTTGGTTTGAATTGAGGATCTAAGACTCCCAAGGCCATTTCAGCACCAGTACCCACAGCAGCATACTCATCTGGCAGTACAGAACCCAATGGATCTAAAGTATACATAACAGGCTTGTCAACTACACCACCTACAATTACCTGAGTCAAGAGTGGAAAGAATCTTCTCTCATACATCATGTTAGACATCATTTTTGCCACGGTGTTTGGAGGAATATCTCGTTTTAATTCCATTTTTCGAATTTTTGCAAGAGCAGCGATTTGAAGTGAAAGAATTTGCATGTCTGCAACTAGACCCGCACAAGTTGCACCCACTTTTGGGGTGATAGGAAAGGTCTTTTTTGAGGATTTGCTCACTAGGAAGTTACCAAAGGCAATTCTCTTTTCGCTGGCTAGCACAACACCGCCATCAAAAGTAATACCTACTGCGGTAGCACCAGGCATATACATAGACATGTATCAAATCATTTTAGAGCATAATAAAGGGCTTTCTCCTCAGAGATGCCCGTGAACAAATATTTTATACAATGAGGAGCGCCATTAGAGATTAGACAAATTTGAAATAGAATGTACCGTAATACTTTCAATTTTGGTGGATTGTTTTTCGATCACATATACAATACAAAGACAGCATCATGCTAGGTCAAATTTCCCATTTTATCCATAACAAGACACATGCATTTTGTTGTTTTTTTAAGTAAATCGATCCGTGCAAATTCGTTAGGGGAATGTATTCTCGAAAACATGTATGTGCTTCCGATGGAGACACAAGGAGTGTTCAGAACACTCACAAATGACGCCATAGGACCAGTACCTGCATTGGATATATTGAGAATTGATTTTCCGTATGACTCATCAGCTGCTTGTTTTACAATGGTCACAAATGGATCTGAAGGATTGGTTCTAGCAGCAGCTTCTCCATGATAAACCTTAACATCAATATCAGAAAATCCCTTTGAATTTAAATGACGTTTAAGTCTAAGTACTTGTTTTTTAGGATCCATGTTAGGCACTAATCTGAAATCAATTTTAGCTAATGCCTTGCTAGGCAACACAGTTTTTGCACCTTCTTCAGTATAACCAGATACAAGCCCTGCAATATTACAAGTTCCAGATCCTACCAGAGCTTTCTTTGCATTTATCCCATGTATATTCCCAATAAATGACGATACACCAAACTCTTTCTTAAAAGATTGTTCATCAAATGGTTCTTTTGAGATTATACGCAATTCATCTTTAGACAATGGTTTTACATCTTTGTACCAATCTTTTATTAGAATTCGTCCATTTGTGTCACGTAGTGTATTTAATGCATTAATGAGCCTCCATGCAGGATTTTTTATTAGAACTGCCAAGCTAGAGTGAGCATCGCGGATTGATTCAATAATTGACAATTCAACAAACAAAAGTCCTTTCATTCCTAATCCAACAACAGGCCTATTCTTTGAATCAACGTAACCAAATTCCCAGATAACTCCATCACATGAAAATTTTCTACGGTATTTTTTTAGATAATTTTCAATATGGGCACTTCCGGTTTCTTCCTCCCCTTCAATTAGGAATTTAATATTGCATGGGACATCCCCTGTTGTTTTCACATATGCGCTAACAGCTTGAATTCTTGTAATTAGTTCGCCCTTGTCGTCAGAAGAACCACGACCAAAAATCTTGTTTCCTTTTATCTTTCCACTAAATGGATGATCATCCCACAAATTGAACGGTTCTACAGGCTGGACATCATAATGGTTATAGAAAAGTAATGTTTTCGAGGGATTTGATTTTGAGATTATTTCGCCATAAACTACTGGTGCAGCGCCTTTCAATCTCAGTATTTCAGATTTTATGCCAGTTTTTGTCAGCAGTTGTTTAACCAATTTTGCGCATTCTTCGATTCCTTCGTTTTTTGCAGATATGCTAGGTTGTCTAATGAGTTTCTGTAAATCAGAAAGAAGCTGCGGCATTTGTGAATCTACATATTTTAACGGATTCATTAGCGTCAAACTATTTTATCAAATGGCTTCATCGCACCCGGAAGTTCATCTATTAAATCCATAGAAGTCATATGTAGACCTAAATTTTTTTGAGCTTTTTTTCCTGCAAGGCCATTTATGAATGCGGCCGCAGATGCAGATTCTACAGTATTGCGGTTTTTTGATAGCATGCCTGCAACAAGTCCAGATAATACATCTCCAGTTCCACCAACAGTCATGGCTGGAGTTTTTTTCTCATAAAGAAAAGTTGTTTTCCCATCAGAGATGATGTCAGTAGGGCCTTTCAATAACACTGTAATTCCATGATCCAATGCATATTTTTCTACCATCTTAGTTCTTTCATTTTTAGAAATAGGAGGCGATACTCCAAAAAGCCTCTGAAATTCTCCAGCATGAGGGGTTACGACGACATTTTTATCACAAAGAAATTGTAAAACATCAGGAAACAAAGCACTAGCATCTAAAGACAAACGAACATCTTTGTCAAGCAGTGATTTTATAAGATTAATCAAAGCATTTTTTTCCTGAATGGCAAGTCCCATTCCGATGGTTGCAGCGTCCAAATTTCTCGGCAGCATCCCAAGAAGCTTTGTGACGGTACCGCGTGTAAGTTTTTGATCTGCTAATGGAATGACTATAAGGTTAGGAGAAAACGAGCGGGTAGACGTGACATTAGTTTTTGGAACAGCAGTATACACCAAGTCTGTCCCACATCGCAATGCTGCCATTGATGATAATATGGGAGCTCCATGATAGAGATAACTGCCGCCCACAACCAATACCACACCATTATCTCCTTTTCTAGAGCTGAACTTACGTGACGGAATAAATTTTCTAACATCGGATAATTGGAGGTTTTTTCTTGTCATGAAACAATCATCATCTGATGGTGAATAAACTTTTTTTATTTTTTCTATTTACTCAGACGCATGAGTTTTTTTTAGATTTGGACTTCCGAAATAGGCTTTTCGTGCGTAACATAGATAGGTAGTATGGCCTATGCCCTGAAAAGAGTGTCGGGTTTTGCCTTCGCGTGCATCTATTGTTCGCAAGATATGTTCAGTGCATTCAATATCGGTAAATTCATTTTCAGTCAATGCCATGGTAAGCTTTTCGAGTTGGTTCATTGTTGGACAAATTGCAAAGACTGCGCCACTTCCTTTTAACATCTTGCGAACTATAGGAATTACAGTCCACGGATCACCAAGATCAATTAGAGCAGCATCAATGTTTTCAACGGGTAATGTTTTTGCAGTTTTTAAATCAAGATTTTGTTGAGTAACATATTTGGAAACACCAGCTTTTTTGATATTTTTCTCAGCAATTTTCATGAAGTTATCATCAACATCAAATGTGTATACATGACCACGTGGTTTTACAACACTTGCAACAAAAGAGGTAAGAGACCCACTACCAGTACCTATTTCCAAAATCTTTTGGCCGTTAGCGATTCCAGCTCTTGCTATAATATAGCCAATATCTTTTGGATATACTATTTGAGTCCCATGTTGTATTTTCATTATATAATCATAAATTGTGGGTTTAAGCAGATAGACATACTTGTCCTTGTTTGTGGTTAACCTTGCTCCATATTCCTTGCCAATTGCGTCTGCATGTTTTATGACTCCAATGTGTGTATGAAGAGACTCTTTTTTTGAAAGCTTGACAAGCCATTTTTTTGAATGATTAAAGTAAAACAACACATACGAATTTTGTTTGATCTTCTCCATGAAAACATTCACGAATTTTTGGATAAGAACCTAACTAATTGGAAATTGTGGTCAGTAAAATATCAAACAGCATCATAGTGAAATCACTTCAAACATATGGTTACATCTTGCTTGGAGCAGAAATACCAAGTATGTCAAGGGATTTTTCAATGGTGTTTTTAAACGAATTGACCAAACATAATCGGGCATCTTCAAGAGTGTTATCATCCAACCCCAATACCTTAACATGTTCATAAAATGAATTGAAAGCAACTGCAAGATCGTGACAGTATCGAGAAATTACTTTAGGCGAAAGATTCTTGGCAGCGTCAATGACCTGTATGTCAAATAAGCCAATCATTTTGATAAGTTCCTTTTCATGTAAATCAGAAAGAAGGCCAAAATTGACATCTATTGTAACCAACTTTTCAGACTTTTCTAAGATTCGGGTTGCACGGGCATGAGCATATTGAATATAGGATGCAGTATCCCCTTCAAGACTAAGGGATTTTGTCAAGTCAAAAGAAATGATTTTGTCAAGATCTTGTTTGATCATTTCGTAACGTAATGTGCCAACTGTTACTTGATGGGCAATTGTCTCAATTTCCGATTCTGACAGCTCTGGGTGGCGTCTTTGAGTTTCTTTGATTGTCTTGGATTTAAGTAAACTGTAAACAGAATCTGCATTTACATAGAGACCTTTTCTACCAGACATTTGAGCTTGTTTCCCACCAGTATTCAATCCCAGAGTTTTTGCCGTGTCTGGACTTAATGTTACTGATTCATAACTTAGATGTAGATATGAATTGTCAGTATTACTTAATTTTCGGATAAGTGAAGTTATGATTTTTTGTAATCTTGTTTGTCTTGAATCTATAACTGTGATTACCTTTTGTCCTGAAAATTTTTGTTTTGGTTCGGTAGATTCATCCAGAGTAGTTTGCCATAAAATTTTCTTGGAAGGTTGGTTTTTTTCATACTTTCTGTAATTAAACGGGTCATCTATCAATCCAAGTTTCCAAACTGCATATGGGATATCTTTTGCAATGTATGTAGCAGTTCCATTACTTCTCACAAGCACTTTGTCCTCTTCATTTTCTTCACCTTTGATTGTCCAACATCCCGCGTTCTTTCCCTCATTTTCATATTCGATGATGTGGAGATCTTTTAGATTTTCAAAAATTTTCTTCCACAACCCAGAACGAATTATCTGTGATTCAAAATTAAGACAATCATAATAAACACCCAGATTCCAACATGTCTCTAGCTGAGCAGATAGAACACGTTTTGTGATGTGATCTGCAAATTTTGCTGTGTCTGAATGCTCATTTTCTAATTCTTTTAGAGTGTTCTTTCGAATTTCCTGTAAATTAGAATCAGACTCGTACTTTTCAGTTGTTTTAACATATACAACATCTCCACAGTAATGATCAAACTTTTTTGCATCTGGCGGGTTTTGATCAAAGTCGAGATGTTTAAACCCAACTATAATGTCAGCTACTTGCAGTCCAGAATCATCAATGTAATTTAAGATTTTTACGTCATGATTAGATTTTACCAGTATCCGGGAGAGAACATCACCAATTACTATATTACGGATGTGACCAATGTGTAGTGCTTTATTTGGGTTTACACTTGTATGCTCAACTGTAACTTGTAATCCGCGTCCAAGATTTACAGAGCCATATTCATCTAGAACTGACTCTGAAATGATTAATTGGTTGAGTTTTTCCCAATCTGCAAAAAAGTTTAGATAACCAGACAAATGAGCTTCAGATTTAAGAACAAGTGTGCTTGTGCATGAGGAGTATTTCTCCGAAACAAGCAAGGCAATATCACTGGGTTTTTTTTTCAAATGTTTTGCCAGTAAGAAAGCAATGTTAGAGCTTACATCGCCAAATCCAGGCTTTGCTGGCTCAACGGAAAACGGAACATCATATACGGATAGATCGTCTAAGATTTTATTTAGATTATTTTCAATCTCGTCGATTATTGATTTGAATGACATGCCTATAATCTAGATAATGTTGGCGCTAATGTATCTAATGCCTCAATAACACCATCTCCCGCCTTGGCAGACATAGTCATTGTGGCCTCAGATTTCACAAATTCAGAGGCATTACCCAAAGCAATGCTGGTTTTTGCTATTTTAAACAAAGGTATGTCGGTTGCACTGTCTCCAATAGCAATTACATCGTTTGGTTGTATCGAAAGTTTTTTCATGATCTCTTTGAATCCAGTTCCTTTGTCGACTCCAGATGAGTTTATGTGAAATGCATATTGGCTATCAGATAAAGAGACGTCAATTTTTTGTGATTCCATGAGGCGTCGTGCCAAGTCTAAATCAAATGTACGTTCCAAGACTACTTCTGTCATTCTGGGAAATACTGGCTTTTCAAATACATTATCAATATTTTTTTGAATTATTCTCAGTGCCTCTTGGCATTTGTCCATGTTTCCAAGTTTAATGTGTTCATTGGTATCTAGGGTTATACAACCACCATTTTCTCCAACCGCAATTTTTGTTGTTCCGCCAAATACAGCAAGTAAATAACCCTCAATTGAAGAGCGGCCTGTAACAAAAATAACGTTGTGTCCTAAAAGAGTCAAATGCCGTAATGCTGCTAATGCATCCAAATGTATTCTTCCACCACCATTTTCTGTTATCGTTCCATCAATATCCACTGCAAAAGTTTTTTGATTCATGGGAGAAGTTTCTGTGTCAAAAATATATGCTATGCCTTCTCGATAAGTTTCAAAACTTTGTTGATTATGCCATCATGATCAGAGTTGGGTTCCATGCTCACAAGTAACAAAGTATGACGGTTTAAAGGAAAAGTTGCTCTTTTTACATTTTCATAAACACCAAGGGCAAACTTTGTCTTTCCAAGCTTGTGTTCTTGACTATGTCTTCCACACATCCTCTCATATGCATACCAGATAGATCTGTCCAATTCATCCGAATTCAAAATTTCAACCGTATCATATCGGTAACCACCATATTTTTTCTCCCCATCTACAACAATCATGGAAAACCGGATTTTAGGGTCAGATTCCATTACATCTTCACATAATGACTTTAAGTCCATGTAGAGATAAAGGAGTAGGCATATTAGAAAATTTTGGAAGTATCAGGATTCGTATTCTTTTTTAAAAAGATCCAGAGCTTTTAAAATTCTTGTTTCAATGTATTGTGTTTGTTGACTAGGTAAATTCTTGAAATTATATCCTTTTTTTCTATAAGAATTGCTAAGCGAGATTCAAATTGGGATCTTAGCTTATTTTCCATCCCCTCTTCGAAGAAATGGCCTCTAAATTGGATTACAATGCTTTCTAATGTGTTTTCCACAATATCACACAGATTTGATAATTCTTCATCGTCAATATTGTCTTTAGATATCATAAATCACTAGAGATCATGAGGGATAACTCTTGTTTATAATTTAGAGTGCATCAACAAAATTGATTAATCTATTTTTTTTATTGTTCATGTGAAAAAAGGCCGAATTGAGGAAATTTTCAATAAAGCAAGGTTTGCAGACAATCCAGAAGAGTATAAAATTTTCTACAGGGACTTCGAAAAAATTTTAGTAAAAACATTGCCAGAATTCTTCACAGAATCAGAGGGGTTTGAAAAGATTCCAGTTTCAAGAATTGTAAAAATTGAAAGGAATAATACAGTTCTATTTGAAAAAATAAATGAGTAGGTAACATTGGGAATTCCAGAAAAAATAAAAGCCATTCAAGACGAAATGGCCAGAACACAAATCAACAAGGCAACTGAGCACCATCTCGGTCTACTGAAGGCAAAAATTGCAAAGTTGAAAAGGGAGCAAGAGGACAGCGAAGTTAAAAAATCGAGTGCAAAGACAGATGGCTTTGATGTAAGACGTGCAGGAGATGCCACAGTGGTATTCATAGGACTGCCAAGTGTTGGAAAATCAACATTGCTCAACAAATTAACAGGTGCAAAATCAGCTGTTGGGGCGTTTCAATTTACAACATTGACCGTGGTTCCTGGAATGATGGAGTATCACGGAGCAAAGATTCAGGTGCTGGATCTTCCAGGAATAATCAAAGGGGCATCTAGTGGAAAAGGATTGGGAAAGAGAATCTTGTCGGTTGCAAGAACAGCTGATTTAGTGTTACTGGTGTTAGATGTTTTTCAACCATATCACGAAGACGTTCTTGTGAATGAGCTTGGAAATATAGGAATTAGGCTAAATCAACTTCCTCCAAACATCACAATAGAAAAAGCATCAATGGGAGGAATTGCAATTGCCCAGCAAGTTAAATTAACAAAAATTTCAGAACAGCATCTTAAAGACATTCTTCATTTGTATGGGATTGTAAGTGCCAGAGTAGTAATAAGAGAAGATATTACTTCAGAACAGTTATCAGATTTTATTGCAGGAAATATTAGTTATTCAAGATCTCTGACGATCTTAAACAAAATTGATTTGGTAGATAGAGAATTTCTAAAAAATCTTAAAACAAAAATAAAATCAGAAGTAATAGAAGTGTCAGCAAATGCTGATGTAAACATAGATCTACTGAAGGAGAAAATTTATGAAAAGTTACGTTTCATTAGAATTTACATGAGACCCAAGGGTGGAGAAACAGATTTTAAAGAACCATTAATTGCCAGAGAAGGAGACACGGTAGAAGACATTTGCAATAAATTACACAGAAGAATGAAACAAGAATTTAGATACGGAATGGTTTGGGGTAAAAGTGTGAAATTTGGAGGGCAAAGAGTAGGATTAGGTCACATACTACAAGATGAAGATGTCTTAACCATAATCAAGACGCGTGGTGTTTAATACAATAAAATTGTGAAAAAACAGATCAATACCACAAGAGTATGATCGTATTTTATGTGATTTATACAAAGAGTCATTGGTTTTCTTGTAAATCTACAAAATTCAAGCACAAAACAGAATCCAAACAGTAGGTACAAAACAAAAATGAGAGTTAGAAAAGATCGATTAAGTTCGACATTAAACAAAAAATCGATCATAATAATTTGAAAAGAAAAGAAATTGCGTTGAAAAATTGTTATCAAATTGTGTAAAAATTTTTAGTTTAACCATAGAATAAGAATGAAAATGTCGTTTGCATAATGGCTACAAAAACTAAAGCTGCAACTAAACGTAGATCAACTGCAAAGAAAGCAGCTCCTAAGAGAAAAACTGCAGCAAAGAAAGCAGCTCCTAAGAGAAAAACTGCAGCAAAGAAAGCAGCTCCTAAGAGAAAAACTGCAGCAAAGAAAGCAGCTCCTAAGAGAAAAACTGCAGCAAAGAAAGC
>JAGQHF010000028.1 GCA_020431985.1 Nitrosarchaeum sp. | reverse complement strand
TCGATCACTATGGGAAGAAGCTTCCAAGAATGGTTAAATCAACAAGATCAAAGCGTCGTTGCTAAAACACGTGCAGGTGACGAAGCAAACAAACCACTTCTTAACCAACTTAACTGGATTTGGGTAAACAATCTGATGAATCAGAAAGCTGACCTCAATCCATCTTCAGCTGAACTACTTGACTGGGTAACCTCTGGTCAAATCGACGCAATGAGAAAATAAACGTGTTTTACACGTTATCTTTTTGTTTTTTAAAATAAACATAGTTTCGTGTGTTTGTACGATCAATTTCATAACAGGGTTATGAATTTCAATCATGGTTTAAATAGTAATGTGGCATTGATCAACTTGTAATGCCAATAGCAATACTTCCAGACATCGATGAACAAAGATGTATCGGATGTGCACTATGTGTAGAAATCTGTACTTCTCTTGGTCCTGATGTCCTTAGAGTAAAACCTGTTGAAGGCTGGAAGAGAGGTAAAGCATTTGTCTTTTATCCAGAGAGATGTATTTCTGATGGTGCATGCATCGGTGTATGCCCAACAAAGTCAATCTTTTGGATGAGACCAATGAATTACACTGCTGGACAACCAGTTCCTCTTCACAAAAACGGTGTCTTCATCAAAGGTTGGGCAGAAGACGCAGCACTATAAGCTGTCTCTGAAGCACAAACATACTTTTTTCTTATTTTTAATTAAAAATTGACTTTTTTAGTATGCTTTGGAATCTGTTTGGCGTAATGCTTGAGGAACTTATCCCCTTTGTCAAAATGGATTTCTGTAAACTTGTTGTTTTCAAAGAATTTCTTCCAAGTGATCCCAAATTCTATAAAGTCTTCTGGATGGATGTCCACCCTTGCTGCTTCATGATGTGAGGCAGGAAAGATATCTGATATCTCTAGAGGAATTATGCCAAGATGTGGGTTATATTGACAAACTTGTATGGATTCAATATCCTTGAACTTTGTTTTTAATGATTGATATTGCTGGGAAAGATAAGCAGGTTTTGTTCCAGTTTCTTTTGTAACTATCAACACATCCTTTTTTGATTTGAATTTTCTTACAATATTATGAAATGCTTTGACTTCTGGTCTGTATTGATCCTCTTTTTGAAAAAGAAAGATTGCCCTTTCTTTGAATTTTGGGGTTGCTTTTGACAGAAAATCTGTATTGCTTGTAAAAACTTCAATTGTCTCAAATAGTCTTGGATGAGCTCTTGCTTTTTTTAAAACATATTCCCATAATCTTCCTTCGTAAATCGCTTGTTTTACTTTGTCTACCTCGGTTTTTATCGCATAGAGATTGTGTAATGCTATTTTGTCTATTTTTTCTTTAGATTCAAGCTGGTTTAATTCCCTTGGTGTGTATTTAGAGCAAACTTCACAACCACATGAAAATATGACTATGTCTTTTAGATGTCTAGTACCATCCTCTGTGATATATCTCTCTTGTTTTGCATACAACATGTATGATGCAGAATCAAAAGTGTCGCAACCCAGTGCTATGGCAAATGGAATTGTTAACGGATGACCAGCACCAAATAGATGTAATGGAATAGAATGTGGAATTTGTTGCTTTGCTGCAACTATCATCTGAGCCAGTAATTTGTATTCGTATGATTCCATAAACTCAACTGGACTACCAAGAGCTAACATCTGGAAACCCATTTTGACAAGACCTTTTGTTGATTTTGCCACCAAATCAAAATGTTCACCACCTTGAATTGGTCCTATCCATATCTGTCCGTTTTTTTCACTATTGTTCAGAGTTTCTCTCGAAATCTTTAGTGTATGCTTCACATACGATTCAGCTTTTTTCCAAGGCAATCCAAAGCCAGTAGGTTTATCCAATGGGATTGCAAAATCAGTCATAATTCCTTTTTCAAATGACGCCATCTGATCCGGCGATACTTGCACATCACCATATTCTAGAACTTGATAGCCACCGGAATCCGTCATTATTGAACCCTCAAAATTAATTATCTCATGAATGCCTTTTGCTATTGCTTCTTTTCCAAAATTGTTTCTAGTAATGTACGCATTAGTGATGACGAGATCAAAACCCATTTCTTTAATTTTCTTTGAAGGTATTGTCTGTTTTACAGGATGAATTACTGGCACATAAGCAGGAGTCTCAACTTTTCCATGGTTTGTATGAAGTATTCCTATCCTTCCTGCTAAATCACTTTTTAAAATTTCAAACAACTTATACTCCATAAAGAAATACGTTATTTAATCAATCACTAAAAATTTTTTCCAAGTCTTTTTCTCTCCAAATCATATCTAACCAATCAACCTCATCATTATGACTACTTCCTTTCATTATATCTAAAACTAGTTCTGTCACTTTATCTACATCTCTTCTTGTGGTATCTATTTGAAAGACCTTTTTTCCAAACTTACGCAGACTGTCATATGCAGTAATTCCCAAAACTTCGCATTCAATATTTTGTCTTGACTTTTTTCTTGTATATTGTCTTTTTTTGTAAATGTCATACAAATCATACGGGTTCTTTCTCAAAACTATTGTCTTGTCTACCTTCTCTTCTGGAATAACATATGGAGCTAAGTGACCTACGATTAGCATTGGATTGTTAATTTTATTATGTATTATTTTTTCTAGTTCTTCCACGTCAACATCAATGGCATCGTCATTTTTTTCAAATAATTCTGAATTCTTGACAATTTCATTTATATCTAATAACTCCATCTTTAACTTCTTTGTAATTTTCTCGGCAACAGTATGTTTCCCTACTCCAGGATTGCCAGTTAATACTATTATCATACTAGAAAACCTCTGTTGAACAATCTCTGCAATACTAATAAGTCCAAATAAAATCTATTTGTATATTGCAAATTGGACTACTTGGAAAGGCAAATGTTGGAAAGTCAACTTTCTTTTCTGCTGCAACTGAAACTCCTGTACAAATTGGAAATTTTCCTTTTACAACTATCCACCCAAATGTGGGAGTTGCATATGTTAAGGCTAAATGTGCATGCAAATTTTTTGGCCTAAACCATACAAATGATCTTTGTTCAAATGGAACGCGCTTCATACCTGTCAAATTAATTGACGTTGCAGGTCTGGTACCTGGAGCACATGAGGGTAAGGGTCTTGGAAATCAATTTTTAGATGATGCTCGACAAGCAGAAGTCTTAATTCATGTAGTGGACATAGCAGGTTCCACCGATATTCAGGGACATCCTATACCAATTGGTTCTCATGATCCTCTTGAAGATATAAAATTTGTAAATGAGGAATTCATTCAATGGTTCCTTGATATTCTTAAACGAGAGTGGGACAAGTTGACAAGAGAGATTGATCAGAAGCGAAGCAAATTGGTTGATGGTATAACAAAACGATTCACTGGACTTGGAATAAAAGACTATCAAGTTCATACTGTACTTCAAAAGTTAGAATTAGCATCAAAAAATCCCAAAGACTGGACAGATTTAGATCTGTTAAACTTTGTGCAAGAATTGAGAAAAAATACTAAACCCATTGTAATAGCTGCAAACAAAGCTGATCTGTGTAAGGATCTCGAAATTCTGAAAAAGATCTCTGATCCTGTTTTTCCATGTAGTGCAGAAACAGAATTACTACTACGTAAAGCATCAAAGGCGGGAATTGTTAACTATGATCCAGGTGATGAAACCTTTTCAATAATAGAAGGAAAAAATATTTCCCCCTCACAACGAAACGCATTAGATCTAGTCAAATCCGTTTTTCTGAAGATTAACTCTACAGGTATTCAAAAAATCCTAAACTCTGCAATTTTTGATCACCTAAAGCTCATAGTAGTTTTTCCTGTAGAAGATGAATCTAAACTGACCAATAAAGACGGTGAAGTTCTGCCTGATGCTAAACTGTTACCTGAGGATTCTACTGCAAAAGATCTGGCCTCACTAATTCATGCAGACATTGCAAAAGGATTTCTACATGCCATTGACTGCAAAACTAAACAGAGAATTGGTGGTGAACATAAATTACAAAATGGAGATGTAATCAAGATTGTCTCCACATTAAGTAGGGGATAAAATGCTAGGTCTTGGAATAGAAAGCACAGCACACACTTTTTCTTGTGCAGTTTTAGAAAAAACGCGAAAAACTGGAAAAATCTTGTCCGATGTACGAAAAATATACCGTCCATCTGAAGGAGAAGGAATTCATCCAAGAGAAGCTTCACGACATCACATTGAACATTCGTCAGCAGTGCTTTCAGAAAGTCTTAGCGAAGCTGGCGTAACCATCCGTGATCTGGATATTGTTTCTTATGCAGCTGGACCAGGCCTTGGTCCCTGTCTACGTGTAGGTGCAGTCGTAGCACGTGCCATTTCGTCGTATTATAGCATCCCCATCTATCCTGTTAACCATGCTATTGGGCATATTGAATTAGGAAAATTGCTTACTGGTGCACAAAACCCACTTGTACTTTTAGTGTCAGGAGGACATACAATGATTCTAGCTTTTCTCAATAAACAATGGCGTGTATTTGGTGAAACTCTGGACATTACTCTAGGTCAGCTTTTAGATCAATTTGGACGGTCAATTGGTTTTGCATCTCCTTGTGGAAAAAATATTGAAGAACTAGCAAATACTACCACAAACTATGTAACACTACCCTATTCTGTCAAAGGAAATGATGTATCATTCTCTGGATTACTATCTGCAACAAAATCTATTGCTTCCACCAACAAACCTGATGCTTGTTTCTCATTACAAGAAACAGCATTTGCAATGATTAGTGAAGCTGTGGAACGTGCTTTATCTTTTACTAGGAAAAAAGAGTTAATGGTTGTAGGTGGAGTAGCTGCAAACAAAAGACTTTCCCAGATGCTACAAGATGTATGTAAACGACATAAAGCAAAATTCTTCATAGTTCCCTTAAAATATGCAGGTGACTGCGGAAGCCAAATTTGTTGGACCGGTTTACTGGAATCTCAAACTAAAAAAAGCGCTTCCTTAGAACAAACCTTTGTCACACAATCATGGCGGTTAGATTCTGTCGTTATTGATTATTGAAATTTTCAATTGCAGACTCTATATTTTTTAACCAGTCTTTAGTGTTAAATACTCCAAATTTGTAAGTATTTTCTCCTTCCTTAGTTTTTGCTGTAAAACATACTTTTTTCATTAGTCTTCCCTCTTTCCACACTTTTATTACATCTTTTAATGGGATATCTAACACTGTATCACCAAAATGTTTTGAAAAATCCATCATTCTAGCTTGAGTTTTATCGAAGGCCAATCTTCTGTTTGTGAGAGTCAACACACCTGTTCCAAACGAGTCCTCGTTACAGTCTTCTTGTTTTAGTCTTTTCTCGCCTTCTTCCATAGTTTGGATTTTGGTCTTTAGGTTATAATTTTAATGAATTTAATCCCAGGCTAACTCCTAAATTATCATTCACATAAGAAATGCAGTTGAAGATACTGAAAAGGGGAGCAGAGGCTGATATTTGTCTTGCCACTTGGAATGGTAATAAGGCAATTATAAAAACACGAAAACCAAAGTCATACAGAAATCCATTACTGGATCTAAAGATCCGCAAACAAAGAACTCTCAAAGAATCTCAAATCATGTCCGAAGTCAAGTCGTTTGGAATTCCATCCCCTGTTGTGTACTGTGTAAATGTAAAAAAAGCCGAGATCATCATGCAGGAGATACCTGGAACGCCCATTCATGATTTACAAGAATCACAAATTATCCTGCTTTCAAAAATAATGGGCAGACTGGTTGGAATCATGCACAAAAATGGAATTATGCATGGAGACCTTACAACCTCAAACTTTATTCTTTTCAACAACACAGTATACACAATCGACTTTGGTTTATCCCACAAAACCCTTAAACCAGAAGATCATGCTGTAGATTTGCGATTAATCAAAGAAATATTGAATAGCGCTCATGCACAAATAATGAATCCTTGTTGGCAAAATTTCTTATCAGGATACAAATCTGTAGTAGGCACATCACAGTTTGCAAGAATAACAAATATTGTCTCTCAAATTGAAAGCCGTGGAAGATATGCCACAGTTGTATGATCTCTACTTTGTCTCCTCTAACAAACACAAGTATGATGAGACAAAGCAAATCTTGAAATCATTTGGAATTAGCGTTGGGTTTTACAAATATGAATTAGAAGAGATACAATCATCTTCTTTAAAATTAATTGCCGCCAAAAAAGCATTCCAAGCGTTTAGTAAGTTAAAAAAACCAATCATTGTCGAAGATGCTGGACTCTTTATTGACTCATTAGGGGGATTCCCTGGACCATATTCATCATATGTATTCAAAACAATTGGTAACAATGGAATTCTAAATCTCTTAAACAAAAATAGAAAAGCAAAATTTATTTCAATTATTCATTATTGTGATCAAAATTGTTCAAAACATTTTGTTGCAGAAATTACTGGAAAAATATCACAAATTCAACAAGGTAAAGGATGGGGTTATGATCCAATTTTTATCCCAAAAAATTTCAAACAAACATTTGCAGAAATTCTTGATAAAAACATTGTATCACATCGTTATATTGCGCTAAAAAAATTTACAAGTTGGTACTTGCACAAGAAGAAACAAAACGATCGATAAATCTTTCTCTATTTTGCAACACTACAATTCTTGAAACAAAACTCTCATCCATTATCATGAATTTTTTGCTATTATCTACAATGTTCTGACTGAACTTTTTCACTTCATCCATTTCTAACATATTTGAATACTCTAAACGATTAGTTGAACGTCCTATGTGCATATATGATTTTATTTCTACAAAGTGAGGCTCTGCTCGCTCAAACATGGATACAAAATTTGGCGTCATTTCTACTTGGTCATTATGGTTTTTTATGAGTGTCACTCTTAGTACAGTTCTTGTGTCTAGTGACCTTAACATATCTAATGTTCTGTTCCACCTTTCCCAAGAATCATCATATCTCGGCTGATTAATTCTCATAAATGATTCATAATCTGCTGCATTTGTCGAGAGATAAAGCTGTGTTGGTAGTGCATCTTCATCTTGTAATCTCTGTATCATGTCTGGTTCTTGCCCATTTGTAACAAGGAATATTGATTTAGTTGCATTCAGTGATTTCAAATATTTTATCAGTTCTGGTAATTTTGGATACATCGTGGGTTCCCCAGAGAGGGAAATTGCATAATGAGTTGGCAACAACGATTCATCCAATCTTTGTTTATCATTTCTAGAATCACCATAGTATCCCATAATCAATTTTTTTCTTTCATCCATCAATTTTCTCAAAATTTCCTCTGGATCAGAAACATGTTCCGGTTCCATCTTTAAAGAATCATAAAATTCCATAGGTCTCCAGCAATAGATGCAGCGATTCTCGCAGTGCATACCAGCTGGGGAAAACTCCATGCATTGATGTGTTGAAATTCCGTAAAACTTGTGTTTGTAGCAATTTCCCTCATGTTTGAATGATTTTTTTGTCCAATGACACAATTCAACCGTAGAATGATCTGCAACCCCGTACTTTGCTTTTTTCAGCTGATCGGAAATTGCTGGTCTGATCTGGATTAGTTCATCTTCTTCTATGGTTTCCCCTGAACAGCTCAATATGCTGAATCTAGTTTTGGTTTACTTAAATTGATCGAGAATTTTTGGAAATACCGCAATTTTTACAAAATATCTACCAAGTCTGCAATTTTTTAGAGTGAGATTTAATAACTGGATCCTCAGGAAAAAGTTTGTATTGAACTCAAAGTATGTTCTGGGATTTCTATTCTTACTAGTGTCTGTACTTACAAGTATGCCGTTAAACCCAGCGCATGCAGTATCTGATCTTGATAATGATGGAATTTCTGATGATGTAGATAGCTGTCCTAACCTTCAAGAAGATAATGAAGGAGCGCTGGATGGTTGTCCCTCCAACTTTGTTCCTTGGTATGATGAGGACTATGATGGTATAGAGGACCATATTGATCTTTGTCCAAGTGTCCGAGAAAAATACAATAAATTCCAAGACTTGGATGGTTGTCCTGATATATCTCCCGATGGCGGTCCTGGAGGCCTACCAGATTCTGATGGAGATGGATTTGTGGATGTGGTAGATTTATGTCCTAATCAGCCAGAAACCTTTAATGGTATTTTAGACACCGACGGCTGTCCTGACAAATATGGTTCATCCGATAGAGATAGAGATGGTGTACCTGACGCAATCGATGCATGCCCCCTGTCTCCTGAAACTTATAATAAATTCCAAGACACCGACGGCTGTCCTGATTCTGTTTTTGATTTTGATTTAACTGATAAAGACAATGATGGTATTCCTGATAAAATTGATATCTGTCCATCTGAACCTGAAATTTACAACGAGTACTTGGACACAGATGGCTGCCCCGATGCTCTATTAGATTCTGAATTTGTTGACAAAGATGGTGATGGGATAGCTGATATGTTTGATATCTGTCCATCTGAACCTGAAACCTTCAATAGATTTGCTGATTACGATGGCTGCCCCGATGCCGCGCCATCCTTTTCTGGAACCCTCAATGATGCTGACAAAGATAGAATACTTGACATAGATGATAAATGTCCATTAGAACCTGAAAGATATAACGGCTTTGAGGACACAGACGGCTGCCCAGACATTCCTCCATATTCAACCGATAAAGATTCTGACAGGGATGGAATTCCAGATTCTTTAGATCAATGTCCTAACGTAAAAGAGACTTACAACTTGTTCAAGGATAATGACGGCTGCCCAGATGCAGTATCTAACAACAAAACTGCTCCTGATTCTGATGGAGATGGAATAAATGACTATGAAGACCGCTGTCCAACTCGTGCAGAAACATTCAATGGAATTTTAGATTTTGACGGCTGCCCAGATGAATATTCTTCATCACTAGATAGAGATGGAGATGGCATACCTGATGTGATGGATGCATGCCCCTTGTCTCCTGAAACTTATAACAGGTTCCAAGACGATGACGGCTGCCCCGACACTATCACTAAATCCTTTGTGGTGGATTCTGACAACGACGGCATTGAGGATAAAATTGATGATTGCCCACTAGAGGCAGAAACTTACAACGGCTTTGAGGACACAGACGGCTGTCCTGACAGCAACACTACACAGCCTGATTCTGACGGCGACGGTGTTCCAGACGTGATGGATATGTGTCCTACACAGATGGAGATCTGGAACAGATACTTTGATCATGACGGCTGCCCAGACGTTGTGCCTACCGGCAGAACAACTCTGGATTCTGACGGCGACGGCATAGACGATTCAGTTGACAAGTGCATTAATGAGAAAGAGACCTGGAACAAATTCCAAGACGATGACGGCTGTCCAGACATTGCTCCAGAACAATCACGATACAAGCATGATGCAGACCTTGATGGAATTGTCAACGATAAAGACCTCTGTCCGTTTGAACCTGAAGACTATGATGGAGATCGAGACACCGACGGATGTCCAGATCCATAGGAGTCAATAAACATGAAATATCACTTTGCTCTTGCCCTTTTGCTTTTACTTACATCTACCATTGGCATGTTTCCCAGCGGTGTATATGCACAGGTAAATGACAATGACGGCGACGGCGTTCCTAACGATGTGGATCAATGTCCTCACCTCAAAGAAGACTATGATCCACGATATGGAAACAACATAGACGGCTGCCCAGCTGATTTTGTTCCTTGGTATGATGCCGATTATGACGGCATTGAAGATCATCTGGATATGTGTCCTACTGTCAAAGAGCGATACAACAAGTTCCAAGACGATGACGGCTGCCCAGACATATCCCCCGATGGAGGTCCAGGAGGCCTGCCTGATTCTGACGGCGACGGATTTGTGGATATTGTTGATTCATGCCCAAATCAACCTGAAACCTTTAATGGTATTGACGATAAAGACGGCTGCCCTGATGATGATTTTTCGATAAGAGATACAGACAGGGACGGCATATCTGACAATCTGGATTCTTGCCCTGAACTTCCAGAAACATACAACAACTTTGAGGATTCTGACGGCTG
>JAGQHF010000027.1 GCA_020431985.1 Nitrosarchaeum sp. | reverse complement strand
TAATCGGCATGGTGGCTTTTGCTTCTGTCAAAATAGTTGATGCAGGTCATAGGGGAGTTCTTTTACATTGGAATGCTGTTGATCTATCTAGCCCTCCTCTGGATGAAGGACTTCACTTTGTAGTTCCATTTCAGGATGATGTAGTAGACATTGAGGTTAGGACACTAAAATATGAAAAAGCAACTAGAAGTGCTTCAAAAGACCTGCAGACGGTTGAAACAACAGTCACAGTAAACTATCACCCTGATAGAGAAGCAGTGCATAGGCTGTACAAGAACCTTGGACTAGATTATGAAGACAGGGTGATACAGCCTGCCATAGAGGAAACCGTAAAACAGGTAACTGCAAACTACAATGCGGAGGCTCTAATTACTCAGCGACCCCTTGTCAAGCAAGACATCGAGTCATCAATTAGGGACAGACTAGATCAGTTTGACATAGTAACAGAGGTAATATCCATCACTGACTTTGAATTCTCGCCATTGTTTGCACAGGCCATCGAATCGAAGGTAGAAGCAGAACAAAATGCACTCAGAGCAGAAAACGATCTGCGAAGAATTGAAGTTGAGGCAAGACAACGGGAGGCTGCAGCGGTAGGTGCTGCAAACGCAAACATTGCAGAAGCAAAAGGAGAGGCAGAAGCAATAGCAATAATCAACAAGGCACTTGCAGAAAATCCAAACTATCTGGAATGGTTAAAGACCCAAGCGTGGGACGGTAAGCTGCCACTTGTTGTAGGTGAAGGCGGAACACCTTTCATTCAGATCCCTGTAAGTCCTTAAACTGAGAACTTTATTTTTCACTCTCTCTAATTGCATCATACATGGTAAGGAACTGATCAGGCTCGTTTTGGCGATAATTTTTTTCTAATTCGGCAATCTCTTTTTGTGATATGGTCTCTCCTTTTTTCTTATAGTATTCTCTGATTATCTGTGATGGCGTCTTTTTTATATCATATTTTACCAGTGTCTTATTTACTGCTCTTTTGCACATCCAGTCATATACAAGATAGCGATAGATGAGATATCCAGAAAGCCCAACTATGGTGACAATTAGTATGGGAATTATAATTACAGATGCCATGTGTTATATTCAGATAAATTAGTATTTCATTATTGTCCTCTTTGTTTTTCTCGTAGTAATACTAAGTACAGTCTTACTAGCAAAACGATATTCTACTTAGCACCGTTTAGATAAAAAAATAAAAAATCAGGAAAGTTATACTCTCAGGAATGAACCAGACTTTCTAGTTACTGCAATGATGCTTACTATTGATAATGCTAGTATCATCAAGACAAGAGGTCCAAACTCAGGAACGACTTTTTTTGTAGATATTTCACCAAAAGCATCCATGTACTGGTCTCCATGTCCAAAGCCTACCGCATTTACAGTAATGTTGACAGGAGTAGCGTCAGATGCAGCAACTGTCAAAGCTTTGGTCTTGTGAGTGGCAGTTGTAGTACCTTCGTGCATGTGGCCTTCTTCATTTAGCAGTACCATAGTTCCTTGCACTGCCTGAATGTTGTATGTTAGGTGTTGTGGTGGATTTCCTTGCAGATCAGTGATCTTGACATCAATGGACATCGGTTCACCTTGTTTGCCGTTGGTCGACGTGATTTCAGCCATTAGGTTGTCTGCAGGACTGTTTTCAACCGTATTTCCTATTGTGATTGCACCCAAATTGGCCTCGGGCATTCTTCCTACAGTTACAAGCACACTTCCTTGCATCCATGGATGAACCATGCAGAAGTAGTTGTACTCACCTAGAGTGTCAAACTTTGTGGAAAATGTAGTTCCAGCCATGAACAAGCTGCTATCAAAAACACCATCCGGTCCATCACTTGGATTTCCGCTAGTTACTGTGTGTGCTGCAGTATCATCGTTGCTCCATACAACAATGTCTCCTGGATTGACTGTGACTTTATTTGGAACATAACATTCGTTTGTCTCGTCACATCCGGGAACGGATGATCCAGCAGGAAGGCTCACTTTGATTTCTTCAGCCATAACATATGGGACTGTTGATAATGTCAGTGCGCCAAGAAGTATTGAAGTCAGTATTTGGTATTTAGTATTCATTAAAGAGAGCCCTGTGTACACGCTAAAAAAGGTTAGTGATGCAGATTATTAGCAAAACCAAACATCAGCAAATGCAAACAAAACTTAAAAAATTGTTTACTCAATAATTAAATGGAAAATTTGACTTCGGCCAAAAAAATTCAAGCACTTGAGGATTCTTGCAACAAAGTTCTCCAACTCCCTAAAATCAGATTTGTGGGAGTGTTAGACAATATGGGAAACAAAATAGCAGGAGGTTTCAAAAAAGAAATTGTCTCGTACCTTCCTGATAAGGATAATCGCCAGATGTATGTTCAACTGGTGCTAGAATATCTAATGCGAAAAGACTTTGATGATGCTCTAGGATCAATAGACTATATCACTTCACGAAGGGGGAAAATTACCATGATAAGCGTTCCAACTAGGGAATATCTGGTTTTGATTACAGCAGAACGGGATGCCAACATTGAAGAGATAATACACAAAGTAAACACATCCTTTACGATGCTTCCTGATATTGTGCCATAACAGCTGATTATCTACTCCAATCTCTTCATCTCGCTAATTTCTTTAGGCTTCTAATCCATGCAAACTTCTGAAAGTTATGCATTATAGAGTTGAAAATGGAATTATCGCAGGAATCACTTGTATCATCGCTTTTCGTGAAATAGGATTCTGAAGATTGATTATGTAAAATTTGTAAATGAAAAATAAAATCAAAATTGGAGTCTGTGTTGAAAGCCCGATATTTTGGGTTAATTTGATGGCTTTTCTTGCCAGTAATAATCAAAGCGAGTGTATTCTGACATTCTCCCACATTTTGGACATTTCCACAAATTCTCAAAAAGTTCAGATTTTTCTCTAGCAATGACGAACTCTTTTGCTGTAGAGACAGATTGAAGTGGAGAATCATGGATAGCCTTGCATTTTTTGCATTGTACTACCAATGTCATGGTATAGCATTTAGAAAAATACAGAAAATATCCATAATCAAAATAATTTAACATTATGTATCGAAGAATCACAGCATTAGTTTAGTAATGAATCATACTCAATGATTTTACTATGTTGTAATTACATTGATATCGGACAAGAGTATGTGAGAATATTTTGATTGCAAAAAACTTTGTAAAAACTATTCAATACTTTAAGCTCAAGTTATTTCTTTAAGCTAAGTACATCATGACATTTTATGTGCAATGTTGAGTAAGTTAAATCATGATTACAAACAAACTTTTCCTGGCAATTACTGCTATTGCAGTGACAGGAATTTTGACAGCACCAATATCG
>JAGQHF010000026.1 GCA_020431985.1 Nitrosarchaeum sp. | reverse complement strand
GGTGAAAAAGTAGTATTCTCAAAAGTTGTTCCAGAATTTGGAACAGTTGCAATGATGATACTATCAGTAGCAATCATAAGCATCATAGCAGTAACTGCAAAATCTAGAGTGATTCCAAGACTTTAGGGATACACCCTTTTCTATTTTCTTTTTACCAAAGCCACAACAGCCAAAATTACTGCTGCTGCACCAACAGACAGACCTAAAACTGCAAAGTCATATGCTACACCACCATCAGATTTAGTTTCAATTCCAGCGCCAGACTTTATTGTCAAAACATCTTTTTGAATTTGAGATACTGCATTCTTTAAAGCTGTTACATCCTGATCTGATGAGCCACTAGTTGGAGGAAAATCTAAGATTGCAGTTGTTTCTACATCTTCAACCGGGATTTCAATATCCACTGGCAGACCATTGATTTCACCCTGTAACATTATTGAGAGTGAGCCTGTTTTTGTTGGAATCACATGTGAATAGTAGTGTCCAGGTCTTGGATCAGAGGAGATGTCTAATACTTTGGTTATACCTCCAAATTTAGCAGTAGCTTGTAGATCTCTGAAGGCATTAGTTATTCCCGTTTTAACTCCAGCATTTTCTCCAAGTTCACTTATTTGAAAAACAAAATCATTTCTATATCCCACCACGGGAGGTTCAGTTCCCCAACCAACTTCAATCTCATATTGTTCAACATTTACTGTAGTATGAGCAAAGACAGGAGAAATTATGCCAAGAAATAGCAAACCAATTGTTGCAAAAACTAAAACTTTCACTATTATCAGTTTAGAGTTACACGTTATTATCTTTACTTGATTTGGTACAATTATCGAACAAATGTAAATTGTTTAAATTAAGAGCAATCAAAGTAAATCAGATGATAAAATTTCTCATTATTTTGCTTGTAGTTTTTTCAATTACAGTTTCGTCAGCTGTAGCTCATCCATTTACAGAAGATACCAATCCTAGTAGTACACAAAATGCACAAGTTGGAATAACAGAAGTTTATGTAATGTTTTCAGAACCAGTTGAACTGGATTTTAGTTCGCTAAAAGTTTATGATAGTAATGGTAATCAAATTGACAACAAAGACACCAAATACTATCAAGGAGAAAGATCTCTAATTGTTACAACTCCCCCATTAGAAGAAGGAATCTACACGGGAACAAGTAAGGTTCTTTCTAAAGTCGACGGTCACCTAGTCGATGGTGCTTTCATTTTTGCAGTAGGAGACATCAAGCTTGAAATTCCAGAAACCGAAATACCTACATCAGAACTGTTATTTTTTCCTGAAGCAGGAGCGAGATTTCCAGGACTTGTGGGTCAAACAATTGTGCTTGGTTCAATTATTGCTTCCTTGTTGATTTGGGGAACACAAAATAAAGAACTGATAAGAAAAGAACTCGAAAAAATAGACATCGTACATCATGGGAAATTCATGTCAATTACTGGAATAGGCCTGATGTTAGTGTTGGCTTCCAATATTTTGATGCTTGCAGTACAGACTTTGAGACTAGAAACATCAGCGTTGGATGTGATACAAACAACTTTTGGAACTTCTTGGTTAATCAGAATGATAATTACAATCATGCTTCTTGGAATTTGGTTCTGGATGGAGAGAGAAAAACAGATTATAAAAAAAATAGGTTACATTCCGATGTTTGTTTTATCATTAGCTCTAATAGGTACAACCACAATGATAGGTCATGGTGCCGCAAGCGGACAACTGTCGGCGATTGCCTTAGATTACGTTCATAATCTGGTTGCAGCTATATGGATTGGAGGCATATTCTACTTTGTGTTCGTCATGTTGCCTACATTTTCAAGATTAGAAAAAGTAAAGATGGAGAAAATGTCGCTTGTAATGATTCCAAGATTCTCAATTGCATTTGTTATTTCGTTAGGGATTGTAATAATTTCAGGACCCACACTGATGTGGCTGTTAGAAAGTGACGTAGGCATCATTACAGAATCAACTTATGGAAAGTTGATTATTGCAAAGATTGCAATTGCAGCAATTATGATTGCACTTGGAGGACTTTTTCAGTTAAAGATGCAAAAAAATGGAGAGAAAACGCTGAACTCCAAATCAATCTCAGTTCACAGTAAGTTGAGAAAATCATTAAAAGTTGATGCAGTATTAGGAATCATACTTTTGGGAGTTGTTGCATTATTAACAAATGGAACTCTTCCTGCAGGAGAAATTCAAAAGGCTGAGGCCCAAGATGTAACATACGGATATAGAACTATAGAATATACAGAAAATGCAAGATTTGATATAGAGATTACACCATTTGGCAGTGGAGCAAATTCTATTCATGTGAAGGTGAGTGATTTAGAGGGTAATGCTCTGTATGATTCTGACGGATTACAGATAAAAATTTCAAATCCACAAAGAAACATTGCCCCAATACAGGTTCCAGTTGAAACAGTGGAAAATAACCAAGGTCCGAAACAATACAAAGGTGAATTGACATTTGGTTTCTCTGGACAGTGGCAAGTTGAAATTGAAGCACATAGAACTGAAAATGCAAACGAATCTGTTCTATTGATGCTTGTGGTCAAACCTAGATTAGCCGATTTAAAAACAGAAGTAATAGAATATGATTTTCCTGAGGACTCAAAGCCACTTTATCCAGTGTATGATGGAAAAAACAACATATGGATAAGTGAACCCTCAGCCCCAAAAATTTGGAAGTTCAGTCTAGATTCCAAAGAATTTGAGTCATTTTCATTTGAAGGTCTAACCAGTATGATACTTACTATTGATAATGATGGAAGAATTTGGTTTACCGATACACCCTCGGAACAAATTGGATATATCGACCCTGGAACAAATCAAGTGACAACTATCAGATTGCCTGAAATTCAACCCACAATATCAAAGAACATTCCTACATTCATTCAAGCAGATTTTGAAGGGAACATATGGATAACAATTGTAAACAAAGATGTTATCCTCAAATATAATCAAGAAAAACAAACATTTGAAGAGATTAGACTAGCAGAGAAAGAGTCTCTTCC
>JAGQHF010000166.1 GCA_020431985.1 Nitrosarchaeum sp. | reverse complement strand
CTTTAGCTGGTTCTGGTTTCTTTTCTGGCTCTTTTGCTTTAGCTGGTTCTGGTTTCTTTTCTGGCTCTTTTGCTTTAGCTGGTTCTGGTTTCTTTTCTGGCTCTTTTGCTTTAGCTGGTTCTGGTTTTGATTTAGATTCTTCTTTTGTAGTCTTAGATTCAATCTCCTCCTCATACGGAGATACCAAAACATAACCTTCGTCAGTCTTACTCATTCTGACTCTTACTTTTCTAGGAGGGCGTCTAACGCCTCTTGCCCAAATTTGATGAGCAAGATCCTCTTCAATTCGGATGTCTTCTGCTTTCATATGATGACGCGCAAATTCTCTAATCATGTTAATGGCTCTGACCGAGCGATGTTGACTTTGCGAAAGCAAGACCTTGCCTAAGTTAATAGTATACACTCTCTCTAGTTCTTGAGACATTTATCCAACCTCTACATCCGTTGATCTCCAAGCTCGGCGTTTGGGATTTGTTCTAACTGTTCTTTTTGTTTTAAGTATAATCCACGCTGGTACTGGGGAAGTCTGTCTTGTTTTCTTTAACAATCTAATTTTCCTTGGAGATGACTTGCGTGCAGCCATAAGAATTCAGGCACGAAGAGCTCTTTTTAAATGAATCTACAGGGCATTGGATGGTTTTTGTTCCAAAAGCCCACTGTGTAAAAAAACATCATTGATTTGCTTTAGCATTCTTGCAGAGGCTCCCCATATTAGGTGATTGTTGTAAGTGAATGTATACATCTCCTTGATGGATTGGTGAGTGGGATCCATATCAGGAGACATTGTTCGTAATAATGGAAATAAAGGAATATTCAAGATGGTTTCAACTTCAGGATTGTCTTTGAGACGTGGCAAGCGTTTGACAACAGCAACAAATGGATGAATGGTAAACCTAGAGTTTAAAGTGGTTACGGGTTGTAGTTGACCTATTATATGCTCGTTTCTTATGCTCAGGTTAACCTCTTCTCTTGTTTCTCTCAGCGCCGTTTCAAGCAGATCAGCATCTTCAGATTCATACTTGCCACCGGGAAATGCGATTTCACCTGCATGTAGCTTGAGAATTTGAGATTTTTTTGTCATCAGGATTTTGGGTTCACTGCCATAAATTACAATCAGGACAGAGGCAATTCTGTTTTTTTCATCATTTGAAGGATAAAGTGATAAGGTACTAGTCAGCGTTGATTTTATTTTTTCAAGCATGTTTTTATAAAAAAATTATTGTTATTGAATTTATCATTCAAAAGTTTTAACCCAGTTAAATCGGAGACTCAATGTATGATAATTTACGAGATAAACCCTCCAAAAATTCCTGAGGGAAAAAATGAATCCAGTTTGGAGGTCAAGGAGCTGTTGGATAATCTAGTGAAAAGAATTTCAGACATCAGCTCTATGTGTGATGGAATACACATTACAGATTCGGTTTTGGGGACTAGGCGAGTTTCTCCTTTAGTGGTAGGCGAGATTATCAAAATGAATCACTCACATCTGCAAATCACGACCAGTCTTCGCGTTCGAGACAAGAACATGGACAAGATCAAGCAAGAGATTCAAAAGTCAATCAGATTGGGACTGGATGGTATTCTGATTCTAAAAGGAGACCCTTCAAAAGATAACACGTATGACTCTGGATTGATTCCAAGCCAGGTTGTGCATGACCTAAATTCAATGGAGTATGAAAAGACAGACTTATTTTTGTCTCTTCCAAGTAACCCAGACTTTGATAAAATCAAGAAAAAAATCGCTGCTGCGCCTTCAGGATTTATGACACAGGTGATTCATTCAGTAAAACAAGTGCAGAGAATTTCAGAGAGGTTAAGACCAGAAGGATTTCGCATAATTCCGTGTTTGCTGTTGCCGTCAGAGAAAAATGTAAAGTCGGCTTCTTTTTTGAATTTGAACTGGTCTGAGTATGTAAACGATCCTGCAGATTTCATCAATGAGGTGCATAACATTGCAGGCGATATACTTCTTACATCACCAAATGACTTTTCCTATGCCCGAGATATTTTATCTAAAATTTAGAGAACAAAGTATTCCGTCTCTGGATGATGAATTACAATTGCAGCAGTAGATTGCTCAGGTATTATCTGGCCTGACTCTGTAAGTGTCATTCCAGACTTTTCAGGCTCTAGCAGTTTCCATACTAGATGATGCTGGGACACGTCAGGGCAGCTTGGAAACCCCCAGCTGTACCGCAGTCCACCCTTTGTCAGTTTTAGTTCGGATTTTATTTTTCGATTTGTCCATTCGGCCAAGGCTTCGGCTACCTCAACTGCCAACCCATGCAGATAATACGCATCAGTATACTTGTCTTCCTTGTTCCATGCATCTATGATTTCAGCAACCTTGTTGCCAACTGTAACTGACTGGAATGCCACAACATCATCATCTCCAAAATAATCTGTAAGACATAGATGGTGAGATTTTGTGGAGCGTGGAAAATCAAACTCGATTGGTTTTCCATGCGGGTTTTCAACCAACAGCTTGCCGTCCTTGTTATGGCATTTGAAATATCCGTATACTATTTCGGGTTCAAACAGATTTTCCCTGATTATTCTCTTCTTCCACTCTTCTAATAGTATTTCATGCTCTTTTTCAGACTCTGAACCTGCTTTTCCCCGAAGGCCCCAGGACAGTTTGAATAAAGATTTTTTGTCAATCAGTGGCCAGATCTCATCCATGTTGATCTGTTTTGATGTTAACCGGATTGGTGTGCTAATTACAGCTGGAACTGGAGGCGTTACGGGCTTGATGCTGCTCTTGGGAATGTTTGTTACATCCACTGCAGGAGCTAACCTTTCCTTCCAGCTTTCCAATTTTTTCTTCCAGTCTTGTAACAGATTCTCCTTATCAGAAACCAAGGCATCCATTGTTTTTAATCCCTCAAACATGGTATTGCAGTAAAACACTCCAGGCTCATAGATGCCGCCATCCTTTGCTATGCGGTTTATGTAGTTGCTGTTGATTGCCGCACCACCACATAGAATAGGTATGGTCATATTGTTTTTTCTTGCATGCTCGACGAAAAACTGCATCTGTTTGGAGGTAGATACCAGTAAAGCAGACAGGCCTATGGCATCTGGATTCTCCTCGTTTATTTTTTCAAGAAACTTTTGTAGAGGTACCTGCTTGCCCAAGTCATATACTGTATACCCGTTGTTTTGAAATATCGTCTTTACAAGATTCTTGCCAATGTCATGCACATCGCCATATACGGTTCCAAGTACAAGCTTTCCTTTGCTTGTGCCCTCTTCTTTTACCAAGTACTTTTCCAGCTCCCCAACTGCTGCCTTCATGCACTCGGCAGATTTTAGCACAAACGGCAGAATCAGCTCGCCAGAGCCAAACTTGTCGCCTACTTCCTTCATTGCAGGAAGCAGGTCCTCGTTTAGTGTTCGGATGGCGCCATCATGAGTGGTTTGAGGTGGAGCATTCAGGGAGAGAATTCCGTCATTATCCACGACAATCTCTTTTCCGTCTAGTTTATCTGCAATTGCCAGTACGACATCATTTTGGATTCCGTCTTTGAGCCTGTTTACAATTCTGAAATTTGCGCGCTTGCCTGCTGGCCATGTGGGATCAACATCGGCCTTTTTTGTGGCGGTCTGGTTTTGTATGCCGGTCTTTTCAAAGTACGATATCAAATCAGAGAGGGCGTTTGGATGAGTGTTGAAGATGAGATCTTCAGCCAGCTTTCTTTCCTGT
>JAGQHF010000165.1 GCA_020431985.1 Nitrosarchaeum sp. | reverse complement strand
TAGTGTGAAATATTGGTTTTATTGCAAATAGAACTTTCCTTAAATAATTTAACAAATGTGAAATTTTATTGGTGTTAAGGGACATTCAGTTAAGAGAAGAATATCGTTCAGATAGGAATGACATAGTTGCAGAATTTTTTATTCCTTGTCTAAGCAACTGTATAGAATACAGTAGATGTGTCGATTTTATTTCAATTCAGACATTAGCCACAATAGCTATGGCTTTTGATAATTTTATTTCAGGAAAAGCAAAATTAAGAATGATTACAGGGCACAGATTTCGAATTTCGGATTTGAACATATTCACAAAACTATTCTCGGAAAAACATACCAAAGGTTTTGAAGGCATGTTTATTAAAAATTCCAAGATTCAACGGCTTCAAGATTTTGTAAATAACAATCAAATCGAATTGAAAATTGCCATTCCAAATTCTGAATATGTTACAAATTCGTTTTCAGAAAGAATAGGAATATTTGTAGATGCGGAAGGTCAAGCTATTGCATTTACAGGTACATCGAGAGAATCGTTCTCAAGTCAGACAAGAGATTTCGAATCAGTAGATGTGTTTACATCATGGAGTGACGATACAAGGGTGAAAAGAAAGATTCAGGACTTTGAAGATTTGTGGAACAATAGAACCAAGAATGTAGAAGTTTATGATTTCATGTATGCAGAAAAAAATAATTTGTTGAAATATTCGTCTGAATGGGCATTTGATGTCTAGAATAAGACATTTTCATTTGTTTTTGATTTATTTTCATAAAAATTGATTTTGTTAATTTTGTAATAAATAATCTCCCCACGTCTTTCAATAACAGCGATTATTGGTTCTTTACCCATTTGTGTTATTTCTTCAACTTTTTTCTGAATACCACCCATCTTTTCCTGTTGTCCTTCATTTAATCCAAAAATTAGAAATTTTGCCCCTTTTTCACCAAATTGACCCCTTTCATAGACTCTAAAATCAGAACCAAATCCAAATCCATCTTTTACAACATAGCCACGGTTTCTCAAATCTCGATAAATTAGAAATTTTGTCAAAATGCCATCATCTGTTTTTTGACACATAGTCATCATTGTGTTAAAGTTAATTTTTTGATCTTTTTTTCTGAGAACAAGTCTGTCTAGATAGAGAAGGTATAGAGACTCAAATTGATGTAGAACTAACTTTTCATTTTCTAGTTCTCCATATCCTTTAATTTCCAGTTCATGGATCATGTCAACATTAGAGACAAAGACTCTGTCAGAAATCAGTTGCCCTTCAACTAACGGAGTTTCTTCCACAAATAAGAAAAAGTATTAATTTTCAATATAAGCATTAGATGCCGATTATGTCTAACCGTTAAAATATGGGCGTTTTGGTTTGATTTTATAATGCACGGTGCTAACTATAGAGACGGAAAAGGACAGCCCTTTACAAGAAAGCAGTATATCAAAGGCAAACCACAAATTAAGATAGCAAAATTTCAAGGTGGAAAAAGAGGAAACTATCAATATTGTGTTCAGTTACTCATGAACGAAAAAATTCAGTTACGTCACATGGCAATAGAATCATGTAGGTTGGCAGCAAATAAAACACTTGAAAAAACGACGGGTGAATCTGGATATTATTCTAGACTGAGAGTATATCCTCATAATTTACTCAGAGAGAATAAAATGATCGCAGCTGCAGGTGCAGATAGGCTGCAAGAAGGAATGAGGAGAGCATGGGGTAAGGCAACCAGCTTGGGTGCAAGAGTCAAGCAAGGTCAATGCATTATGGAACTTTATGTAAATACAGAATCACATGTAGAAGCTGCTAAAAAAGCACTCAAAAGTGCTTGCGTAAAGCTTCCCGGAACACCTACAATAAAAGTAATCAATTGGCAAGGAAAACTTTCACCATAAGTTCTCGATAAAGATTTCTTTAGATTTTAAAAATTCGAGAAACTCTTGAAATTCATAATCAGTGTAATTTCGTTCTAGAATTCTTTTAGATTGATAGTAAAAGGAGTTGTAAAGTCTACCAACCACTATTCCATAAAAAAAGGATTTAGTGTCAGTCACGCAAGGCATTGATTTAGCAATCTGTTGAAGTTCAGATTTATTTGAAGCAATTTCTTCTAGCTTTTGTTCAATTTTTTTTAGTAGGATTTCATCCATGCTATTTTACTGCAGAAATAGTTAAAAACAGTTTAATATCCAAATTCTTTCCTTAGGTTTGTTGCAGTCATAGTACAGTTTGGTTAATATTCGAGCTTGCCAAGTTCGTGACCCGGGTTCGAATCCCGGTGACTGCATCTCATTTGTTAATTTTTTCTAATCCTTGTGAAATGATTTTTAACGCATCATTTGCTTTTTCGGGGCGAGGCAACTGAATCATAAATACATTTTCTTTTCCATAATGTGATTTGGGAGAAGATAGAGCAAGCATGGATGAACCAGCAAGAGATTGAAAAAAATTCAAGTGTTTATTTGCATTAATTAAAATTTTTTCGGTAGTTCCACCTTTGGAAAATGTCAAAACAATTTCAACAAAAACATGACCTAGACCATCTTGCATTATGTTGAGATCGGTGTTTATCGATACGGGTTTTCCAGCAATTTTAGAAATGAGCTCATCATACTTGTTTTCATCCATAATTATGCATGGTACTTTAAAATTGTCAAAATCAAAAACAGATACATTTTCATGAGATTCAGTAGTTAATTTCTCTAATTCATCACTCATTTACTTTTTCTTGTTGAATAGGAGCTATTTTATCACTTACTCTTACCAAAAATGGAGATAAAAATGCGGTTATAATTGAGATAACTCCAATTAATGGAAAAAGGAATGTACTGACGGCACCAATATCAATACCTGTTTTAATAATTACAATAGAAAATTCACCCCTAGGAGAAGCAAGTGTTAGTGCAGAACGTAAAGATTTGTTCCTTTGTTGGCGAAACAAAAAATTTCCTACAACATTACCACCAAATTTCATTCCGGTAGCAATTATTATCAGGACGATTGCAAGTAAAATATAATTTTCAAGTTGAGATATATCCATTAATGCACCTACAGAAATGAAGAATATTGCTACAAACATGTCTTTAATTGGACTTGCAAGTAATTTTGATACTTCCGCAGATTTTGATTCAGCTACCAAAACACCAGCAAGAAATGCACCGATGGCGACGGAGAGTCCTACAATGTTCGCCAATAAAGAATAACCAAAACACAGCCCCAGCACACTAAGTAACAAAATCTCACGATGTTCTGATGCAGCAACTCTATCAATTAACGGTGGTATAATCCGAGTTGCAACAGTAAAAGTTCCTACAATCAATCCCGTGGCAACCAATACAACAACAAAAATAGATTCTATAGAAACGGTACCGACTAAAGCAATTGATTGTAACGATGATATTAGTATTACGGCAATTACATCTTCAACGATTAAAATGCCAAGTATCAAAATAGAAGATTCTGTCTTGATCCTACCCATTTCCTCAAGAATCTTTACAATGATGGCAGTACTTGAGATTGAAAGAGCTGCAGCGATAAATAAGGAATCCATGAAATTCATCCCCAGTGCACTTGCACCATAAAATACGGCACCAAGAGTTGAAAACAACCCAATTGTACCTACACCAATAGATACACGACCTATATTTCGGATCTTTGCATATGGAAACTCAATTCCTATCACAAAAAGAAGAAGAATTACACCGATCTCTGAGAATAAATTTAGTGCAGAAATGTCAGATAAAATGCCAACACCTCCTAAAACATCTGAAGAGGTTCCACCATCAGGAAGTATCCAAGACCATAATGGGGAAAGAGGGCCAATAAGCATCCCAGCAAAGAGATATCCAATGATCAAAGGTTGTTTGATTTTAAAAAAAGCCAACGTGATGATAGCGCCAATAATCATAATGAAAGCCAGATCAGTAACAAAAGTAGAGTGTGGTAATTCAGGAGTAATTTGTTCGATCAAACTAGATACGGTATTGTTAAGTGAACTATGAATTGCAGATGAATTGATTTGTAACGAAAAAATTTGCATGATTTGACTCAACAGGATTATTTAAAACAATTACGACAGGTTTGGAATATGATAAAATTATTGAATAAAAAGGGTCCTATGTTTAGATATTTAGCAGAATGATGAGTAGGTCAGCTGAAAGTAATGTAGAGATATGACCTGGGGTATCTGACTGCTTAGGTTACATTGACGTTACCTTATTATTAATAGTACGGTAATATACGGTACTATATGATTCAATGTGAATACTGTACAAAAGGATTTGTGGAGACTAGCAACGGATTGGCAGAAAAGACATTTCATGAGTTACTTCATGAGCCAGAAGTTGTCAATAAGTAGCTCTTTACATTTCTTATTTTTGACCTAACTTTTTTAACGTTAAATTTTCTTTTAGGTAAACAT
>JAGQHF010000164.1 GCA_020431985.1 Nitrosarchaeum sp. | reverse complement strand
GAGCCAAAAAAGAAACCAGAGCCAGAACAAAAACCTGAACCAAAACCTGAACCAAAACCTGAACCAAAACCTGAACCAAAACCTGAACCAAAACCTGAACCAAAACCTGAACCAAAACCTGAACCAAAACCTGAATCATCCAACAAAGATCCATTCGAAGGAATCGATGATGATGACATTGCAGATTATTCCGATCTTTATGACATTCCACCTCCTGAGAATGATTCTCAAGCAATCATACTCGCAGGAAAAATTAGAATATGGATTAATCAAGGTAGACCAAAACCTGGAGAAATACCCAAAAAACAAGATGATACTGACCAAGAATTTAACGATAGTGAAGAAGATCAAAGAAAAGATGACACCAACCACGAAATTAAAGATCAAAAACCTAAAAAGAAACGTGGATTACTTGGATTCTTTAAGAAATGAAACTAAAAACAAAAGATTTCCTCACTTTGTCGGAATTATCTCCAAAAGAATTTCTGAATTTGATTGATTTTTCAATCAAATTGAAAAAGACCTCCATTAAACCTCTACTAAAAAACAAATCGTTAACTATGATATTTCAAAAACCATCTACCCGAACAAGAGTAAGTTTTGAAATCGCAATGTTTCAGCTTGGTGGCCACGCAGTCAATTTATCATCAAATGAAATGCAGTTATCCAGAGGTGAATCAATAGAAGATACAGCAAAAACCCTTTCTAGATATACTGATTGTATCATGGCAAGAGTTTATGACCACAGTTTGTTAGAGCATCTTTCAGCTCATTCTACCGTACCTGTAATTAACGGTTTATCTGATTCTTTCCATCCATGCCAAATTTTGGCGGACTTTATGACAATAAAGGAAAGAAAAGGTAAGATAAATGACCTAAAAATAGCTTGGATTGGTGACGGCAACAACGTATGCCATTCTATGATTTATGGTTGCGCTTTGTCCAAATCTAGCATGTTTATAGCTACACCGAAAGGATTTGAGCCTGACAAAAAAGTAGTGAAAGAGGGTAGTAACCACACTGAGATCGTTGTCACTAATGATCCAAAATTTGCTGTGTCTGACGCTGATGTGGTAGTATCTGATACATTTACATCCATTCACAACCGCGATCTAAAGAGGAAAAAGCAATTTCTTCCAAAATATCAGGTAAATCAGACTCTCATGGAAAATGCTAAATCTGATTCCATTTTCATGCATTGTCTTCCTGCAAAAAGAGAAGAGGAAGTAACATCATCTGTAATTGACGGTTCTCAGTCAGTTGTTTGGGATGAAGCAGAAAACCGCCTTCATACTCAAAAGGCATTGCTTGCTTCGCTTATCCGCGCTTAACGTATATAAGAGCAGATTCAAACTCGTGTTCTATAGATGGCCTACTCAAAAATATTAAGAAGATTAAGAGAGGAAAAGACCAATTATAAAAAGAGAAGTACCATGCTTATGGGTAAACGGGACTTCATTACGGTTAACATTACTAATGAAAACACTCAGGTTCAGATTCTTAAACCTGAGATGACTGGTGATAAGGTTATTGCTTCGGCGCATTCCAGATATTTGCTTGGAAAGGGATGGAAGGGTTCTAGAAAAAACATACCTGCTGCATACCTAACCGGTTATCTTGCAGGCAAAAAGGCCATTGGACAAGGGGCAAACACTGCAATATTGTATACAGGAACAAGAAAGTACACACAAAGAATGGCCGCTGCTTTAAAAGGCGTGATTGATGCAGGCATGCAGATCCCTGCTGATTCTGAAACTTTTCCGCCCGAGGAGAGAATTAATGGAGAACATCTGGCTGTAAAAAATGACATTTCACAAATGAAATCTGCAATAGATAGCGAGGTTAAATAACAATGAGTCAGACAGCACAAACACGAGGCAATGGTCAGGGAAGACGACCTAAACGAGAATCAGAAGAGGAGGTTTGGATTCCAAAAACAATTCTTGGCCAAAAAGTAGCATCAGGAGAAATTACTTCTATTGAGGAAATTATTCAAGAAGGTCTTCGAATTCAAGAGGCTGGAATTATAAAAAAATTATTGCCTGACTTGAAAAGTGAGGTGGTTGATGTAGGTATTATTCAAAAAATGACTTCAAATGGTCAGTCGACTAGATTTAAAGCCATAGTAGCTACAGGAAATGAAAATGGCTATTTGGGAATTGGCCAGGGAAAATCCAAACAAATGCGAATAGCCATAGAAAAAGCTACCAACCAAGCACTACTAAATGTAAGTCCTATAAAGTTAGGTTGTGGAAGTTGGGAATGTAGATGTGACCAAAAACATTCGGTTCCATTTAAGATAAGGGGTAAAGGAGGAAGTGTCACAATAGAAATCATTCCTGCACCTCGTGGATTAGGCTTGGTAGCTGGCGGTAAGATTAAGAGATTATTGGAATTAGCAGGATTAAAAGATGCATGGACCACTGCAAAAGGTTCTACTCCAACAATGAATTCAACATCAAAAGCAATATTGGACTGTCTTCGACAGACATTCAGTCAGGGTTGAGCAGCATGGTAAACGCATACTTGGTAGTTAGGATTAAGGGTCAAGCGGATGTACCTCATTGGGCTACAACGACTATGGAATTATTAAAGCTAGAAAAAAAATACAGAGCCACTATACTTCAAGCCAAAGACAATACACTAGGAATGTTAAATAAAATCAAACATTATGTTTCTTGGATTGAGCTTGATTCAAGCTTGGCCAAAGAATTATTGGATAAAAAAGGCAGAAAATCTGGATATAAAAAAATCGATGCAGCGGATCTTAAAGAACTTGGTTTTTCAAGTATTGACGAATTAGCAAATGCGCTGTCTGAAGGAAAAGTTGCATTATCAAAACTAAAACCTCTAAAACCGTGGTTTGCACTTGCTCCTCCAAGATATGGGTTCAAGCGTAGTACAAAGAGACTTTATGGTCAAAAAGGTGTACTTGGAGAAAACAAGGACCTTGGAACTTTGGTAAGGAATATGATGTGATATGGCAACAAGATTACGAAAGACACGAAAACTAAGAGGCGGACGAAATATGGGTTGGGGCCAAGTAGGCCAGCACCGTGCAAGTGGTCACAAGGGTGGTCTTGGCGTTGCTGGTATGATGAAATATCACTATAGCACCTTGTTAAAAGACGATCCTAATCATTTTGGACATGATTCTACTCACCCACCTCACCCAAACATTACCAAAAAATGGGCTAATCTTCGCGATCTCGATGACCTGTTCGCTAAATTCGGCAAGGAAGAAACAGGGAAAAAAATACTTGATCTAGACGCTGCTGGATTTGACAAGCTTCTTGGCGGCGGAAAGATATCCACTTCATACACAGTCAAAGTAAGCAAATTTTCTGCATCTGCAGAAGAAAAGATCAAGGCCGCAGGAGGAGAGGTGATATCTGATAATGGCTGAGGGCACAGTAACTAATATTATCAGAAAGGTTGTTTTCAAGGCAGAACCATATCTACCACAAGTTCCAAAACCAAAAAAGAAGATTCCATTGTCTACACGGCTTCTTTGGTGTGGTGTAGCACTTTTGATTTACATGGTTATGGCTCAGACTCCTCTTTTTGGAGCAACAGCTCCAGAGTTTGACTTCTTGCAATTTGCCAGAGTCATCTTTGCATCCCAACAAGGTACTCTAGTAGAACTAGGCATTGGACCTATTGTTACTGCAGGGCTCTTAATGCAGTTATTGAGAGGTTCTGAAATCTTGAGGTTTGATTTCAAAAAACCTGAAGAACGAGGTATATTTCAAACGGCAACAAAGCTGGTTACGTATGTAGTAATTGTTGCAGAGTCCATTGTATATGCAACAGCAGTATACGGTCCGGGTGTACCAGAACCATATGTTTTGTATGTGATGATTGGTCAGCTTATGGCCGCATCTATTATCATCATGTTCTTAGATGAACTTATCCAAAAGGGATGGGGTCTTGGAAGTGGCATAAGTTTGTTTATCATGGCAGGTGTAGCTCAACAAATCCTTTGGAATTTATTTAGTCCGCTTCCAGCTGGAGACGGTGGCACAATAGGAATTCTACCGTATATTGGCCAATCAATAATGAACGGTGACTTGTCCAATGTACTGTTTAGATCGAACCAATTACCAAGCATATTTGGTTTGTGCCTCACAGCTGGCATCTTGTTGATATTGGTATTTACACAAGGAATGAAAATTGAGATTCCAATTGTTTCAACAAAATACAGAGGATTTTCTGCCGTATATCCCATCAAAATGTTATACACATCTAACATTCCAGTTATTCTAGCATCTGCCCTTACGGCAAATGCCGTATTCATAGGCCAGATGTTCTGGGCAAACTTTAACCCTCGTAACAATAATGCATTTATGAATATTGTAGGCCAGTTTGACCCAACAAGTCCGTCTACTCCAATAGGGGGTATAATTTACTACATAACTCCTCCAAGAGGATTAGATGTGGCCGCATTAGATCCCGGCCGTGCTGTGGGTTATATTTTGTTCATGATTGGTATTGTGATAGTATTTGGTAGGCTTTGGGTTGAATTAGGAGGTTTGTCTCCAAAGAGCGCTGCCCAAAATCTTCTGGATGCAGATGTACAGATTCCTGGATTTAGGCGTTCGAATAAGCCTGTTGAATCATTGCTAAACAAATACATTCCCTCTGTCACAATCATAGGTTCCGGGATTTTAGGCCTTTTGGCTGGAATTTCAGATGTATTGGGCGTATTTGGTTCTGGAATCGGTATATTACTTATGGTAGATATTCTCATTAACTATTACACTCAACTAGTTAGAGAGCAAGTAGAGGTCGTCATGCCAAGATTGGGTGCTTTACTTGGTAGAAAATAAGAAAATAGTCATGGTAGGAATACCTGGAGTAGGCAAAACATCTTTGCTGAAAACAGTGGTGGAAATTCTGACCAAACAGAACAAATCCGTCAGTGTTTATAGCTTTGGTAGTCTCATGTTTGAAATAGCAAAAAATCACGGGATCCAAGATAGAGACGAGCTACGTAAGTTACCCGTACCTGAACAGCAAAGACTACAAAAGATTGCAGCAGAAAAAATTGCAGGTCTTACTGAAGATGTAGTCATTATAGATACTCATGCATTCATTAGTTCACCAGAAGGATACTATCCAGGATTACCAGAACATGTCCTGAAAATCATAAAACCTACCAACTTTGTTTCCGTTTCTGCAAAGCCAGAAGAGATTTACAGTAGAAGAATTAAAGATTTTACTAGAAATCGTGATAAAATTACCTTGGCAAATGTAAAAAAAGAGCTAGACTTCCAGTCGGGAATAATTTCTGCCTGCGCCGTAATTACTGGTTCTCCTATCAAGTATGTACTTAACAGAGAGGGAAAGATTGATGAAGCAGCTGATAAAATAATTAATTCAATAGGATTGTAAAAATGGACTTGAGTTTTATCTTTTTATATTTGGATTCTTTCTTCTTACAATTTGATTTTTTTAGTGGGCAAAGAGGTGCATTAGGAAGCGATGATCCTATAGTCAAGGGACTGATCTTATCGATGTTTGCAGTAAGTGGATTTGGAATAATGTTGAACTTTTTCAATTCTGCTGTACGAAAAAAAATGGTTGATCAAACAAAGTTAAAACGAATAATGAAGGAGACAAGATCTTTCCAAAAGGAAAGAATGGCAGCAATGAGATCTAAGGATCAAGACAAAATTAATGAGCTTAACAAAAAATCTGCATACATGAACAAGATGTCAATGGAGATGATGCAGATGAACATGAGACCAATGATGGTTACCTTTGTTCCACTGATTCTGATATTTTATCTCGTACTACCGCATCTGTTCTCATACACTGTTGCAATATCGCCAATACCTCTTAATGTTATACCTGGGGACTTCTTCCAATTAACATGTACCGCGGAACAAGCTGCAAACCCAGAACATGTTTGTACTCAAGAAAATGCTCTATTTTTATGGGCTTGGTATTTCCTTTCATCAATTGCATTTAGTGGCATAATTATGAAAATTACAAAAACATCAATGGATCTCAGTTGACAAAATCAATTGTAATTTCAGGCCCTCCTGCTGTAGGAAAAACCACCGTGGCAAAGGGTCTAGCTAAAGAGTTTAACCTTACATATCTTAGTGGTGGTGATGTTCTTAAAAACATGGCAAAAGAACAGGGGTTTGATTCTGATGGTGATGATTGGTGGGACACAGATGATGGAATGAAGTTTCTTGCTCAACGTGAACAAAACTATGAATTTGATAAAAATCTGGATGATAATCTAACTACACTTTTCAATCAAGGTGGAATGGTTATCACAAGCTATACTTTACCTTGGCTTGTAAAAAACGGAATAAAGATCTGGTTGGAAGGTTCACATGCAAACAGTACAAAAAGAATGCAAAACAGAGATAACATGAGTTCTGAGGAAGCATATGAAGTGACCAAAGAACGATTTGATAAAAACAAGGCCTTGTACAAAAAACTATATAATTTTGACTTCGGTGATGACAAATCTGTATTTGATGTAATTATTAACACCAATAATCTAACAGCCAAACAAGTGATTGATGTTGCGACAGAAACTGTGAGAAAATTACTATGAAACTAAAACAATTTGAAAATCTTGTGACAATTGATCAGGATATTACTGATGAATCCTACGGAACTTACTATGACAAACGGACACTAGAACAGCTTCTAAATTATGGAATTATCTTATTGGATAAGCCTCCTGGACCTACTAGCCATGAAACTGTAGCTTGGACAAAAAGAATCCTGAACATCCCGAAAATTGGACATAGCGGAACTTTGGATCCTCAGGTTTCAGGAGTGTTACCGTTAGGACTTGGAGAAGCAACCAAAGCTCTTGGAGTTTTACTCTATGGACCAAAAGAATACCATGCTCTAGGTAGACTTCACTCCCTCCCTTCAAAAGAAGAACTTGATAGGGTGTTAAGCATGTTTAAAGGAGAAATATATCAAAAACCCCCTCAACGCTCAGCAGTTGTTAGAAAAACCCGAACGAGAACTATTTATGAATTGGAAGTCTTGGAACAGAAGGAAAGACTAATTTTAATGCGCATACTCTGCGAAGCTGGAACCTACATCCGAAAATTATATTATGATATTGGCGAAATCATGGGCCCTGGAGGTACAATGATAGAATTGAGGAGAACCAGAGTGGATCAATTTCATGAGGTTGATGGATTAGTAACACTTCATGAGCTTGCAGATGCCTATGCATCATGGAAAGAAACTCAGGATGAATCTAAGCTTCTGAAAATGATAAAGCCTGTTGAAGTAGCATTTAGTGAAATAAAATCTGTTATAATACGTGATTCTGCGGTCGATGCTTTGTGTCATGGCGCTCAACTTGCCATTCCAGGAATATTGCAAATCTCTCCTAATCTTAAAAAAGGCGAGCCTGTTGCAGTATATACCCAAAAAGGCGAGATTGTGGCTCTAGCTGAACCAATCATGTCAGAAGAAGAAATACGTGATTCTGCGAAGGGCTATGCCTTTGAAACAAAGCGCATAATTATGACGCCTAACACTTACCCAAAAAAATGGCGAACAAAAGGAATACCAAGTAATGTCTGAAAATGTTTGCCAAAAGTCTTGTAATTTTTGTGATTGTTGGTATGGTATCTGGATTCCTTTTTGGCATATATCTTCTTGAGGTAAAAAATACCTTGGAAGTCGTTTACACGGAAGGTGTTTCCATATCTGTACTTCCTGAAAAACATGACTACAAGAAAGGCGATCCTATCCGAATTACGGTAATAAATTCTGGTACTGTCCCATTGTATTTTCCGAATAACTCCTTTGGGTTCAAAATAACTGGATTGTCTGGTATGATTATATACTCACCACCTCTCCCAACAGTTTCAAGTTTGGATCCTAAGGAAGAAACCGAGTTTGTGTGGAATCAAACCAAAAATGATGGTGGTCAAGCGCTAGAGGGATTGTATAAAATTCACGCCATTGGATTAGATAACAACAAGAAAAAAATTGAAAAATCTGTTACTGTTAATATCTGGAAATGAGTATTCTGCTTATCTCTTGTATAGTAATATTTAATATGTAAAATATATGGGAAATCATGATGAATGGTTTCATTCTTACCATGCCAATTTTCCTAGTTGTGTTGGGTATTGGATATGCATATGCGGAGCCGTTGAGTGTAAATATTGAGATAATTGAATATGCCGATGATTCTGCAACGGTTAAAATGACTTGGAATGATGATCCATCCGTATTCAAATATGAGATCGGTTGTGTGAGTTGCTCTCCTAACGTATCTGAAATATCAATGGATAATAACATAACATTGAATGATGTGTCTACCTTCCCAAACACATCGAATGCTTTACTATATGTAATTGCATATGACTCAGAGGATGAAATTGTTGATGCAAAGCAAATTCTTATTGATGTAACAGAGTAATTTTTCACAGTTTTGTCCTTCTGAAATATTCTATAGTCATACCAAATCTGCCTGTATCGCTTTTTACTATGTCAACTTACACACATCTTAATCCACTAATCTGAATCTGGAAACTCTTCTAACATAATATATAATCAGAATTTCCAAAAATAATTGTCGTAAGACTGAGCCGGGGTCGCCTAGCCTGGTAGGGCGCGCGCCTGGAAATAATAACCATAAAGCGCGTTCTCGCAAGGGAACGGGAGTTCAAATCTCCCTCCCGGCGCCATTAGTTTTTTATT
>JAGQHF010000163.1 GCA_020431985.1 Nitrosarchaeum sp. | reverse complement strand
GTTCTTCGTCACCAACTGGGACAAACTTCCCATTAATTTTTTTTGTTGTAAGGGTCAGCATGCCGAATCCTGCAATTTCAAACATCTTCATTTGGGATTTACTTGATCTCTGCTTACCTTGTTGAACGGCCTGAAAGTACTGCATAGTTTTTTTCCATCATCATAATATAATAATTATCGTAGTTATTTCATTGGTTTTGCTTTGCCGATTTCACCCAATTCATCTTTTTTCTCAAATACTCTATACTCACCTATGATGAAATTGCACTGTTGGCATGTATATTGGCCCCTCTCAACCAGTATGAGGTTATCCGCTACTTCCTCATTTGTATTTTCTTCAAGCTGAATTTTTGGAGGTTTATCAAACTCAGTATTACAGTTCTTACAAAAGTGTTTTAACATTTTGTCTACCTCGAGCTTGCCAATAGGAGCCAGAAATAATTTCCCAACCCCCAGATCAGCTTTTTTTATCTGTTCTTCCGTCAGATCTGCAATAATATATCCTCCAGATCCATGAACAGTTTCTTCGGCCACTATTTTACAAACGACTTGACCTTAAAATAACTATGTTTTTGAATTTATCATATACTCAACATTTAAGATGCCATAAAGAAAACCACAATTAGTGAATCCTAAGATCTTTGTCTTTGCTGCAGTTGGAGCCTTTGCTGCAGTAATTGGAGTTGTTCTGATGTCTGGTTCGACAATAGAAAATTTGGCCTCACCACAACCTGAGAGGCAAACTTTAGAGATACAACCAATAAAAGTAGAACTTGACGATGTATCCATATTACAAATCTCAGAGAGATCTGCTACCATAGAGGTAAAATTCAAACTAACAAATCCTAATCCATCCTCAGTAATCGTTCAGGTGATCGATTATCAGGTATATGAAACAGGATTTTCTGAACAAACACAAATTTCGGGTGGTCAAATTGGCAGTAGACCTGAAGGAATGGTCGAGTTTGGCTCTAATTACTATACTCTACTTGATGGAGCAGAAATGTCCTTAAAAGACAAGTTTATCTTACAAAATAATGGCAACATTCCTGAATTATGGTCTGACTTGCAAGAAAACAAGGCCGAATGGAAAGTCACTGGTGATGTATTTTACAATCTTAGCTCGATGACAAGCGGACACGAGAATGAACTTCATTTTGAGTTCACAAAATGATCCAAATGTATCTCTATATGATAAAATTATGATAATATATTTTTAACAATAAAATATTGACAAAGTTATAAAAGCACGCTAGATGAGTTTTGATCAAATGGCAGAAGCAGGATTGGCCGCATACGGCTCAGCAATAGGGGTTGCAATTGCACTAGCAGTAGTATGTTTTGCTCTTCGTGGAAAAGGACACCCCGAACCACTCGACTAAAAGTAATACTCCTTTACAATATTTTTCATATTTTTGCTAATCGTCTTTACCAAATCCCAGCATTTCAGCTAGTGAAACCTGCTTGGTATTCTTTTTTGTAACGTAACATCTATGGTAGTACTGGCATTCGGTACAATCTGAAGATGGTTCTAAAATGGGTGTTTTTTGTTCTTTTAATAAATCATTTAACACTCGTACTCTTCTGATCACCTCTTCAAACATCTTCTTTTCTCGTGTTACTGAAAAACTCGTTTCTTCTCTATTTCCAGAAATATATACAATCATTCCGTCCATTTTATCATAAATCCACATACACGCATTAAGATAGAGCAGATCATTTGCATTGGGTGATTCTAGTGTTGAGCTTGCTGGCCTGAAAAGTATTATGGAGTCATCTATAATCATATCTGCCTGTCCCCTTAGATTTATGTCGTCAATTCCGAATTCTTTTGGTTTACTGCCGTACTGGAGTTTCCTAAGGAGTCCTGCTAAAAGGTCGCTGAAACCTTTTCTTTCAACCTCTTGTGGATCAATTCTGTCATAGTAAGACCTTCTCAAACATTGAACAACCTCTTTGAGATGAATCGTCTTAATGTCTTTCACATCTATGTCGATTTCTAGCTCTCTTCCTATCGAATCTACAGCATTTTTAATTAGACTGCGAAAATCTCTATCTCCCATCATATCAAATTCACCAACTTTGTATCCCTATGTTACTAACTCATAAGTTCTGTTAAGAATCTTGAAATTCTACTTGAAAAAGCCAGTATTATAAAATGAACTCCAAATCCTACAATTGCTCCTAAAATGAGATTTCCCGTACTGAAATAAATTCCAAGAAACAATGCTATGGATGGCAGTGCAAAAATCATT
Organism: Nitrosarchaeum sp.; assembly: GCA_020431985.1. Lineage (GTDB taxonomy): Archaea > Thermoproteota > Nitrososphaeria > Nitrososphaerales > Nitrosopumilaceae > HKST03. The sequence continues at coordinate 296 of JAGQHF010000163.1, read as the reverse complement.
GCCATAAACGTACTAACCCAGATAAACTTTGTTAAAACTTCAGGCGTGACTGCATTTTTTTTTGGAAACTTGAACATTTTTTGAGTTTTATTCCTCTTCAAGGATTAACTTTGACATGGTGGTTTCTGTGGGAATCTTCTGTTCTATAGCATACGCAATAGCCGCCAAATTTCTAACCTCAAAAGCAGTTAATTTTGTTATTCCAATTATCGTTGCAAAACTGAACATTTTTGTAAATGATCTTAATGCCGCTTGATAAATGGCCATTTCAAAGGCTCTTTCAAATTCTGCAATTG
>JAGQHF010000162.1 GCA_020431985.1 Nitrosarchaeum sp. | reverse complement strand
TTGATGATTTTTGCCTTTTTGGCAATCTGAACTGTCTTGAAGATTTTGATGCCAGAAAATACAGGAATGAGTATAACCATCGTAACGTCAAGCCAATATTTTTTTAAAAATTGTCGCATGTTTCTTATCTTCATATACTTTAGAATTAACTCGGCGGAGAGCATTGCCAGCATCACATAAAGCGCTATGTTGCTTGCTTGTTGTATCTGGATAGGGATCTCAACAATTGGTTCGTCTAGCCCAAGAGTTTTGTATTCGGTAAAAAGAAGCACACCAAAATAAAATACCGCCAGCAAGAATATAGAATACTCCAGCAGTAGCAAAGACTTGGGGTTTTTCAGAAAAGATTGGAGTTGGGACATTTTTCACCAGAGTTAGGTTTATGCGAGAACGCAGTGTCAGGGTTTTAAAAAATGACTATTAGTCATGACGTTCCCGCACATTATTACACCATCTCTCAACATGATAAATACAAGTCAGCTAACTAGCTGACCAACATGCGATAAAATTTGTACGAGACAAAAATTTGGCACTAGGAATCCATACCATCAAGTGTTTTATCGTATATTGTTTGGATGTAAACCATATGAGAATATGGGATATTTCTCCTAGCAAATTATGCAAAAATCATCTTCTGGGAGAACATCGTGAGCTCCATGCAATGTGGGTCGTGATAACTCAAAACAAGAAAGGTTATTCCAAACATCCTGAAACCATAAGATGGAAAGGAAAGTTGAAGGCCATGTATCTAAGGCATGAAGAGCTTGTAAAGGAGATGAATTCCAGAGGATACAATCATCATAGCCCTCTTGACATGCAAAAGGCAACTGGTAGTTCTGTTCAAGACGTTTTTGTAGATACACCTACAAGACAAATTCAAATCATCAAGGAGAAAAACTGTGACTGTAATGTATGAACAAATTTCCGCAATTGTTTCATATTATATCATGGCAAATAAAGAAAACAATTATTCTGACATAAGCTGATTTGAATAATTTCAG